>CAZDYQ010000030.1:0-33370 GCA_964509685.1 uncultured Burkholderiaceae bacterium
CGAAAAGCAGGGGATCGACGCCGTAGAGACTGGCGAGTTTACGCAAATTCGCCGGGACGTTCAGGAAGCGGACCCCGTCGGACCCCGCCGCCCGGCGGATCTCCAGCAGGATGGCGACGACCGACGAGTCGTACTCCTCGAGGGCGCCGAGGTCGAATTCCCGGTCGCCGGCCGCACAGGCGTCGAGCGCCGCCGACCGGAACGCGGTGGCCTCGGCCAGCGTCACCCGCGGCGGGACCCGCACCCCCCTCACCCCTTCGCGGGCGGGGGCTCGGTACCGCCGCGGCTGTTGCGCTCGCGCAGGGACTCGATCAGGCCCGGGATTCCCCCCTGGCTGACGATGGGCGCGAACTGGTTCCGATAGGTCTCGACCAGCCAGACGCCGAGCACGTTGATGTCGTAGATCTTCCAGGTGTCGCCGGTAAGGCGCATCCGGTAGTCGAGCTGGATCGGCTCGGTGCCGTGGCCGATCACTTCGCTGCGCACGATCACGTCCTTGTCGGCCGGGTCGGCGCGCATCGGCTTCATGCGGATCGACTGGTCGCGCACTTCCGACAGCGCGCCGGAATAGGTGCGCAGCAGCAGCGTGCGGAACTGCTCGACCAGCTGCTGGCGCTGCTCGGGCGTGGCCTCCCGCCAGCCGCGGCCTACCGACAGCGCCGTCATCCGCTCGAAGTCCACGACCGGCATGATCATCTCGTCGACGAATTGCGAGACCCGGTCGAGGTTGCCGGAGCGGATCTCCGGGTCCGCCTTGATGCGGGCGAGCACCTCGGCGCTCACCCGTTCGATCTGCTTGTCGGGCGCTTCCACGGCGAGCGCCCTGGGCGACGACAGCGCCCCGAGCGCGAGGCCGGCGAGCAGCGCGATCAGTCCGAGCACGAGGCGACGCGTCGTTCGCGATAGGGCGGGAGCGGTCATGGGCATTCCTTGTCCTTCATTCTTCGTCGAGCCAGCTGTCGTCGTAGTCGTCGTCCAGCGGCGGAGGGTCGCCATCGTACACAAGGCTGCGCCGACGCTGCAGATAGCCGTCCCGCATGAACAGGTAACGGTCGAGCGCGATGTCGTCCATCACGCCGCTCGCGCCGAGCAGCCTGGCGCGATCGTCGAGCACCCGGATGCCGTACACGGTGTTGCGGACCGGGACGTCGTCGATGAGGGGCGCGATCGGGTCCGCGTAGGCATCGACGACGAGCGCCGGGCCGTCGCGGAAGTTGGACGGCCCGAAAAACGGGAGCACGAGGTAGGGGCCGGTGGGCACGCCCCAGACGCCCAGCGTCTGGCCGAAATCCTCGCGGTGCTTCGGGAACCCGAGCTCCGAGGCCACGTCGCCCATGCCGAGGAAACCGAAGGTCGTGTTGACCACCACCCGGCCGAAGTCGCTCGCGGCCTGCCCGGGCTTGCCCTGGAGCAGGTTGTTCACCGAGGTCCAGACGTCGCGCAGGTTCTCGAACATGTTGCCGGCGATGAAGCGGAAGGTCTCCGGCACGTAGTCCCGGTACGCGGTGGCGGCGGGTTCGAGCGCGTACTTGTCCAGGGTGTCGTTGAACGCGAAGATCGCCCGGTTCATCGGTTCGAGCGGATCGACCGTCGCGCCGGGGCCCTGTGAGCTGGCGCAGCCGCCGAGGCCGATCGCGGCGGCGAGGACGGGCGCGAGCAGGGCGCCGCGCATCCCGGGCGGGAGGAAAGTCCGTCTCACTGGGAACCCCCTTCGGACGCGCGGCCGTAGAGGAACTGTCCGATGAGGTTCTCGAGCACGACCGCCGACTGCGTCATGGTGATCCGGTCGCCGGGCTCGAGGTCGTCGGGATCGCCGCCGGGCGACAGCCCGATGTACTGCTCGCCGAGCAGGCCCGAGGTCAGGATGCTCGCGGAAGTGTCCTTCGGGAAGCGGTAGCGCTCGTCGATTTCCATCTGCACCGTGGCCTGGAAGGTCTTCGGGTCGAAGCCGATCGACTGGACCCGGCCCACGACCACGCCGGCGCTCTTGACGGGCGCCCTGACCTTGAGGCCGCCGATGTTGTCGAAGCGCGCCGTCACGGAGTAGCCGTCGGCGAAGCTGAAGCTCGCCAGGTTGCCCACCTTCAGCGCGAGGAACAGGATCGCGGCGAGCCCTGCCAGCACGAACAGGCCCACCAGGAGATCGGTCGTCTTTCGAGTCATCTTTCGACCTCAGGTGCTGAACATCAGCGCGGTTAGGAGGAAGTCGGCGCCGAGCACGGCGAGCGACGAGGCGACCACGGTCGTCGTGGTCGCCCGCGCGACGCCTTCGGGAGTCGGCCGCGCCTCGTAGCCCACGAACAGGGCCACGAACGCGCAGATGAAGCCGAAGACGACGCTCTTGATCAGGCCGTTGCCGACGTCGGAGAAGACGTCCACGCCCGCCTGCATCTGCGACCAGAAGGCGCCGGCATCGACGCCGATGAGATGCACGCCCACGAGGTAGCCGCCGAACACCCCGACCGCGGAGAACATCGCGGCGAGCAGCGGCATGGCGATGATCGCCCCGAGGAAGCGTGGCGCCAGCACCCGCGCGACGGGATCGACCGCCATCATTTCCATGGCGAGGAGCTGCTCGCCGGACTTCATCAGGCCGATCTCGGCGGTCAGCGACGTGCCGGCCCGGCCGGCGAAGAGCAGCGCGGCCACCACCGGCCCGAGCTCGCGCACCAGCGACAGCGCCACGAGCACGCCCAGCGCCTGCTCCGAGCCGAAGGACTGGAGGGTGTAGTACCCCTGCAGGCCGAGGACGAAGCCGACGAAAAGTCCCGACACCAGGATGATGGACAGCGAGTGGTTGCCGATGAAGTGCACCTGGTCGATCACCAGGCGGGGCCGGCGCACGGCCCGCAGCGAGACCAGGCACAGGCGCAGGAAGAAGCGCGCCCCGTAGCCCATGCCCACGAGCAGGGCGACCACCCAGGCGCCCAGGCCGGCGATCGCGTCGAGCAGCCTCGTCATGCGGACTTCCCGATGCCGAAGTCGCTCGCCAGCGGCGGCGCCGGATAGTGGAAGGGCACCGGCCCCTCGCGCTGGCCCTTGAGGAACTGGACGACCAGCGGGTCGGTCGAGGCCATCAGCTCCTCCGGCGTGCCGCTGGCGGCGATCCGCCCCTTGGCCAGCAGGCAGACCTGGTCGGCGATCTCGAACGACTCGTGCACGTCGTGGGTCACGAGCACGGAGGTGGCCCCGAGCGCGTCGTTGAGGCGGCGGATGAGCTGGGCGATCGTGCCCAGCGAGATCGGGTCGAGCCCCGCGAACGGCTCGTCGTACAGGAGCAGGGGCGGATCGAGGGCGATCGCGCGCGCGAGCGCGATCCGCCGGGCCATGCCCCCGGAGACCTGCGACGTGCGCAGCCGGGCGGCCCCTCGCAGCCCCACCGCATTCAGCTTCATCAGCACGAGGTCGCGGATGGTCTCCTCCGGCAGGTCGGTGTGCTCGCGCAGGGGAAACGCCACGTTCTCGAAGACGTCGAGATCGGTGAAGAGCGCGCCGAACTGGAACAGCATGCCCATGCGGCGCCGGACCTTGAAGAGCTCGTTGCGCCCGAGTGCGCCGACGTCCACGCCCTCGAACAGCACGCGCCCGCGCTGGGCCCGGACCTGGCCGCCGATCAGGCGCAGCACGGTGGTCTTGCCGGAGCCCGAGCCTCCCATGAGGGCGGTGACGGTTCCCCGGCGAAACGCCATGTCCACGCCGTCGAGGACCGGGCGCTCGTCGTAGCCGAAGCGCACGTTCTCGATGCGGAGGATGTCGGTGGAAGGGTTCTTGTCCGGAGCCTGGGGCAATGGAGGGTGGCCGGCTGGCCTGTCCTTGTTCGGAAGCCTAGCCGGGATTCTAGCCGCAAGTGCCCGGGGCGGCCGGGCAACCGCGCCGCTTCCGGGGCGCCTCCTCGCCGACCTCTGTCTATATACTCGGCGCCATGGACAAGGCGACCGAACCCGACGTGGGCTGGCTGCGACAGCGCGCGATCGAGGTGTTGCGCATCGAGGCGCAGGCGATCACCGGGCTCGAGGCCCGGCTGGATGACGGATTCGGTCGCGCCTGCCAGCTGGTGCTGGGCTGTGCCGGGAGGGTCGTCGTGAGCGGCATGGGCAAGTCCGGCCACATCGCCCGCAAGATCGCCGCCACCTTCGCTTCCACCGGCACCCCCGCCTTCTTCGTGCACCCGGCCGAGGCGAGCCACGGCGACCTCGGCATGGTCACCCGCGACGATGTCTTCATCGCCCTGTCCAACTCCGGATCGACCCAGGAGCTGCTGGCGATCGTGCCGATCATCAAGCGCCAGGGCGCGCGCCTGATCGCCATCACGGGATCGCCCGGCTCCAGGCTCGCCCAGCTCGCCGACGTGCATCTCGATGCCGGCGTCGAGCGCGAGGCCTGCCCGCACAACCTCGCGCCGACCGCCAGCACCACCGCCGCGCTCGCGCTCGGCGACGCCCTGGCGGTCGCGGTGCTCGAGGCCCGCGGGTTCAGCCCCGAGGACTTCGCCCGATCCCATCCCGGCGGGGCGCTCGGCCGGCGCCTGCTCACCACCGTGGCCGACGTGATGCGCACGGGTCCGAGCCTGCCGAGGGTCGCGCCGGGGGCATCGCTCGCCGAGGCGGTGCTGGAGGTCACCCGCAAGCGCATGGGGATGACCGCCATCGTCGATGCCGACGGACGGGTCCACGGCATCTTCACCGACGGCGACCTGCGGCGACTGCTCGAGGCGGGGCGCTCGGCCGACTTCCGCACGATCGCGGTGGACACGGTCATGACGCGCTCCCCGGTCGTCATCGGGCCCGGGGCGCTCGCCGCCGAGGCGGTGCGCATCATGGAGGACCGCCAGATCAACCAGCTCCTGGTCGTCTCCGGCGATCGCCTGGTCGGCGCGCTGACGCTGCTCGACCTGCTGGCCGCCAAGATCGTCTGAGCCATGAGCGAGGCCCAGCTGCCGCGGACACGGCCGGAGAGCGTCGACGTGCTCGAGCGCGCCCGGCGCATCGCCGTCGTGGCCTTCGACGTGGACGGCACCCTCACCGACGGGCGCATCCACATCGGGCCCGGGGGCGAAGCCATGAAGTCCTTCTACGTGCGCGACGGGATGGGGATCGCGCTGCTGCGGCGCGCCGGGCTGCACTGCGCCCTGATCACGGCGCGGGAATCGGCCATCGTGGAGCGGCGGGCCGCCGAGCTGGGAATCGACGACGTGATGCAGGGCGTCGCGCGCAAGGCCGAGGCGCTCGCGCGGCTCGCCGAGCGCGCCGGCGTCCCGGCCGAGCGGATCGCCTACATGGGCGACGACTGGCCCGACCTCCCGGCCCTGCGCCGCGCGGGGCTCGCCGCCGCCCCCGGGGACGCGCCCCCCGAGATCGTCCGGCGGGTGCACTGGGTGTCGCGCCGGCCCGCTGGCGCGGGGGCGGTGCGCGAGTTCGCCGAGTTCATCCTGCGCGCCCAGGGCCGCTGGGAGGAGCTGCTCGAGGACCAGGAGCGCCAATGAAGCGCCGCCTGAAGGACCGGGTCACGGCGGTGCTCGCCACGCTGCTGATGTCGGCGCTCGTGGTCGGCACGTGGTACCTGGCGGAGTCGGCCGCCGACCGCTCGGCGCCGCGCGACCGGTCGCTCGGGCATGTGCCCGACTACTTCGTCGAGGGCCTCGCCATGATCCGCCTGAACGGCGAGGGTCGGCCCGTGTTCCGGATGCTGGCGGACGAGATGCGCCACTTCCCCGACGACGGCACGACGGAGTTCGACGCGCCGGTGCTGGTCAGCCTCGATCCCGATCGCCCTACCGTGCGCCTGACCGCCAGGCGTGCCCGCACGGATGCCGAGGGCCGGATGACCGAACTGATCGACGACGTGCGCCTGGTGCGCGAGCCGGCGCCCGGCGTGCCGCGCATGACGGTCGAGACGGACTTCGCGATCGTGGACTCGGTCACCGAGGTCGCGCGCACGGACCGGCCCGTCCTCATCCGCCGCGGGGAATCGACCTTGACCGGCGTCGGAATGGAATTCGATAATGCCGCCCGCCAGCTACGGGTCGATTCGGAGGTGCGCGGCCAATGGCATCCAGAGCCGGCCGCCGACGCCCCGCCACGTCCATGAGACCTCGCATCGCCATCCCGACGACGCTGATGCTCGTCCTGCTGCTCGCCGGGAACCCCGCTGGCGCGCAAGGGGTCGAGGCCGACCGCAACGCGCCCATCCAGGTCGAGGCGGACCACATGACCTATGACGATGCCCGCCAGGTGAACGTCTTCACCGGCCGCGTCCACATGGTCCGCGGCCAGCTGACGGTGCTGGCCGATCGCATCGTGCTGCGCCAGGACGAGGCCGGCAACCATTTCGCGACCGCCACGGGGAACCCGGCCCGGTTCCGGCAGGTGCGCAAGGCCGAGGGCGACGTCATCGAGGGCGAGGCGAAGACGCTCGACTACGACAGTCGCGGCGACGTGCTCAAGCTGCAGGACGAAGCCTCGATGCGCCGGCTCGAGGGCGAGCGCGTGGTCAACGAGGTCTTCGGCGCGCAGATCACCTACCAGGGCGCCACCGACTTCTTCACCGTCGAGCGCGGCAACGGAAAGGGCGTCACGCCCGCCAATCCCAGCGGGCGCGTCCGGGTCGTGATCCAGCCCCGCACGACGGACGGATCGGGCGGGGACGACGGCCAGAAGGGTCCCGCCACGCCGCTCAAGCCGGCGCAGGAACTCGAGCTCGGGCGACCCGGGTCCAAGGGCGGCTGATGGGGGCGGTCACGGAGCGCAACCGGCTCGAAGGCCGCTCGCTCATGAAGGTCTACAACGGCCGCAAGGTGGTCGAGGACGTCTCGCTCTTCGTCGAGAGCGGCGAGGTCGTCGGACTGCTGGGGCCGAACGGCGCCGGCAAGACGACCTGCTTCTACATGATCGTCGGGCTGGTGCCCGCCGACGGCGGCACCATCGAGCTGAACGGGCAGCCCATCGGCCGCCTGCCGATCCACCGCCGCGCCCGCCTCGGCCTGTCGTACCTGCCCCAGGAAGCCTCCGTGTTCCGCAAGCTGACGGTCGAGGAGAACATCACGGCCGTGCTGGAGCTCCAGGTCGACGAATCGGGCCGCCCGCTGTCGCGCAAGGCCATCGAGCAGCGCCGGGACGAGCTCATCTCCGAACTGCAGATCGACCACATCCGATCCAATCCGGCCATCTCGCTGTCGGGCGGCGAGCGCCGCCGCGTCGAGATCGCCCGGGCGCTGGCGAACTCCCCGCGCTTCATCCTTCTCGACGAGCCGTTCGCCGGCGTGGACCCGATCGCGGTGATCGAGATCCAGAGAATCGTGAGATTTCTCAAGGAACGCCAGATTGGCGTCCTCATTACCGACCACAATGTGCGCGAGACCCTTGGCATCTGCGACCGCGCGTATATCATTCGATCTGGTACCGTTCTTGCTTCCGGTTCGCCAGAAGAAGTGGTCATGAACGAGGACGTGCGCCGCTATTACCTCGGAGAGCACTTCTCGATGTAGCCCTCCCGGGGGTGGCCGCGGACCCGGCAACGCAAGGCACCGAGTCCGCCCGCAATGAAGCCGTCTCTCCAGCTCAAGTACTCCCAGCAGCTCACGCTCACCCCGCAGCTGCAGCAGTCGATCCGCCTGCTGCAGATGTCCACGCTCGAGATGAACCAGGAGCTCGAGCAGATCCTGCGTGACAACCCCCTGCTGGAGCGCACGGACGATCCCCTCGAAGCCTGCATGCGCATCGCGCCGAACGGCGGCATCGACCCCGCCCAGGGCGCGGGCGGCGGCACAGAGGCCCCGGAGCCCGCGGATGCCGGCGCCCTCGACGCCCGCCTGGACCAGGCGGCGCCCGCGGGCGATGCCGACGCCTTCGGGGGTGCGGACGACGCGGACCGCGGCCTCGACTGGGGCATGGATTCCGGCCGAAGGACGCGCTCCGACGGGGAGGAGGCCGAGTTCCCGCAGCTGGCGGCCGCCGAGACCAGCCTGCGCGAACACCTGCTGGGGCAGCTCGCGGCCACGCACTGCGGCCCGCGCGACCGCGCCCTGGTCGAGCTGCTCATCGACGACCTCGACGACGACGGATTCCGGGAGTCCAGCCTGGACGAGATCCTCGCCATGATCCCGCCGGAGGCCGGCGTCGAGCCCGAGGAGCTGCAGGCCGCGCTGCGCCTGCTCCAGAGCTTCGATCCGCCCGGCGTCGGCGCGGCCGACCTGCGCGAAAGCCTCCTGCTCCAGCTGCGTCGGGACGAGCTGGCGCGACGGGTTCCCCCGGCCCGGCTCGAACTGGCCATCCGGATGGTTGCCGACCATCTCTCGCTGCTGGCCGGCCGCGACTTCACCCGGCTCAAGCGCGCGCTGCGCTGCACCGAGGAGGAACTGCGCGAGGCGCAGGCGCTGGTCGTGGGGCTCAACCCCCGACCCGGCGCGGCCTTCGGCGGCGGGGAGGCGCGCTTCGTGGTGCCGGACGTGGTCGTGCGCCGCCACGGCAATGCCTGGGTGGTCTCGCTCAACGGCGACGTCGTTCCGAAACTGCGGATCAACGACCTCTACGCGAGCATCCTCAAGCGCCACCGGGGAGCCCATGCCAACATGGCGGCGCAGTTGCAGGAAGCGCGCTGGTTGATCAAGAATGTCCAGCAGCGGTTCGACACCATCCTGCGGGTCTCGCAGGCCATCGTCGACCGGCAGAAGGCGTTCTTTTCGCACGGCGAGGTCGCGATGCGACCGCTGGTCCTGCGGGAGATCGCCGAGACCCTGGGGCTCCATGAATCGACCGTTTCGCGAGTCACCACACAGAAATACATGCTCACGCCGCACGGCACCTTCGAGCTCAAGTATTTCTTCGGCAGCCACGTCGCGACCGACAGCGGGGGTGCTGCTTCCAGCACCGCGATTCGGGCCCTGATCAAGCAACTCATCGCAGCGGAGGACTCCAGACACCCCTTATCGGACAACCAGATTGCCGAAACACTTGGCGAACAGGGCATCGTCGTCGCGCGGCGCACGGTGGCTAAGTACCGCGAATCCCTGCGGATTCCCCCGGTATCCCAGCGCAAGACACTGTGAGCCGACCGACGCCGGCACCCGGTATCGCACCTGCAACGACCCAAGCGCCAATCATCCCGGGGCATGTCCCCGGTGGCGAAGGAGGATGCATGAACCTCTCGATCAGCGGACATCATGTCAGCGTCACACCGGCACTGCGTGAGTACGTCACGACCAAGCTCGAGCGGATCAAACGGCACTTCGATCACGTGATCGACGTCAACGTGTTCCTGTCCGTGGACAAGCTGGTCCAGAAGGCCGAGATCACCCTGCACGTCAGGGGCAAGGACCTCTTTGCGGAATGCTCCGATGGTGACCTGTACGCGGCGATAGACTCGCTGGTCGACAAGCTGGATCGACAAGTCCTGAAACTGAAGGGGAAACGGGCCGAACACGGCCACGAAGCTCTGAAGCGTCATCCACTTGTGCAGCCATCTATCTGAGGCGGCTGCAGTTTTCGACTGGGAAGGACGCCTGCGGGCGTCCTTTCCTTGTGGTTTTCACTGCCGGCACCCCTTTGCTGGCGAGCAACATCGCACGTTTCCCATCCCGGCACTGGCTATAATGGCCTGATTGCCGCTTTGATCCGGCCCCGTGCCTTGCGGAAGCCTCTTTCGCTTGTGGGGCGAGTGCAGATGAACCGAATCTCCCGGCTGCTGGCACCGAACAACGTGCTGGTCAACGTCTCGGTAACGAGCAAGAAGCGACTCTTCGAACAGGCCGGCCTCCTCTTCGAGAACAGCCACGGAATCGAGCGCAGCAGGGTCACCGACGCCCTGCTCTCGCGCGAACGGCTGGGCTCGACGGGCCTCGGCGACGGCGTCGCGATTCCCCATGGCCGCATCAAGGGCCTGCAGCAGGCCCTGGGCGCGGTCATCCGGCTCGCGACCCCCGTCCCGTTCGACGCTCCGGACGGCGAGCCCGTCAGCCTGGTCGTGTTCCTCCTGGTGCCGGAGAACGCGACCGAGGAGCACCTCGAGATCCTTTCGGAGCTGGCCGAGCTGCTCTCGGATCCGCAGATCCGCGAATCGCTCATGAAGCAGGACAATCCGGCCCAGATCCACAAGATCCTCGCGACCTGGAAACCGTTCCGGCCAGCGGCCTGACACTGGTGAACGGGTCATCCGATCGAGTCACGGATTCCGGCCCGCAGGGGCGTCCAGCGATGATCCGCACGGTGCAGGCGCTTTTCGACGCAAATGCCGAGGCGCTGAGGCTTCGCTGGCTCCAGCCCGATGGGGCCGAGCGCCCCGTCCATACCGACGACGGGCACTTCCATGAGCCCTCCGACATCGTCGGTCACCTCAACCTGATCCACCCCGACCGGATCCAGGTTTTCGGCGCGCCCGAGATGCGCTTCTTCGAGCAGCTCGGCCCCGACCGCCAGGCCGCGACCCTGCGCGACATCGTCTCGAACGCCTCGCCCGCGGTGATCCTCGCCGAGGACTTGCCGGTGCCGGACACCATCCTGGAGCTGGCCCGTGCGGCCCGGGTGCCCGTGATCGCCACGCCGCTCTCGGCGGCCCGCGTGATCGACACGCTGCGCGACTGGCTCACGCGCGCCATGGCCGCCCACACGTCCATGCATGGCGTGTTCATGGACGTGCTCGGGATGGGCGTCCTCATCTCCGGCGAATCCGGCCTCGGCAAGAGCGAGCTCGCGCTGGAACTGATCAGCCGAGGGCACGGCCTCGTGGCCGACGACGTCGTCGAGTTCACCCGCATCGGCCCGCAGGCGATCGAGGGCCGGTGCCCGCCGCTGCTGCGCAACCTGCTCGAGGTGCGCGGGCTCGGCCTGCTGGACATCCGCACCATCTTCGGCGAGACGGCGGTACGCCGGCACATGCGGCTCAAGCTGATCGTGCACATGGTCCGGCGCAGCAGCATGGACAACGACTACCAGCGCCTGCCGCTCGAGGCGCTCACCCAGGACGTGCTCGGGGTGCCGGTGCGCAAGATGGTGATTCCCGTCGCCGCCGGCCGGAACCTCGCGGTGCTGACCGAGGCCGCGGTGCGCAGCACGGTGCTGCAGCTGCGCGGCATCGACACGACGGCCGAATTCATCCAGCGCCAGCGGCGCCTCATCGAAACCGGCGAAGGCTGAGCCATGCGCGTGATGCTGATCACCGGCATCTCCGGCTCCGGCAAGTCGATCGCCCTGAAGGTCCTCGAGGACGACGGCTTCTTCTGCATCGACAACCTGCCGGTGCGATTCCTGCACGAGGTGATCGCCTCGCTGCAGCAGGCGGGCCACAACCGCGTGGCGGTGGCCGTGGACGCCCGCAACGGCGAATCCGTGGCGGAGCTGCGCGACATGATCCGCGGCCTCGCGCTGCACGGCCACGACGTCAAGGTGCTCTTCCTCGACGCGCGCACCGACAAGCTCGTGCAGCGCTACTCCGAGACCCGGCGGCGCCACCCGATGTCGATGCGCTCCGATGCCGACGACAAGGTGCCGACCCTGCTGGAATGCATCGAGCGCGAGCGCGAGCTCATGTCGGTGGTCAAGGACGCGGGCATGTCCATCGACACGAGCGACCTGCATCCCAACACGCTGCGCCAGTGGGTGCGCGAGATGGCCGGCACCGACCGGGCCACGCTGACCGTGCTGTTCGAGTCCTTCGGCTTCAAGCACGGGCTGCCCCTCGACGCGGACCTGGTCTTCGACGTCCGCTGCCTGCCGAACCCGTTCTACATCCCGGAACTCAAGCCGCTGACCGGCCTGGACGAGCCGGTCATCGAGTACCTCGAGGCAATCCCGGCGGTGGGACAGATGATCGACCACATCGCGGAGTTCCTCGAGACCTGGCTGCCGCACTACGTGCTGGAGCACCGCAGCTACCTCACCGTGGCGATCGGTTGCACCGGCGGCCAGCATCGCAGCGTGTACATCGTCGAGCAGCTCGCGGCGCGCTTTCGCCCGAACGAGCACGTGCTGGTGCGCCACCGGGGGCTCTCCTCCGGCAAGCTCGCGGCCTGAACCGTGGGCGCCGCGCGAATGCCGATGCGTCGCCCCTCCGTGATCCCGGTGTTTCCGCTCGAGACGGTCCTCTTCCCCGGGGGCGTCCTGCCGCTGCGCATCTTCGAGAAGCGCTACGTGGACATGGTCCGCGACTGCCTGCGCGACGGCAGCGGCTTCGGCGTGTGCCGCATCACGACGGGCTCCGAGGTGGGCGAGCCGGCCGAGCACGAGGCGATCGGTTGCCTCGCCCGCATCCACGCATGGGACATGGAGCAGCCCGGCGTACTCCAGATCTGGACGCGAGGCGAATCCCGGTTCCGCGTCATCGACCGCGAGGTCCGGCCCGACGGCCTGGTGATCGCCAACGCCACCTGGCTGCCGGATGACGAGGACGAGCCCCTGCCGGAGGAGTTCGAGGACTGCGCGCAACTGCTGCGCCGGGTCGTCGCGGACATCGTGGAGCGCGAGGCCGATCCGACCCGTCGGATGGTGGCCGAGCCCTACCGGTTCGATTCCCTGGTGTGGGTGTCCAATCGCCTCGCCGAGTTCATGCCGCTCGCTCCCCGCGCGAAGCAGTCGATGATGTGCGCGGAGTCGCCGCTTGCCCGCATGATGGTGGTGCGCGACCTGCTGAAGAAGCACGGGGCGCTCTAGCGACCAGCCCCGACGCGTCGCCGCGGGGGGTGACGCGCGCGAAGACCTCTGCTAGGCTGGGTCGCGCGCTGCGCGTCACGACACGGTGAAAGCCCGCACACCGCAACAGACAACAGGCGCCAAGCCTGGAGGAGACGAGACATGACCATCCGCGATCGCGTAGCCCGATCCCTGGGCCGCGTCGGCAAGCACGTCGGCACCGTCGGAACCGCCATCCTCGCCGCCGGCATCGCACTGTCCGGCAGCGCACTCGCGCAGGACAAGCAGATCAAGATCGGCGTCATCTACGACCTCACCGGCCCGCTCGCCGGGGCGGGCTCGCAGCCCGGCTACCTCGGCAACAAGTACGCGATCGACATGATCAACGAGCGCGGCGGCGTCGAGGGCTACAAGATCGTCCCGATCTACGTCGATGCCCAGAGCAAGGCCGAAGTGGCGATCAACGAGACCGAGAGGCTGCTGAACCAGGAAAAGGTCGACATGATCATGGGCGTCTTCTCGTCGGCGCACTGCGTGCCGATGGCCCAGCGCGTGGACCAGGCGAAGAACTTCATGTGGGCGACGATCTGCGTCGCGTCGAGCGTCTTCAAGGACAAGAACCTGCGATACGTGTTCCGTCCGCAGGTGCACTCCGACCAGTTCGGCGCCGCCTCGTGCGACTTCCTCGCCGAGAAGGCGGAGTCCAGCCTCGGCAAGAAGGTGGGCGACCTGAAGGTGGCGATCATCTTCGAGGACGGCCCCTACGGCGCCGGCATCGCGGCGGGCAACGAGGCCGTCTGCGGCAAGCACGGCATGCAGATCGTGCTCAAGGAGGGCTACTCCGCCACCGCGCCCGACCTCTCGCCGCTCGTCACCAAGCTGCGCCGCGCGCGGCCGGACGTGATCCTGCACACCGGCTACAACCCGGACATCACCCTCTTCCTGCGCCAGGCGAAGGAGCAGGGCCTCAAGTGGCAGGCCCTGATCGGCCACGGCGCGGGCTATGCCCAGTTCGACCGGCTCTACGCCACGTTCAAGGACGATGCGAACTACATCTTCAACGTCGATCCGGTGGCCGCGCAGCTGCTCGACCCGTCGTCGCTCGCGCCGGGCCTGGGCGACATCACCAAGGAGATGGTCCGCCGCTACGTCGAGGAAACCAAGGCCGACGAAGTGCCGACCCACGTCTCGATGGGCTTCAACCAGGCCTGGATCTTCTTCACCGACGTGCTTCCGCGCGCCATCAAGGAGCACGGCGGCATCTCGCCGGACGCGCTGCGCGAGGCGGCGCTCGCCACCGACATTCCTGTCGGCGGGACGATCCAGGGTTACGGCGTGAAGTTCTTCGGCCCGGGCCATCAGATGGCGGGCCAGAACGAGCGCTCGACGCCGGTCGTGATGCAGTACGCCGGGAACGAGACGAAGGTGGTCTGGCCCGACGCGCTCAAGACGGCCGACCCTGTCCTGCCCTTGCCCAAGGGCCATGCCTACGCGAAGTGACGCCGGGCGGGCCTGCGTGCTTTCGGTACAGGGACTCACCAAGCGCTTCGGCGGGTTCACGGCGGTCAGGAATCTCTCCTTCGAGCTGGCCGAGGGAGAGATCCTGGGCCTGATCGGCCCCAACGGCTCCGGCAAGAGCACGACGTTCAACGTCATCGCCGGGCTGTTCGCGCCCACCGAGGGATCGGTGCGGCTCGACGGCCGGGAGATCGGCGGCCTGCCACCGTACCGCATCTGCAAGCTGGGGCTCGCGCGCACCTTCCAGATCCCGCGGCCCTTCCGCAAGCTCTCCATCCTGGAGAATGCCGTACTCGCGGCGCACTACGGCTGCGCGGAGCACATCGACGCGGCCGAGGCGCACAAGCGCGCCTGCGATGCGCTCGAGCTGGTGGGCCTGCCGCGCGATCCCTCGGCCCGCGTCGACGGCCTCGGGGCGGCCGGGCTGAAGAAGCTGGAGATGGCCCGGGCACTCGCCACGCAGCCCCGGCTGCTGCTCGCGGACGAGAGCCTCGGCGGCCTCGACGAGGCGGAGATGGACCAGGCGGCCGACATGCTCAGGCGGATCCGCGACGAGCGCGGCATCTCGATCATCTGGGTCGAGCACATCATGGGCGTCCTCATGCGGGTCATCGACCGCTGCCTGGTCCTGGACCACGGCGAGCTCATCGCGCAGGGGCTGCCGGCCGAGGTGACGCGCGACCCCCGCGTGATCGAGGTCTATCTCGGCAGCGACGCCGAGGCGGTGCACCGGCAGCTCGACGCGCAGGGACAATCGGTGGCGAACGACTGATGCTCGAGATCCGCAACCTGAGCGCGGGCTACGGCAGCTTCCAGGCGCTGTTCGACGTGTCCCTCCAGGTCGATGCCGGTGAAGCCGTCGCGGTCATCGGCCCGAACGGCGCGGGCAAGACCACGCTGCTGCGCGCGATATCGCGCCTCATCGACGCCCGCGCGGGCGACCTCCTGATGGATGGGCGACGCTACAACGACATCCCGCCCCACGAGGTCGTGTCGCTCGGGATCGCCCAGGTGCCCGAGGGGCGCCGGCTCTTCCCGCGCCTGACCGTCGAGGACAACCTGAAGATGGGCGGCTACACCGCCGCCGCGCGCCGGCACCATCGCGAACGCCTGGACTTCGTCTATTCCCTCTTCCCGAGAATGAAGGAACGCCGGCTCCAGCTCGCCGGCACCATGTCGGGAGGCGAGCAGCAGATGTGCGCGATCGGCCGCGCGCTGATGAGCAAGCCCAGGCTGCTGCTGCTCGACGAGCCCTCGGCCGGCCTCGCCCCGGTCGTCGTGCAGTCGATCTTCGACCTCATGAAGCGCATCCGCGCCGAGGGCTACACGGTGCTGATCGTCGAGCAGAACATCCAGCAGGTACTGCGCGTCGTCGATCGCGCCTACCTGCTCGAGACCGGCCGCATCCGGATGAGCGGAACCTCCGGGGAGCTGCTCGCCAGCGACGAGATCCGCAAGGCTTACCTGGGGGTCTGATGGAATTCTTCGACATCTTCCTGGTCGAGGCGATCGTCAACGGCGTCCTGCTGGGAGGACTGCTCGCCCTGCTCGCGCTCGGCCTGAACCTCGTGTTCGGGGTCATCGACGTCATCTGGATCTGTTATGCCGAGATCATCATGGTCAGCATGTACGCGATCTGGTGGCTGCATTCGGTCCAGGGCGCCCCGCTGTGGCTGGCATTTCCCTTCGGCGTGGCGATCGCCGCCGCCCTCGGGGCGGCGCTGCATCACTTCATCGTCCGTCCGGTCCTGACCGCCGAACCGATCAACCAGCTGCTGGTGACCGGTGGCGTGCTCTTCTTCCTCCAGGCGGCAGCCACCGTCGTCTTCGGCATCGAGTTCCGCAACATCGGCCTCCAGCTGCCCGGCGTCAGCGTCGGCGAGCTCTACCTCTCGATGTCGCGACTGATCGCCTTCGGCGTCGCGCTGGCCTCCATCGTCGTCACCTACCTGTTCCTGACCCGCACCTATGTCGGCACCGCGATCCGCGCGATCAGCCAGGACCGCGAGATCATGCCGCTGATGGGCGTCAATCCCAGGCGCATCTACCTGCTGACATCCGCGCTGGGCGGCGGGCTGGCCGGGCTGGCGGCCTGCCTCCTCGTCCTGCAGTACGACATCCATCCCGCGATCGGCCTGTCCTTCGGTCCGATCGCCTTCCTGATCTGCGTGCTCGGCGGGCTCGGCAACCTGGTCGGCGGTTTCCTTGCCGCCTTCCTCTTCGCGCAGTTCATCTCGGTGGGCGGCTTCGTCTTCCATCTCGAATGGGGCTACGTGCTCGCCTTCGTGTTCTTCATCGTGATGATGTTCTGGAAGCCCCAGGGGCTCTTCGCGAGGCGCCAGTGACGACGACGACCGCGAGCCGCATCGGACTGGCGCTCCTCGCGCTGCTGCTGGCCGCCCCGTTCCTCGGGATCGGGGCCTACCCCATGCACCTGATGATCATGGCGATGCTGTGGGGCTTCATCTACACGAGCTGGGCACTGATGGGCCGGCTCGGCATGGTCAGCCTTGGACATGGGGCCTTCTTCGGCATCGGCGCCTATGCCGTCGTGATGCTCTGGAACCACTTCGGACTGCCGCCACTGCTCGGGGCGGCCGTCGCGGTGGTGGCCAGCGCGGTGCTCGCCTTCCTGATCGGCTATCCGTGCTTCCACTTCCGGATCGTCGGCCACTACTTCGCGCTCGTGACGCTGGCGCTCGCGGAGGTGGTGCGCCTGACCATCGTGGGCCTGCGCGACACGACCGGCGGCTCGCTCGGCGTCACGCCCGTGCCCGGCATTCCCGCCGGGGAATCCGCCTCGCTCTTCGCCCTGCAGTTCTCGGACCGGTCGGTCTGGTTCTACGTCGTGCTCGTGATGTGGCTGCTGTCACTGTACGTCTGGCGGCGTGTCGATCGCAGCATGACGCGCCTCGCCCTGCAGGCGATCAGCGAGGAGGAGGACGCAGCGGCCTCGATCGGCATCAACGTGCCCCGCTCGAAGCTCGGCGTGGCCATGCTGTCGGCGGTCATGACCGCGATCGGCGGCGTGCTCTACGCGCAGTACCAGCTCTACGTCAATCCCGAGACCGTCTCCGGCATCGCGATCTCGCTGCAGATCGTCTTCGGTGCCATCGCCGGCGGCATGTTCGTGATGCTCGGGCCCACGGTCGGCGCCGTATTCCTGCTGCTGCTGTCGGAGTCGCTGCGCATCCTCGTGGGCAACCAGGTCCACGGGCTCGACATGCTGATCTACGGCGCCCTGCTCGTGTTCTTCATCATCTACATGCCGAAGGGGATCCTCGGCACATGGCTCGACTGGCGCGCGCGGCGCGCCGGCTGAACCGGTCGGGCGATCAGGCGGGCAGCGACTCGATCAGCGTGCGGATCGGCGCGGGCAGCGGCGCCCCGGCGATCTCGTCCTCGCGCCACCAGCGCCCGGACGCCGGCTCCGCGGCGATGCGCGAGGGCGCCCCCCGCGCATCCACGAGCACCGGATGCGCGCGCAGCCGGAAATGGGTGAAGACATGCTCGAAGGCGGGAAGCACCCGCCTGGGGGCCGACGCCAGGCCGAGCTCGCCCGCGAGCCCGGCCGCCGCATCGAGGACCATCGCCGGCGCCGTCGCCTCTTCGTCCCCTGGCCGCGCGAGCGAGACCTCGGGCACGCTCCACAGGCCGCCCCAGATTCCGTCGGCCGGCCGCTTGACGAGGAAGAGCCCCGCCTCGCCGCGCACCACCAGCAGGACGGCCTCGCGCAGCGGGGACGCGCGGCGCCGGCGCCGGCCGGGGAGCTCGTCGATCCGGTCGGTAGCGAGCGCCTCGCACAGCCCCGACACCGGACAGCGCGCGCAGGCGGGGCGCGCCCGGGTGCAGACGGTCGCGCCCAGGTCCATCAGGCCCTGCGTGTATCCCGGAAGATCGCGCCCGGGCAGCTCGCGCTCGGCGATCTCCCACAGGCGGCGCTGGGTCGCCACCGAGGCAGGATCGCCCTCGACACCGAACACGCGCGCGAGCACCCGGCGGACGTTCCCGTCGAGGATCGCCGCGCGCCCGCCGAACGCGAACACCGCGATCGCGGCGGCCGTCGAGCGACCGATGCCGGGCAGCGCCGCGAGCCCGGCCGGATCGGACGGGAAGCGCCCCCCGTGCCGTTCGACCACCAGCTTCGCGCAGCGATGCAGGTTGCGCGCGCGGCTGTAGTAGCCGAGCCCGCTCCAGAGCGCGAGCACCTCGTCCTCGCTCGCCGCGGCGAGCGCCCCCACGTCGGGCAGGCGGGCGACGAAGCGCTCGTAGTACGGAATCACGGTCGCGACCTGGGTCTGCTGGAGCATGACCTCGGAGAGCCACACCCGATAGGGATCGGGGTCGCGCTGCCAGGGCAGGTCGTGACGGCCGTGCTCCGCCTGCCAGGCGGCCACCCGCCTTGCGAACTCGCCCTTGCCGCGGGACGCCCGGTCGCCCGGAGGCACGGGGCCCTGCCCGGGAGAGCGGCGAGCGGGTGCGAGCGTGATGGCCCGCTTCACGTCAGGCGATTTCGAGCTGCCCGACCGGTCGGCCCGGATGCCCGAGCGTCGCGCGGATCTGGCCGACCAGCTCGTCGGCCACCGCGGTGCGCTGCTCGACCTCGGCGCGCATGCGTTCGAGCACCTCGATTCGCTCGTCGAGGCTTCCGTTGGCGTCGATCACGCGCCGCACCGCGTCGAGCCGGCGCTTGAGCTGCTCCTGGTGCTCGCGGATCTGGCCCTCGATCGGCGCCATGACCGCACGAAGCCAGGCCTGGATATCGCGGTTCAGCTTCTCGTAGAGCGCCTTGATGCGGGACGCGACCGACTCGAAGAAACGCCGCATCAGCGCCCACTTCTCGGTCGTGACGAGGCTCGCGGCGCCGAAGTGGCGTCGCTGCAGCTCCTCGATGCGGTCGAGCTCGGCGAAGTAGCGCTTCATCGAGAACAGGATGGGAGAACCGAGCGAGAGGCCGTGCTGCGAAGCGAACGACTTGTACATCGCGCTCATCAGGGTGCCCACCTCGCCGGCCAGTCGCGCGGTCTCGCCGAAATCCGCGCGCACGGCGCTGATCAGGCTGTCCATGCCCGCGCGCAGGCCGGTGGAGAAGTTGCTCCTGCGCATCTCCTCGCGAGCCTCGCGCACGTGCTGGCGCAGCGCGTCCGCGCCGATGGTCGAGAAGATCGTCCGGGAATGCCGGGCGAAGACCGAGCGCAGTCCCTGCAGGTGGCGCAGGCCCTGCTCGAAGTCCTCGCGCTCACGCCGGATGCGGGTCGCCATGTGGCTCATCACCTCGCGGTTCTTGCCGCGCAAGGCATTGAGCTCGAAGAGCTGCTCGACGAGATTGCGCCGGCGCGCGGCCAGCACCGAGCCGGCCACCCGGCTCAGCTCGTCGAATTCCCGGCGCACATGCTCGACGAGCAGCTCGCGCTGGCGAGGCACGAGCTCGTCGGCCAGGGCGCGCTCCAGGGCCGGCAGGCGGCTGCGCTCGAGAAGCTCGCGATCGCCCTGCACGCGCGCGACCAGTCCCTTCTGCGCCGAGACCGGGAACACCATGCCAGCAGGCAGCTCGAGCGTCGCCGCGACATTGGCGACCTGTCGCTCGATCTCGGCCTCGACGCTGGCTTCGTCCTTGAGCTCGTCCCAGAGGCCGTCGATCTTGTTGAGCACCGCGATCCTGCCGCTGCGCTGGACCGGGCTCACGTGCCGGCGCCAGACCTCGATGTCGGACCGCGTGACGCCGGTATCGGCGGCGAGCACGAACAGCACCGCGTCGGCCCGGGGAATCATCGACAGCGTGAGCTCGGGCTCGGCGCCGATCGCGTTCAGGCCCGGGGTGTCGATGATCACCAGCCCCATCTCGAGCAGCGGATGGGGCCAGTTGACGATCGCATGCCGCCAGCGCGGCACCTGCACCAGGCCTTCCGCGTCCGGCTGCAGGAAGCCGTCGTCGCCCTCCTCCACGAAGCCGAGCTGCCGCGCGCGATCGAGCGGCACCCGCTCGACCTCCTGCACCGCCGAGAACGCCTGGCGCAGCCGCCCCGGATCGCCCTGGGGCAGCAGGATCTCGGTCCAGGCCTCGGGATGCTGTCGCAGTTCGGCAAGCGGGGTGTCGTCGATGCGCGTCTCGACCGGCAGCAGCCGGACCGAGGGTGGACGATCCGCGTCCCAGCGCAGCTCGGTCGGGCACATCGTGGTGCGGCCGGCCGAGGACGGCACGACCCGCTGGCCGTGGTCCGGGAAGAAGATCGCGTTGATCAGTTCCGACTTGCCGCGCGAGAACTCCGCCACGAAGGCGACGGTCACGCGCTCGTCGGCGAGCCGCGCGAGCATCGCGTCGATCCGTGCCCGGGCAACCTCGTCCGCGAGCCCGACATCGTCGAGCCAAAGGCCATAGCGGCGAATCGCGTCGGCGAGTTCGCCCCTCCAGCCGCCGTAAGCGGCGATCTGTTCGCCGATCGCACCCATGAGCTTGAGGTCTTCGCGCGGGGCTCGAGGCCCCGGCCTGAATGAGGTCGAGCCGACTCTAGCACAGGGGTTCCGGCGGACCGGCCGGCCGGGAAGACCCCGACCCCGGGTAGCCGCCATCCGGCCGCTGGACAGGGCTGAACGGCGGTTTCGACGCCCCCGGGACCCGGTCCGGCACCGCTCAGCGCTGGCAGCCGGGACAGAACCAGGTCGCCCGCTGCTGCTGGACGATCCGGCGGATGGTGCCGCCGCAACGCCCGCAGGCGAGCCCGTCCCTGCCATACACCCGGCAGGCGAGCTGGAAGTAGCCACCGACACCGTCGGGGCCCTCGAAGTCGCGCAGGGTGGTGCCGCCCATCTCGATCGCCTCGCCCAGGGTGGCGCGAATCGCCTCGGCCAGGCGTTCGTAGCGCGCGAGCCCGATCGCCCCCGCGGCGCGGGTCGGGCGTATCCCGGCCCGATGCAGGCTCTCGGAGGCGTAGATGTTGCCCACCCCGACGACCGCCTCGCCGGCGAGCAGGAACTGCTTGACCGAGGCGATGCGCCCCCGGGACGCCCGGTAGAGATGGCGACCGTCGAATTCCTCCGCGAAGGGCTCGATGCCCAGCCCGGCGAGCAGCGGGTGATCCTCGACGGGGCCCAGCGCCCGCGGGTGCCAGAGCACCGCGCCGAAACGCCGCGGATCGTTGAGCCGGGCGACGCCATGGTCGAACACGATGTCGAGATGATCGTGTCGCCCCGGCGGCGTCGGCTCGCGCCGGAACACCAGGTTGCCGCTCATGCCGAGATGCACGATCAGCGTGCCCGGAGCGAGCCCGAGCAGCAGGTATTTGCCGCGGCGGCGCACCGAGGCGACCTCCAGGCCCGGGAGGATGCGGTCGAGATCGGCCGGGATTGGCCAGCGCAGCGCCGGCGCCCGTACCACGACGGCACGCACCGTGCGTCCGAGGATCGCGCCTTCGAGGCCGCGCCTGACCGTCTCGACTTCGGGCAGTTCGGGCATCCTGCTCACCTTGCTCCGGCATTCGCTTGGACCTAACATCCTCCCATGAATGCGATGTATCCCCGGCTGCGCGGGCTCGCGGGCCGCCGCGCGGGCCGGGTCTGCGCGCTCCTGCTGAGCGTCGGCGCCCTTGGCGCCTGCGCGATCGACGGAGCCGCACCCCCCTCGTCCGAACAGCCCCCCGCACCCCAGGCGCAGCCCGCCGCCCCGACCGGTTCCGCACCGACGCCGGCACCCCGTTCGTCTGCGCCCGCCGCCAAGCGGCCGGCCCCGGAGGCCGCGCCCCCGCGCCCTCGGCAGGCCGCGCCCGCGCAGGATGCGCCCCGGGCGAAGGAGGCGACGCCCCCGGAGCCGCCCGCGCTGCCGCCGCAGGCGATCGCGCCGCCCTCGAGCGACGAACCGCTCACGCCGCCGCTGCCGAAGGCCGCGCCACCCGGCACGATTCCCGACGTCGAACTCACCCGCGAGCTGCTCTACCAGATCCTCGCCTCGGAGATCGCAGCCCAGCGCGGCGAGTACGGACGGGCGACGGCGACGTACCTCAGCATCGCGCGCGAGACCGGCGACCCGAGGCTTGCCCGACGGGCCACGGAGCTCGCGCTGGCGGGCCGGCTCATCGAGTCCGCCGTGCCGGCCGCCGAACTCTGGCACCAGCTCGAGCCGGATTCGGACATGGCGGCGCAGACCCTCGAAACCCTCCTGCTGTCCACCGGGCGCTTCATCCCGGCCGAGCCGCTGCTGGCGAAGCGCCTGGCCCAGGCGCGCGCCGACGGCAGCCTGCCGATCGTCTATCGCAAGCTCCAGACGCTGCTCACCCGGGTCGCGGACAAGTCCGCGGCGCTGGACATGCTGGCCCGGCTCGCCGAGCCCGATGCCCGGGAGCCGACGGCCCGGCTGGCCGTCGCCGCGGTGGCGATGGCCGCCGACAAGCCCGACCGGGCACTCGCCGAGGCGAGGGCCGCGATGGCGCTCGAACCCGACGATCCCGAACCGGCGATGGCGGCGGCACGCTATGCCCACCAGGGCGAGGATCCGGAGGGGGCGCGCGCGATCCTCTCCGGGTTCCTCGAGCGCAATCCGGACGCGACCGACGCCCGCTTCATGCTCGCGCGCCTGATGCTGTCCGACGGCGACGCGGATGGCGCCCGCGAACAGTTCGAGCATGCGCTGGCGAGCCGCCCCGACGACCCGATGATCCTGTTCTCGCTCGGGCAGCTCGCGTACCAGACCGGCCAGCCCGACGTGGCGGCGGACTACCTGAAGCGCTATGTCGAACTGCCGGCCGACGTGCGTCGCAACAACGACCCGGCCTACATGTTCCTCGGCCAGCTCGCCGAAGAGCAGCGCAGGTACGAGGAAGCGGCCGACTGGTATGCCCGGGTCGATTCCGGCGAACAAAGGGTGCCCGCCCTGGTGCGGCGCGCGATCTCGCTCGGCAAGCTCGGTCGGGTGGAAGAGGCGCGCACGCTGCTGGCGGAAGCGGCGGCCGGGCGCTCCGACGACCAGGTGCGCCTGGTCCTCGCCGAGTCCCAGGTCCTGCGCGATGCCGGCCGCCACGAGGAGGCGTTCGAGCTGCTGGGGGGCGCGCTCGCCGAGCGGCCCGACAATCCCGACCTGCTCTACGACCAGGCGATGGTCGCGGAGCGGCTCGACCGCATCGACGTCCTCGAGAAGAACCTGCGCCGGATCATCGCGCTGCAGCCGGATCATGCGCATGCGTACAACGCGCTCGGCTACACGCTCGCCGATCGGAACGAGCGGCTCGAGGAGGCGCACGAGCTGATCCGCAAGGCGCTCGAGCTGTCCCCCGACGACGCGCACATCGAGGACAGCATGGGATGGGTGTTGTTCCGCCTTGGCAAGCTCGAGGAGGCCGAGCAGCATCTGCGCCGGGCCTACGAGCGCTCCCAGGAAGCCGAGATCGCCGCCCACCTCGGCGAGGTCCTGTGGGCCCAGGGCCGTCATGACGAAGCCCGCAGGCTGTGGCAGGAAGCGCGCGGCAGGGAACCGGACAACGAAACCCTGCGCAAGACGCTTGCGAGGCTGCAAGTCCGCCTGTGAGCGGCATGTCGCCCGCATCGAGCACCCGGCGCCTCCTGTTGGCCGGGCTGGTCGCCCTGGCGGCGGCCTGCGCGAGCCCGGCGCCGGGGCCCGGCGCGCCGACGGGACTGTGGATGGGCCGCTTCTCGATGGTGCTGACCGAGCCGGGCGTCGAGCGCAGGCAGGAGCAGGTGCAGGGCCGATTCGAGCTGCGCTCCCACGGCGAGCGCCGCTCGCTCGCCGTCTTCTCGCCTTTCGGGCAGACCATTGCCCAGCTCGAGGACCGGCCCGGGCATGCGCGGCTCACCACTTCGGACGGAACCGTGCTCGAAGCCGTCACGGCCGAGGAGCTCCTCGAGCGGGCGCTCGGCTGGCGGTTGCCGGTCCACGAGCTGCCGGCATGGCTCGAGGCGCGCGCCGGCGAGCCGAGGATCGCCGACTCGGACTGGCGCGTGCATGTCGCGAGACGCTTCGACGACGGCAGGCCGCGCATCCTCGAGGCGGACTGGCCTGCGACGCCCCGCGTCGGCTCCCGCGAGCTGCAGGTGCGGATCGTGGTGGACTCGCCGTGAAACCGCCCGTTTCCCTGCACGGCTGCCCGGCCCCGGCCAAGCTGAACCTCTACCTCCACGTGACCGGCCGGCGACCCGACGGCTATCACGAGATCGAGACGGTCTTCGAGCTCGTGGACCTGGCCGACCGGCTCGATTTCCGCCTGCGTGACGACGGCCGCATCGGGTTGACCCGACCCCTGCCGGGGGTCGAGCCGGAGCGCGAGCTCTGCCTGCGCGCCGCTCGCCTGCTCGCGGAGGCAAGCGGCACCTGCCCGGGCGTGGACATCACGGTGCGCAAGCGCATCCCCATGGGTGCGGGCCTGGGCGGGGGCAGCTCCGATGCCGCCACGACGCTGCTCGCCCTCAACCGGCTCTGGGGCATCGGCTGGCCGGCCGAGCGCCTGGCGGAACTCGGGGCGCGGCTCGGTGCCGACGTGCCGGTCTTCGTCCACGGGCGGCCCGCCTATGCCACGGGCATCGGCGATCGCCTGGAACCCATCGACACCACCGGCGCCGCGCCGCGCTACTATCTCGTCCTGATGCCGCCGGTCGAGGTGCCGACGGCCGTGGTTTTCGGGGCACCTTCGTTGACACGAGACTCGAAACCCCTCAAAATCTTCGGTCTTTCGCGAGGGCTCGAAGTCTTTCGCGGGCGGAACGACCTGGAGGCCGTGGTTTGCGGGCAATTTCCCGCGGTTGCCGCGGCGCTCGCGGCCTTGCGACAGGCGGCATCGGGCATCGACCCGGAGCGCGCCGGCATGGCCCGGATGAGCGGCTCCGGCGCCAGTGTCTTCATGCCCGTCGTCGATGTCGAGCAAGGCGAGCGGATCCGGTCCCGGATCCAGCCGACCGACGTCGGCGAGGCCATCGTGGTGCGTTCGCTGGATCGGCACCCGCTTCGCGATTGGGCTTTTCCGGCAGCCGGTCCTTCCCGGCCGACTGCCAGTGGTTGCTGAGCACAACTGGGGAGTAGCCAAGTTGGTTAAGGCACCGGATTTTGATTCCGGCATGCGAGGGTTCGAATCCTTCCTCCCCAGCCATCCTCCTGATCCAGGGAACCCTTGTTGATGCAGCTGTCCAGCGCTCGACGCACGCCCGAGGTGCTGACCGGCGACGGGCCGATGATCTACACCGGCAACGCGAACCCCCAGCTCGCGGCCGATGTCGCCCGATACCTGAACACCACCCTGGGCCGAGCCACCGTCGGGCGTTTCTCCGACGGCGAGGTCATGGTCGAGATCCTCGAGAACGTCCGTGGCCGCGACGTGTACGTGCTGCAGTCGACGTGCGCGCCCACGAACGACCACCTGATGGAAGTCATGATCATGGTCGATGCGCTCAAGCGCGCTTCGGCCGGGCGCATCACGGCGGCGATTCCCTACTTCGGCTACGCGCGCCAGGACAGGCGCGTGCGCTCGATGCGCGTGGCGATCAGCGCGAAGGTGGTCGCCAACATGCTGCAGACCGCCGGCGTCGACCGGGTCCTCACGATGGACCTGCACGCCGACCAGATCCAGGGTTTCTTCGACATCCCCGTCGACAACGTGTACGCGACGCCGCTGCTGCTGGCCGACATCCACAAGCAGCAGCTCGAGAACATCATGGTCGTGTCCCCCGACGTGGGTGGCGTGGTGCGCGCCCGGGCGCTTGCCAAGCGGCTCGACTCCGACCTGGCGATCATCGACAAGCGGCGCCCGAAGGCGAACGTCGCCGAAGTCATGAACATCATCGGCGATGTCGACGGCCGGACCTGCATCATCATGGACGACATGGTCGACACGGCCAACACGCTGGTGAAGGCGGCCGCGGCCCTCAAGGAGCACGGCGCCCGCAAGGTGCTCGCCTACTGCACCCACCCGGTGCTGTCGGGTGGCGCGGTGGGGCGCATCAACGAGTCGGAGCTCGACGAACTGGTCGTGACCGACACCATCCCGCTCTCGCGCGAAGGTCGCGAAAGCAGGCGCATCCGCGTGCTGAGCTCGGCGCAGCTGCTCGCGGAGACGATCGCGAGGATCAATCGGGCCGATTCGGTCTCCTCGCTCTTCGTCGACTGAGCCTCGGAAACCCGGCGGCCCGCGGCAGCGGGCCGTCCTCATCGTACCCGCCCCTCGGGACGGGTTTTTTCACGCCGGCGGCTGGTCGCGGCCCCGGCAAGCCTGGAGTCGAAACATGAAAGTCGTTGCCACGACGAGAAAGCTGCAAGGTACGGGTGCGAGCCGCCGCCTGCGGCGAGCCGGCCGTACGCCGGGAATCCTTTACGGCGGGACCCAGGGTCCGGTCGCCATCGAGCTCGACCACAACGCGCTCTACCATGCGCTGCGCATCGAGACCTTCCACTCGAGCATCCTGGACCTCGAGATCGACGGTAAGTCCGAGCAGGTGCTGCTGCGCGACGCCCAATGGCATCCCTACAAGCCGCTGGTGCTGCACGTCGACTTCCAGCGCGTCCTCGCCGAGGAGAAGATCAACGTCAAGGTGCCGCTGCGCTTCCTCAACCAGGACATCTCGCCGGCGGTCAAGCTCCAGAACGCGATCGTGAGCCACGTCGTGACCGAGATCGAGGTCACCTGCCTGCCGAAGGACCTGCCCGCGTTCATCGAGGTCGATCTCGCCAACCTGGGCGTGGAACGGGCAGTCCACCTGAGCGACATCCCGCTGCCCCCGGGCGTGACCATTGCCGCGCACGGCGGCGACAATCCGACCATCGTGGTCGCCACCGTCAAGGGCGGTGCCGCGGCGGATGACGAGGCCGGCGCGGGCGAGGGCGGCGCCGAGGGCGAGACCCCGGCAAGCTGACCGTCGGCGGGGCGGGCATGACCGCCCGCCTGCCCGGTCCCGAGACGCCCGCCCGGCCCCGGCCGCGCGGGCGTCCCGACTTTCGAAGGGAGCGATGCCGCAATGAACGGGATCCGCCTGGTCGTCGGCCTCGGCAACGTGGGCCGCGAGTACGAGCGCACGCGCCACAATGCCGGCTTCTGGGTGGTCGACAGGATCGCCGAGCAGTCCGGCGCGAGCTTCGCGAAGGAATCGAAGTTCTTCGGCGAGGTCGGCCGGGCCGTGGTGGACGGGCGCCCGGTGTGGCTGCTCAAGCCTTCCACCTACATGAACCTCTCGGGTCGCAGCGTCGCCGCGTTCGCGAACTTCTACCGCATCCCGGTGGGCGAAATCCTCGTCGCCCACGACGACCTCGACCTGCCCTCCGGCACGGCGAGGATCAAGCGCGGCGGCGGCAACGCGGGCCAGAAGGGCCTGAAGGACATCCAGGCGCAGCTCGGCTCGCCGGACTTCTGGCGGCTTCGCATCGGCATCGACCATCCACGCGAGCTCGGCCTCGCGCAGCAGGTGGTGGACTACGTGCTGCATCCGCCGTCCCGCGAGCAGCAGGAGCGCATCGAGGACGCCATCGAACGCTCGCTGCCCGCGGTGCGCGACATGATCGGCGGCGACTTCGAGGGCGCGATGATGCGGCTGCATACGCGCCCGGAGAAGGCCCGGACGAAGGCGGAAGGCAAGGCGGCGGGCAACGGCAAGCCCGCCCCCTGACCGGCCGGTTCAGTCCGGCTGCATGTTGGCGATGCCCGCCGCCACGTGCCCGGTCGGCCCCACGGACGCGGCCTGCTCGCAGTGGCCGGTCTGGTCGTCGAAGTAGAAGTCCGGCTCGAATTCGCGCAGGAAGGGGCCCTTGGCGAGCCCGCCGAGGAACATCGCCTCGTCCACCTCGATTCCCCAGTCCATCAGGGTCCGAATGGCGCGCTCGTGCGCCGGCGCGCTGCGGGCAGTCACCAGCGCGGTACGGATCCGCATCGGTCCGCTGCGCGCCTCCCCCTGCAGCAGGTGCAGGGCCCCGAGCAGGGGCTTGAACGGTCCCGGCATCAGCGGGCTCGCCACGTTGTCCACTTCGTGTTTCTGGAAGGCGGCGAGCCCGTGCTGCTGGTAGACGCGCTCCGATTCGTCCGAGAAAAGCACCGCATCGCCGTCGAACGCGATGCGGATCTCGTCCGGATGGGATTCCGACGCCTTCACCGACTTCGGATAGACCCGCGCGGCCGGGAACCCGGCCTCGAGCGCCGCCCGCACGTCGGCCTCGTTCGCCGAGAGGAACAGGTTCGCCTGCAGCGGGCGCAAGTAGGGCATGGGCGTGCGCCCGCGGGTGAACACGCCGCGCTCGATCCGCAGGCCCTGGCTCTGCGCCGAGCGGAAGACCCGCAGGCCGCTCACGGGATCGTTGCGGGAGACGATCACCACCTCGATGCGGGGCTCCTCGCCCGGCACGTCGAACGCGAGCAGCTTGCGCACCAGAGCGAAGGCGACGCCGGGCGGTGCGACACGGTCGAGCCGCTCGCGCTGCAGGGCCATGTAGGCGGCATCGTCGCCCGTCTCGAAGACGGTGTTCTCCTCCTCGAAGTCGAAGACCGCCCGCGAGGAGATCGCGATCACGAGCTTGCCATCGAGCGAAACCGGCATGGTGGTCTCCGGAGCGTCAAAAACCCGACATGCGGACGTTACACTACCGTCGAGTCCAGCCACCACGCGAGCAAGCCGTCGTGCCATCCCGCAAGCCCGCGCCGCCGGCGCTGCGCAGCAACCGCCTGTTCGACGAGATCGCCCTGGGCGAGAGCGCCGTCTCGCGGCGGGTCTGCACCGAGCATGCGCTCTACCTGTTCGCCCAGGCCTCGCGCAACATCAATCCCCTGCACATTCCCGACCGCGAGGCGCGGATCGATGCCGACGGAGACCCGCTCACGGGCGCCAGCGCGCCGGGCCTGTGGATCGGGGCGCTGGTTTCCGAGCTTGTTGGCTCGCGCCTGCCGGGCCCCGGGTCGAACCTGCGGGCGTTCTCGCTCGTCTACCACCAGCGGGTCTTCGCCGGCACCGTGGTCCAGACCCGGGTCGAGGTCATCGACAAGCGCGAACCCGACCTGGTCATCATGGATGTCCGGCTGACGGACGATACCGGCGCCCTCCTCGCGAGCGGCCAGCTGGAGGTCTACACGCCCGCGCGCCGCATCGAGTTCGAGGACGAGCCGCTCGGCGAGGTGATCGTCGACCGCCATCCGCACTTCGAGCGCATGGTCGCGGCCTGCGCCGGCGCGCCGCCCACCCGGGTCGCGGTCGTCTGCCCCGAGGATGCGGTCTCGCTCGAAGGCGCACTCGCGGCCTGGCGCGAGGGCCTGATCGAGCCGGTCCTCGTCGGCAGGCGCGACCGGATCGAGGCGGCGGCCGAAGGCCTCGGGGCGAGCATCGCGGCATTCGAACTGGTCGAGGCCGGCGAGCACCATGCCGCGGCGGCGAAGGCGGTCGCCCTGGCCGCGGCGGGCCAGGTCGGCGCGCTCATGAAGGGCCACCTCCACACCGACGAACTGCTGCGCGCGGTGCTGGCCCGCGAGGGCGGCCTGCGCACCGATCGCAGGCTGAGCCACGTGTTCGTGCTCGACGTTCCCGGTCGCGACCGCCCGCTCTTCATCACGGACGCGGCGATCAACATCAATCCCGACCTCGCGACCAAGGCCGACATCGTTCGCAACGCGATCTGCCTCGCCCAGGCCTGCGGCATCCCGAAGCCGCGGGTCGGAATCCTCTCGGCGATCGAGACGGTCAACCCGGCCATCCCGTCCTCGATCGACGCGGCGGTCCTCTCGAAGATGGCCGAGCGCGGGCAGATCACCGGCGGCCTGGTGGACGGCCCGCTCGCGATGGACAACGCGGTGGACCTCGAGGCCGCGCGCACGAAGGGGATCAGCTCGCTCGTCGCCGGGCGCGCCGACGTGCTGGTCGCGCCCAACATGGAAGCCGGCAACATGATGGCGAAGGAGCTCAGCTTCGTCGCCTACGCCGAATCGGCGGGCATCGCCCTGGGCGCCGCGGTTCCCGTCATCCTCACGAGCCGCGCCGACAAGGCCTACGGCCGCCTCGTCTCCTGCGCGCTCGCCAGGCTCGTCGCACACTGGCAGCGCACGGGCTCCAGCCTGGTGGCCCCCCTCGACGACGCGACCGAACCCTCATGAACATGCGCCACATCCTGACGATCAACGCCGGCTCGGCCACCCTCAAGATCGGCATCTACGAGGCGCGCCCCGGCGGCGAGCCGCGGCAGACCTGGCGCGTCAAGATCGACCGCCTCGGCAGCGACTCGGCCGAGCTGCAGGCGCGAAGCCCCGGCCGCGAGGAGGTACGCCGCGCGCTCGGGCCGCGCCCCCATGCCGCCGAGGCGCTGCGCGACTTCCTGCGCTTTCTCGACGAGGCGGCGCCGGGCATGCGCTTCGACGTCGTTTCGCATCGCGTGGTGCACGGCGGGCCCGAGCTGCACGAGCCCGTCGCGATCGACGCGGAACTGCTCGACGCCCTGCGCGGCCTGGCGTCGCTCGCCCCGCTGCACCAGCCGCACAATGTCGCGGGTATCGAGGCGGCGCGCGAGGCATTCCCGGACGCTCTCCAGGTGGCCTGCTTCGATACCGCGTTCCATCGCAGCCAGCCTCGGGTCCACGACGTCTATGCCCTGCCCTCGTCCTACTACGCGGAAGGGGTCCGCCGCTACGGGTTCCACGGCCTGTCCTACGAGCACATCGCCGGATGCCTGCCCGCGGTGTCGCCACGCCTCGCGGCGGGTCGAGTCGTCATCGCGCACCTGGGCAACGGCGCCTCGATGTGCGCCATCCGGGGCGGCCGGGCGGTAGCCTCCACCATGGGCTTCTCCGCGCTCGACGGCCTGCCCATGGGCACCCGCTGTGGCCAGATCGATCCCGGCGTGCTCCTGTGGCTCATGGAGGCCCGAGGCATGGATGCCGGTGCGATCGCCGACCTGCTCTACAACCGCAGCGGACTGGCCGGCATGTCGGGTGTCGGCGCGGACATGCGCCTGCTCGAGGCGAGCGACGACCCGGCCGCGGCCTTCGCCATCGAGCACTTCGTCGCGCGTATCCGCCAGGAGACCGGCGCGCTCGCGGCCAGCGCCGGGGGCATCGACGGCCTCGTCTTCACCGCGGGCATCGGCGAGCATTCGGCGCGCGTGCGCGCCGACGTGCTGCGCGGCCTGGGATGGCTCGGCTTCGAGCTCGACGAAGAAGCCAACGCCGCCGGCGGCCGCGCGGACACCGGAATCCGGCGCATCAGCACGGACGCCTCGACCGCCGAGGCATGGGTGATACCCACCGACGAGGAGGCGATGCTCGCCCGGCACGGGCTCGCGGTGCTCGCCGCGTCCGGGCGGGGCGACAGCGGCAGGTAGAATAGCGGGCGATCGGCGCCCTGCCGGCGCCTGCTCCGGAATTCCCCATGGCCCTGAAATGCGGCATCGTCGGACTGCCCAATGTCGGCAAGTCCACCCTGTTTAATGCGCTCACGAAGGCGGGCATCTCGGCCGAGAACTACCCGTTCTGCACGATCGAGCCCAATGTGGGAGTGGTCGAGGTGCCCGATCCCCGTCTGGATCGCCTCGCCGAGATCGTCAAGCCGCAGCGCGTGGTTCCCGCGACCGTCGAGTTCGTCGACATCGCCGGCCTGGTGGCGGGCGCATCGAAGGGCGAGGGCCTCGGCAACCAGTTCCTCGCGCACATCCGCGAGACCGACGCCATCGCGCACGTCGTGCGCTGCTTCGACGACCCGAACGTGGTGCACGTGAGCGGCAAGGTGGACCCGGTCTCCGACATCGAGGTGATCAACACCGAGCTCGCGCTCGCCGACCTGGCGACGGTCGAAAAGGCGCATGCCCGCTACGTGAAGCCGGCACGCGCCGGCGACAAGGAGGCGAAGCGGATCGTCGACGTCCTCGAGAAGTGCATCGCCGTGCTGGACCAGGCGAAGCCGGTGCGCTCGCTCGATCTCGCGCCCGAGGAGTGGGCCGTGCTGCGGCCCTTCTGCCTGATTACCGCCAAGCCCACGATGTACATCGCCAACGTGCGTGAAGACGGTTTCACCGACAATCCCCACCTGGATGCGGTGAAGGCCTACGCCGAGGCCGAGGGCTCCATGGTGATCCCCGTCTGCGCGGCGATCGAGGCCGAAATCGCGGACCTCGACGAGGAAGACCGCCAGGTTTTCCTCGAGGACATGGGCATGGACGAGCCCGGGCTCAACCGCGTGATCCGCGCCGCCTACGAGCTTCTCGGCCTGCAGACGTACTTCACGGCCGGCGTGAAGGAAGTGCGCGCCTGGACGATCCGCAAGGGCGCGACCGCGCCGCAGGCGGCCGGCGTGATCCACAGCGACTTCGAGCGCGGGTTCATCCGCGCCCAGACGATCGCCTACGAGGACTTCGTCGCGCACGGCGGCGAGCAAGGGGCCCGCGAGGCGGGCAAGATGCGCGCCGAAGGCAAGGACTACGTGGTCCAGGACGGCGACGTCCTGAACTTCCTCTTCAACGTCTGACGCACCGCGCGGCAGGCCGGGACGGGCTCCCATGCGCCGCGCGCATGCGGGAGAACGAGCGATGCCGGTCCCGACCTCGAAGCACGGCCGCCCGATGAACCCGCTCGAGTGGGCGATCCTGCTCACCCTGTCGGCCATCTGGGGCGGCGCGTTCTTCTTCAATGCGGTGGCGGTCGCCGAGATCCCCGTATTCACCGTCGTGGTCGCGCGCGTGGCGATCGCCGCCGTCGTCCTCTATTCCTTGTTGCGCCTGACCGGTCGATCGATGCCGACCGACCGGCGCGCCTGGGCCGCCTTCTTCGGGATGGGCCTGCTCAACAACGCGATTCCCTTCTCGCTCATCGTGTGGGGACAGCAGCACATCGCATCGGGCGTCGCGTCCATCCTGAACGCCTCGGCGCCGCTGTTCACCGTGTTCCTCGCGCACCTGCTGACGGACGACGAGAAGCTGAGCGGGGGCCGGCTCGCGGGCGTGCTGATCGGCTTCGTCGGCGTCGCCGTCATGATCGGCCTCGACAGCGCCCAGGCCCGGGGCGCCCCGGTGCTCGCACAGGTCGCCTGCCTGGCGGCGGCCTGCTCCTACGGTCTTGCCGGTATCTTCGGGCGCCGCTTCCATGCCATGGGGATCGCGCCCATGGCGAGCGCGACGGGACAGGTGACGGCGTCCACCATCCTCCTGCTGCCGATGATGCTGCTCGTGGACCGGCCGTGGCGGCTCCACATGCCCGGCGTGGAGGCGATCGCCGCCGTGCTGGGCCTGGCGCTGCTGTCCACGGCGCTCGCCTACATCCTGTTCTTTCGCATCCTCGCGACCGTCGGTGCGA
>CAZDYQ010000031.1:0-33326 GCA_964509685.1 uncultured Burkholderiaceae bacterium
TCGGCGAGCCGAAGAACGTAGCCGCCGCGCGATCGACAGGACGCCGGTAGAGCTGCTCCGGCGTCCCCGTTTGCAGCACTCGTCCCGCATTCATGAGCACGATCCGGTCGGACAGCGCCATGGCTTCCTCTTGGTCGTGCGTTACGTAGATTGTGGTAATCCCGAGTCGCCGTTGCAGCGATCGAAACTCCTCACCCATCTGGCTACGGAGCTTCGCGTCCAGGTTGCTGAGAGGCTCGTCGAGAAGCAGCACGGCCGGTTCGGCCACGAGAGCTCGCGCGATTGCGACCCTTTGTTGCTGGCCACCTGAGAGCGCCGGAGCCGGTCGCTCCGCGTATCCGCTCATGTCCACCAACTTGAGCGCGGCCTGAACCCTCGCGGCGAGATCTCGCCCGCCCCGCTTCTGCACCCGCAACGGATAGGCGACGTTATCGAACACGGTCATGTGCGGCCAGATCGCATACGACTGGAACACCATTCCAAGCCGGCGAAGTTCCGGGGGCACGAACGTGCCGCTCGCCGGATCGCTGACTACCATGCCCCCGACTTCGATCCGCCCCTCAGAGTTCTGCTGAAGGCCGGCAATCATCCGCAGCGTGGACGTCTTGCCGCAACCGGATGGTCCGAGAAGGGTAACGAACTCGCCATCCCGGACCTCAAGATCGACCCCGGAAACCGCCTCGACGGTCCCGAAGCGCAGCGTAACTCCCGCAAGGCTGACGCCGGGCATTAGAACGATCTCCGGGTCATCGATACCATTCCTTTGCCTGTTCCATCAGCTGGCGCATGTCATCCAGGTCCACCTGGGGGAATCGCTTGACCCCCAGCATGGGCTTGACCTCCTCGTTGAGCCTGTCATCGATGCCCGATACCACCGGCATGTAGCCGGCGTTTCCATACATCAGTTGTGACTCCGGATCGAGGATGTAGTTGATGAACACATGCGCAGCGTTCGGATGCGGCGCGTTCTTGGGAACGACAGCCTGCGTGTCCGCATTGGGGACGCCTTCCTCCGGAAAGATGAATCGGAGGGGAAGCCCCTTCAGCTCGAGAAAGAAGGGGAAAACGTGGGGCGCGTACAGCGGAAACTCGCCGTGGGCCACGCGGCGTTCGTCGTTTCTGACTTGACGACTGATGACGGGTTGCTGCTGGGCGAGCCGTTGTTGAAACTCCGGGCCGATGCCCTTGTATGTGGCATTGAACAGGGCGAACCCGTTCCCGATTGCTCGCGGATCGTCGAGGATGATCTTCCCCTTCCATTTCGGGTCGAGAAGATCGGTCCATTTCTTGGGTTCGTCCTCCGGCTTCACTCGGGCGTTCACCAGGATTCCGTAGTACCCGGTATAAAGGGGAACCCTGTATTCGTTCCCGCCCAGGCTTTCGACGAGCGCCGGCCGCAGGTTTTCCATGTTCGGCACATGCCCGCGCTTCTGCAGGAGATCGGCCCGCTCGATTACAGTCACAACCGAAACCGGACTCATGATGATGTCCGCGATGTACCGACCGGCCGATTGCTCAACGCGCACACGCTCGTAGATCTCGCTCGCCCGTATGTCGAGCGTCTCGACCTTGATGCCGTACTTCTTCTCGAAGTTGGCCACGACTGCCTTGTAGAGCGCATTCCCGAAGGTCGACCCGTACACGACAACCTTGCCTTCGCCCTTCGCCTTCTCCACGACCGCATCCCAGTCGGCCTGCGCCCACGCGGCCGTTGTGGACACCAGCGAGACCACGGCTGCCGCCAGCCACCGCTTCAACGCTCTTTTCATCCTCGTCTCCTCGTTTCCGATCAAATCCGTCTCATCCAACCTATGACTGCGAGTACTTCAGGCCCTGTCGATGGCTGACGAACAGCTGGAGCATCCGGAAGAACACCACCAGCAGCACCATCAGCAGCCCGAGCACGCTCACCTGTTCCTGCTGGCCTGCGTTCCATAGCTTCAGCAAGGCGATCGAAAGCACCTCCGTACCCGCCGAGTAAAGCAGGATGGAGGCGCTCAATTCGCGCATAATCCCGAAGAACACCAGCACCCAACCGATGGCGAACGACGGCCATACCAGCGCAATGAGGATCCGCCAGAAGGTCTGCAGGAAGCTGGCGCCGTGAACGCGGGAGCATTCATCGAGATCCCGCGAGAGCTGCACAAAGGACGAGGACATGATCCGCACCGATACCGGCGTCCCGAGCGTGATGTAGGCGATGAGCAGCGCCCAGATCGTCCCGTACACCTGCAGTGGCCCGGGCAGGTAGGCGAAAGCCCAGAGAAAGCCTATGCCCAAGACGATGCCGGGCATCATCCATGGCAACCAGGCCAGCGCTTCGATGACCCGGCGCCCCATCCATTTCGTATAGACAGTGACATACGCCACCAAACCGCCAAGGATCATCGTCGCCGTGGCGCCGAACAGCCCGAGCAGCATCGTGTTCCTTATAGCGCGCCACAGCATGTCGTCCTGGAACACGGCCGCGTAGTGCTGGAGCGTGATGGCGTCCCAACTGTAGAAACCGAAGAACCGGAATAGCGACCCGGCCACCAATTGTCCGACCGGAAGAAGCACCGTCACGATGAAGAACAGAATGCAGAGCCCAAACGTCGCCCAACGCCACGGTCCGAGCTTGACGAGTACAGGCTTGAAGCCCTTGCCGGTAACCGTATGGAATCCCCGATTACCCAAGAGGCGCCACTGCGCCACGATCAGGAGACTCATCAACGCCATGACGACAAAGCTCAGCGCGGTGGCGTACTGGTAGTCGGGCGTTGCCCGACTGGTGATCGCCTCGTATATCTCTGTCGTGATGACCTTGACTCCAGCGGGCGTTCCGAAGAAGAGTGGGGACTCGAAGGATTCGACACCACGTATGAAGCTCAGGATGAAGGCACTCGTCAGCGCCGGGAGCATCAATGCGAGGGTTACCCGATAGAACGTCTGAAGGCGACCGGCGCCGCTCATCCGGCTCGCCTCCTCGAGCGCCGGGTCCATGGCGCGGAATGCGTCGACGAGAAGGAGGAACAGGAAGGCGGTCGAGTACTGCATCATGTGCCAGATGACGCCGCCGAAGGAGTAGACGTTCACCAATGGTTCGTCGGAACCGGAAAGCCACCGCCAGGCCGTGTTTATGACCCCGACCGATGGATTCCCAAGCATGCCCCATGCCATGGCGGTAAGTATCGGCGGCAGAAAGAACGGCAGCGTTATCAGTATCTCCAGCACCCTCGAGCCAGGCGTATCGGTACGAGCCACGATCCAGGCCAGCAGGACAGCCAGCCCGAGTGAAAGTGCTGTCTTGATGAGCGAAATCCATACGGTGTTCAGCAGGATCTGGAGGTTCTCGGCAGTCAGGACCTGCCGATAGCCTTCGAGATCGAACTTGCCGACCATGCCGGGAGGCGCCGAGTGGATGCTTCCGAAGAAGAGCATCCCGAGCGGATACACCGCCAATGCGGTGAGAAGCGAGATCAGGCCGAGAACCGCGATGCGGCGGGCGACCGTCTCCGAGACCCGAAATCTGGAAGATCGCACCTGGGCGGAACCTGCCGCTAGCTCCATCTTGGTTCCGAAGAGCCTGCAGGCTGCGGCGGGAGGTCCCACCGCGCGGGGGTTTCGGAGAACTGGGCGATCGGCGCGACGTGATCGAGCGTGCCGAACACCGTCCGCGTACGAATGATCTCGCCGGGTTTCGGCACGTACGGGGGAAGGTCGCGAAACTCGTTCGTCTCCGACACCACCCCGCATCCCAAGACCCACATCGAAGCCTGGGTCAGTGAGGTCTTGACGTGGTAGCTCCCTCCCTCGCGAGCGCGGCGTATCAATGCCCCGAGTGCGCCTGACGCTGCCAGGTAGGCCGTGAGATAGTCGTTCATGGTGACCGTGGGTGCATTGCGCGGCGCGTCCATCGTTCCCTCGGTCACCGAGAGACCGCAGGCAACTTGCCCGATGGGCTCATAGCCTCCGCGCGACGCCCAGGGTCCGTCGTACCCGTAGCAACTGATCGACACATAGACAATGCCGGGACGAATCGCAGCCAGGTCGGCAGGAGAGAAACCCCTGCGCGCGAGTGAACCGGGGCGCCACGACTGGATAAAGATATCCGCCGACGATGCCAGCTTGCGCAACTGCTCGACGTCCTCCACCCGATTCAGGTCGATATATGCCGCACGCTTGCCGAAGCCCGTATCCATGACGACAGGCATCAGCTCCTGCTCGCTGGGTGGAGTGACGTGCAGGACTTCGGCGCCGTGCTCGGCAAGCATGCGGCCGGTCGCCGGTCCTGCGATCACGTGCGAGGCGTCGAGCACCCGAACTCCGCTCATCGGGCGCTCGGACGGGCCAAAGGGCTCCGGTGCGCTGTCGCCGATCTTCTCGATCTCTACTCCCGGATGCTGCGCCAGAAGGCGTCCCTGCGGATGTTCGAGCCACTCCTCGGGCGAACGAGCGATGACCCCCGGAAGCTTCCGTAGTGCGAGAGCCTCTTCGAGATCGTGGGAGTCCCATTGTGCGACCGCCTGGGCGATGGACTCGGCCGTGTTCTCGCACCTGAGCAGACCCACGAGATCGGTCGTGATGCTCAGGCGGCCGGTATTGCGAAGAAGATAGATCTGGCGCCCGTCCTTGGTACGAAAGAAGTTTGCACCCCGCGTCGAGCTTCCCACCGTGAACGCGTGGCCGTTCTGCCGCATGTTCTGCAGCGTGCGCAGGCCGAGGTTCGCCGCGCGGGGCAGGTCCACGGAGATGGATTGGCCGCGGCCGGTCCGCATGCGCCAGATCGTCGCTACGGCGGTCGCCTGGGCCGCGATGGCCGAAGCGGTAGCCGCCGCGTAGCGCACCCTGCTCGGAACCGCCGGATCAGCTCCAGAGAAGGTCACCGGCCCGCCGCCGTCTCCTTCGGCAAGGCCGATGCGGGACAGCAGCAACCGGTACGCGCGCAGGGTTGCCGGATCCTGATCCATGGGTGTTGTCTCCATACTTATACGTCGCGGGCGAGCCGCTGGCCGCGCGAGTGTAATCCTGAATTCGAAGCAACTGCAAGGCAACTCCGGCTAGGTTCAACCGCTCAAGTTGCTAAAGAGCGGCGCTGCCGGTTGAAGTTCCACGCGCAAAACGCCACCCCGAGCCCGCCCGCGGCCAGCACCCACGGCGTGCCCGCAGCCTCGACCAGGAGGCCGGCGAGCCCCACTCCCACCGATTGCCCCAGGAAGAACGAGCCGGCGAACGCGGCAACCGCCGCGCCACGCCGCTCGGGTGCCATCTGGGTGGCCTGAACCTGCAGCGTGTTGTGCATCATGTAGTAGCCGAAGCCCATTGCGAGGCAGGCCGGCAGCGCCCACCACCAGGCCGGTGCGAAGGCCGTCAGCAGCAGGGTGCCCGTCATCAGGGCGGCGCCGCTGCGGATGAGCACCGGCTCGCGCATTTGTTCGACGAGGCGCTTGGCCCCGACGGCGTACAGCAAACCGCCGGCCGCGAACACCATGACCATCGCCCCTGAGATCGATAGCGAGAGGCCGAAACGCTCGTGCAGGTGCGTGGCGACGAAAGGCAGCGCGCCGTACAGGCTGCCGCCCTCGAGAAAGACCGCGAGCAGGACCACGCGTCCCCATCGTGACGCGAGCACCGCGCGGAACTCGTCCATCGTCGATGCCCGCTTGCGCCCGGCCGGCGCCATCGACAGCGCCTCGGCGGGAAGGCGCCGCTGCATGCGCCCGAGCACGACCGCCATCAACAGGAAGAAGCCGCCGAGCACGAAGAAGGGGGTACGCCAGTCGAGGTGGTCCGCCGCGAAACCCCCGCCCCAGGTGCCGATCGCGAAGCCGCTGATCTGCCCGATGAGAAAGCGCGCGAGCACCGGCTGGCGGCGCTCGTACGGGATCACGTCGCCGATCCAGGCCATCGACAGCGGGATCACGGCCGCAGCCGTCACGCCGGCGAGCAGTCGCGCGGCGAGCAGGCTGGCGTGCCCCGGCGCCAGGCCGCAGAGGAAGGACGTGATCGCGGAGCCCGCGCATGCCGCGGCGATGACCCGATACTTGCCGAAGCGGTCGCCGAGGGGGCCGAACAGCAGCTGCGCAAAGCCGTAGGCGATCGCGAACACGGTGACGACCTGCGAGGCCGCGCCGAGGCTCACCGAGAACTCGGCGGCGAGCCGCGGCAGCATCGCATCGGTCACCCGCAGCGACGCCCCGCTGGCGAGCGCCGCCAGCGAGAGCGCGACGATGGCGAGAACGGGTACCGGTGCCGGGTCGGTAGCGGTGGGGGAAGCCGAAGGCATCCCTGATTGTGTAGCAGGCCGGCCCGGCGCGTCGCCGGGGCCGGCCACGATGGTTCAGTCCCCGCGGCTTACCGCGTAGGCCTCGACCTCGAGCAGGAGCTCCTCCTTCGCGAGCGCAGCGACGCCCACCATGGTGCTCGCCGGGAGCCGGTCCTCGTCGAGGAATTCCTTGCGCACCTCGCGGATCTTCGCGATTGCATCGGCGCTCATGTCGCGCACGAAGAAGGTGAACTTGAGCACGTGCGCGAAGTCCGAGCCGGCCGCTTCGAGCGCCTTCCCGACATTGCCCAGCACCTGCCGCGTCTGCGCCGCGATGTCGCCCACGCCGACGACCCGGCCCTCCTCGTCGTAGGCGACCTGGCCCGACACGAACACGAGGCGCCCGGCAGGGGCGTCGGTGACGTGCGAGAAGCCGCTCGGCGTGGCGAGCGTCGGTGGATTCTGGTAGCGGATCTGCGAGCTCGTCGACATGTCTCCTCCTTGAAGTCATGACGGGACCGACGCGACGCATGATAGCCGCGGGCGGCGGCGGATGCGCGACGCTCCCATGCGCTGCGCGCATGGCCACCGGGCGCGAATTTCGTTTGAAGGCACACGCCCGTCGGCTTCCAATCAGTTCGTCGGCCTTCATTGCCTCTGTCGGAGAGTCGCCATGAGCCTCACACTCGTGCCCCGCCACCGCGTGACGGGCATGCGGTCCCTGCGCTTCGGAAGCAGCCCATCGACGCTCGCCTGGCTCAACTACCTGCGAGCCGAATCGCCGCGACCGGTGAGCTATGCCTGCGAGCCCCCGCCGGGCACGCCTTGGGAGAACGTGGACTACGACGCGTATCCGGTGCTCGTGCAGGACATCCGCCAGTTCCCGTCCCCGCCGCACATCGACCGCGAGGGCTTCGAGCTCTGGCATGCGCCGTCGGCCGTGGGCGACTTCCTCGACGACGAGGAGGTGCGCGCCACCTACTACCCCGAGCTCCAGGAGATCGCGCTGGCCGCGACCGGCGCGACGCGCGCGTACGTCTTCGACCACCTGGTGCGCCGTCGCGAGGAGGGGCGCCCCACCCTGGGTTTCGGCCGCAGCGCCCGGGGTGGCACCGCCGCCGCGAACGGCCGCATCCACAACGACTACACCGAGGCCTCCGGGCAGCGCCGGCTCGCGCTGGTCGTCACCGATCCGCATGCGCTGCTCGCGGTTCGGCGCCACGCGATCGTCAACATCTGGCGGCCGACGCGTCGCCCCGTGCTCGACACGCCGCTCGCGCTGTGCGATGCCCGCACCGTCGCGCCGGAAGATCTCGTCCCGGCCGAAGTGCGCTATGCCAACCGGACCGGCGAAATCTACATGCTGCGGCACTCGCCGCGGCACCGCTGGTGCTACGCGTCGGCCCTGGAGCCGCACGAAGCGCTGGTGTTCAAGCAGTACGATTCGCGCACCGACGGGGTCGCGCGGTTCACGCCGCACAGCGCCTTCGACCAGCCCGTGCATCCCGCCACACCGCTGCGCGAGAGCATCGAGGCGCGCGTCCTGGTCGTGTACGAGTAGCGAGACGCGCGGAAAGAGGATCGACATCGGGAGAAGAGGCATGAATGCCAGCGCCGGCCGAGCGCCGTCCATCGAGATCTGGTTCGACTTCGCGAGTCACTACAGCTACCTGGCCGTGATGCGGGTCGAGGAAGCCGCATCGGCCAGGGGCGTGGCTGTGCAATGGAAGCCCGTCCTGCTCGGACCGATCTTCCGCGCCATCGGCTGGCAGTCGTCCCCATTCGTCGAACAGAAGGCGAAGGGCGAGTACGCCTGGCGCGACATCGAACGACAGTGCCGCAAGTACGGGCTCGAGCTGAAGCGGCCGAGCACGTTCCCGCGACCATCGCTCACCCCGCTGCGCGTCGCGCTGGCCGGCGCCGACGAACCCTGGGTCGGCGACTTCTGTCGCGAGGTCATGCGCATGAACTTCGCCCGCGACATGGACATCGACTCGGTCGAGGCGGTCACCGGCGCGCTCGGTCGCCTCGGACTGCCGGTCGAGCCGATCGTGGCACGCGCCCTCTCGAACGAGAACAAGCTCGCCCTGCGCGAACAGACGGAAGAGGCCCAGCGGCGCGGGCTGTTCGGCGCGCCGACCTTCTTCGTCGGCGAGGAGATGTTCTGGGGCAACGACCGGCTCGAGGATGCGCTCGAGTTCGCGGTCGCGTCCGCGCGCTGACCGGGCGGGCCCGGGCATGGCCGCCGGACGAACGCCTGGCGTCGCGTATCGCAACGCCTGGGTACTGGTGCTCGCGGGCGGGATCGTCATGGGCCTTGCGCTGGGCGCGCGCCATGCGCAGGGACTCTTCCTGCTGCCCGTGAGCCTGGACCGCGGCTGGTCGCGCGAGACCTTCGGCCTGGCCATCGGGCTGCAAAACCTCGTGTGGGGCATCGCGCAGCCCTTCGCCGGGATGATCGCCGACCGCTTCGGCTCGGCGAAGGTCATCGCGGGCGGCCTCCTCTTCAATGCCCTCGGCCTCATGCTGATGGCGCACGCCGCGACGCCGACCGCCTTCCTGTGGAGCGCGGGCGTATGCATCGGCATCGGCCTGTCGGGCAGCACCTTCGGCGCGATCTACGGCGCGCTCAGCCGCCTCGTCGTAGCCGAGCGCCGCGGCTGGGCCCTCGGCCTGGCGGGCGCCATCGGCGGGCTCGGCCAGTTCGCGATGGTGCCGGCCACGCAGGGCCTGATCGACGGACTCGGCTGGGACGGTGCGCTCGTCGCGCTCGCGATCGGGTGCGCGATGCTGGTGCCGCTCGCCCTGCCCCTGGCGGACAGGGCCGGGCCCGAGTCGGCCGACGCCGCGATGCACGAGGGCGCCGCCGGGCTCGCCGACGCGATCGGCGAGGCGTTCCGCCATCGGGGCTTTTGGCTGCTCAACCTCGGATTCTTCGCCTGCGGCTTCCAGCTTGCCTTCATCGCGACCCACCTGCCGGCGTACCTGCTCGACCGCGGCCTGTCGGCGAAGGACGGCGTCGCGGCGCTCGCGATCATTGCGCTCGCGAACGTGGTCGGCACCTACGCCTGCGGCGTGCTCGGGGGGATCTACCGCCGCAAGAAGCTGCTGGCCGGCATCTACCTCGGCAGGGCGCTCGCGATCGCGCTCTTCGCCTCCCTGCCCGCCTCGGGCCCGGGCCTCTACCTCTTCGCGACGCTCATGGGACTGGGCTGGCTCGGCACCGCGCCGCTCACCAACGGCCTCGTCTCCCAGGTCTTCGGCGTGCGCTACGTCGCGACGCTGTTCGGCTTCGTCTTCCTCGGCCACCAGGTCGGTTCCTTCGCGGGCGTCTGGCTGGGCGCGGTGGTGTACGAGGCCAGCGGAAGCTACGACCCGGTGTGGCTGGCCGCCGTCGCGGTCGGCCTCGTCGCCGCGGCCCTGCACTGGCCGATCGACGATCGCGCCATCCAGCGGGACGCGCCGGCGGGAGCCCGCGCATGAAGCGCCCGGCGACGCGTGCGCGCGGCCTCGGTCGCCACCTGGCCGCCATCGCATGCCTGGCGTTCGCCGCGGCGCTGGCCCTCGCCGCCTGCCGTCACGCGAACCTCGAGGCCGCGCTCCTGGCGCTCGCGAGCTTCTGCTCCTGAAGCCCACGCTCCCCGGCGAAAGCGAGCCGCGACCGGGCCCGGCGGCGGTCGCCGGGTGCCCTCCTCAGAGCGTGGCGCCGGGATCGGAGAAAAGCCTGTTCAGCACGGCGCCCGGCGTCGCGTCCGCGCCGTAGTCGGGGCGCCCCTCGTCGCGCAATACGGTCGCCGCGCGCAGCATGCCCGCGATCGCGGCGCGGGCCAGGGTCCCGCCCGTGCTGATGCGCTGCACGCCCATGTCGAGCAGTTCCCCAATGCCCAGGGTCATGCCCGGCACACCGAACAGGACATTGAGCGGCCGGTCGATTTCGCGCAGCACCGTCTGGATGTCCTCCCGGGTCGCGAGCGCCGGCGCGTAGAGCACGTCGGCCCCGGCCTCCTGGTAGGCCTGCAGGCGCGCGATGGTGTCGCCGAGATCCGGCCGGCCCCAGAGGTAGTTCTCGCAACGCGCGGTGAGCAGGAACGGGATCGGCCGCGAATGCGCCGCCTCGGCAGCGGCGCGTACCCTTGCCACCGCCAGCTCGAGCGGGTAGATGGGCTCGTCGCGCCGGCCCGTGGAATCCTCGATCGAACCGCCGACGACTCCCGCCGCGGCCGCGAGCTCGATCGTGCGCGCACACTCGGCGGGATCGTCGCCGAAGCCGTTCTCGAGGTCGGCATTGACCGGAAGCGAGGTCGCCGCGCAAAGCTCGGCGAGATGGCGCATGAGCGCGTCGCGCTCGATCCCGTAGTCGGGGCGGGCGCGCGAGAAGGCGAAGCCGGCACTGGTGCTGGCCAGCGCCTTGAAGCCCATCGCCTGGAGCAGCCGGGCGGAGCCGGCGTCCGAGGGGTTGGGAATGATGAAGCCGCGTGGCGCCTCGTGCAGGGCGACGAAGGCGGCAGCTCTCTCGGCCTGTCCCGGATGGCTGGCGGTCATGGTCTGTCCTCGCTGGCGTCTGTGGTGATGGGCCGATCGAGATTACACCCGGCATGCGCGGGCGGCATGCCTTGCGGCGTCCGTTCCCATGCGCGCCGTGCATGTCTGCCGTGCGCCGAATTCGCTTGCGCGGCCCCCGCGCCGCTGGCGCAATAGCACGCACCGACCGGAACTCCATGCATCGCCATGCATCGCACGACCCCCCTCACCCGACTGCCGTCCCTGGACCTGCTGCGAGGCTTCGTCGCCGTGGGTCGCCGCATGAGCATCACCCAGGCCGCCGACGAGCTGTGCCTCAGCCAGTCGGCGGTCAGCCGGCAGGTGCGGGCCCTCGAGGATCGCCTCGGCACCGCGCTGCTGCACCGGCGGCACCGCGGCGTCTCGTTCACGCCGGCGGGCGAGCGGCTCTTCCGGGTCGCCGACGCCGCGCTGCGACAGCTCCAGGATGTCGTCACCGACATCGGCAGCGCGGGCGGTCCCCGACCCGTCACCGTGTCGGCCAGCATCGGGGTGACCGGGCTGTGGCTGCTCCCCCGGCTCGGCCGGCTCAAGTCCCTGCACCCCGGGATCGATGTTCGCCTGTCGGCGGACAACCGGCTCGTCGAGCTGCCCGGCGACGGCATCGACCTCGCGATCCGCTACTGCCGCGACGCCATGGCGCCCCCCGGCGCGATGCTCCTCTTCGGCGAGACGATCGCGCCGATCGCGCATCCGTCGTTGCGCGCCGACCTGACGCGTGCGCGGGACACGCTCGGCCGCACGCCGCTGCTCGAGTTCGACGATCCCCGGCCGTGGCTGCAATGGCGGTCCTGGCTGGACGACGACGAATGGCAGCTCGCCCGGCGCCGCGGCGTGCTTCGCTTCAACCAGTACGACCAGGTGATCCAGGCCGCGCTCGCCGGCCAGGGGCTCGCCCTCGGCCGCATGGAGCTCGTCGGCGCGCTGGTCGAGCAGGGCCAGCTTCAGCGCGTGGCTTCCCCACGCAACGTGCCGAGCCCGAACCGGTACTGGCTGCTCCAGGCCGAGGAGCAGCCGCGCAGGGAGGTGGCCGAGGTGGCCTCGTGGATCAGGAACGAGGCCGGCGCGCAGAACCGGCGCAAGGCCGCCTGAAGCCAGCCGGGACGCTCCTGCGCGAGATCGACGACGCAGCAGCTGGTCGTGTCCTCGTCGAGGCTGGACACGAAGTAGTCGCCGGCAAGCTCCACCGCCAGGCACTGGCCCGGCACGAGCTGGACATCGGGGCTCGGCAGGCGGGGCCGGCGCGGCTCGATCGTGATCCACAGCCTGCCGGCCGCGCAGCGGATGGCGGCGCCCGGGTGCAGTCGCAGGCGCACGCAGCGTTCCCGGGATTCGAAGCGGAATTGCATGGCGGGCCTCCATTGGATAGCCCATTGTGTGCGCCGGCGCCCCCGACCGGCATGACATCTCGACCCGCGTCGCATGCGCGGGCCGCAAGCCCCTCAATCGGGCGTCGTCAGGGTGGGCGGCGCGCCGAGCGCCGGGGCGCCGCCGGGCCTCGGCGCCGGCGGCTGCGAGCCTCCGGTCCGTTCGCGCGGCGCATCTCCCGGGGCCTCGCCGGGGTCCTTGCGCGGCGCATCTCCCGGGGCCTGGCCGGGATCCTTGCCCGCCGCGCCTCCGGCGGCGGCGCCGTCGCCCCGCGCGGGGGCGGCATCCCGGCCCTCGCCCTTGCCCCGAGCGGCATCGTCGCGCCCGCCCTGCGCCCCTGCCGCCTGTCCGGGCACGTCCTTCCCGACGCCGGTGGTGCCGCCCTCGTCCTGCGATGCGCCGGCCCGGCCGCGCTCCTCGCCCGCCCGCGCGGCCTGCGCGGCGGCGCGCGCATCGAGGCCGAGCCCGACCAGCACCGAACCGTCCCGGGCCTCCCTCTCGGTGGGCTCGGTGATCGACAGGCGCTCGGCGCCCACGCCCCTGCCCTCGAGCTCGGCTCGGATCGCCTCGCCCCGTCGCTTGCCGAGCGAAGCGAGCGCGGCCTCGTCGAGCGGCCGGGCGTCGCGCAGGCGCTCGAACATGCGGCGGTACGGATCGCCGTCGTCGGACGGCTTCTCGACCGGCGCCGGCGCGGCCGCGCCGCCGGCGGGCGTGCCCTGGCCGCCGTCCGCGGGCGCCTGCCGCGGTGGCGGCGACTCGCGCAGCTGCCGCAGCTCGTGGGCATTGAAGGCCTCGATGAACATCGCCTCGAGCACCGAGCGGGTCGCCGCATCGCTCATCGCGACGGGGCCGGGATCCTCCTCGGGGTCGACGCGGCGTCCCAGGCGACCCGCGATCTCGCGGCGAAGCTCGAGGCCGCGCAGGGCCCGGCCATCGAGCTCGGGATGGACGCCCGGCTCGATCTTCAGGGCGAGGCCGGGCCGCTTGGCCAGGCCCTCGGCGAGCTTCGCGAGCTTCTCTCGCTCCTTGCCCGGCAACTCGGCGCTGCCGGCGTCGAAGGCCACCTGCGACATGTCGACGTCCTCGCCGCCACCGAACAGCGCGCCGAGCGCCCGGAAGGGCGCCGTGACGATCCGGTTGACGAGGCCGAGCAGCGCCTTGCCCACCAGGCCGCCGAGACTGAATGTCGGATCCTCCAGCGACCCGGAGACCGGCAGGCCGAGGTCGATCGTGCCGTTGCCGTCCTTGAGGATCGCCACGGCGAGGTCGAGCGGCAGGTTGGGCGCATCCTCGGACTCGACCTTTTCGCCCAGCGTGAGCTGCTCCATCACGATGCGGTTGTCGCCCTGCAGCTGTTTGTCCTCGATGCGGTACTCGAGGTCGAGCGACAGCTTGCCCGAGGCGATGTGCCGGCCCGCGAACGTCGCCGAGTACGGCGTCAGCTTCGTCATCTCGACATTGCGGAACTGCACGCGCGCGTCGGTGCGCTCCGCGGGCGCGAAGAGATTGATCTCGCCGGCGGCCTTCGCCGTGCCGAACTCGTCCACCTTGCCTTCGAGCGCGATCGTCGCGGCGCTGCCGGGATCGTTAGACAGGCTGGCCAGCTCGCCCTTCAGCTCGTGGATGCGCGTGCCGAAGGGCAGCGCGAGCGAGAGGTCGGCGAAGTCCACGTCCCCGTTCGACAGGCGCAGCCGCTCGATCGCCACCTTGAATCCCGGCTCGCCGCGCGCCGGCTCGGAGGGATCGACCCCCTTTTCCTCGGCGGCATCCTTCATGCGTTCCTGCTGCGCCTCATCCTCCGGGCCGACCACCTTCGCGACGTTCACGCTGCGGTCCTCGAGGATGATCAGGCGGGCCCGCAGGCCGTCAAGCAGCATCTCGCCGATCCGCACCCCGTCGTCACGGACCTCGAGCTTCTTCGTGGCAAGCGACTTCCAGCCGAGCAGCGTTTCCTTCGTCTCGAGCTCGTGCAGGTCGAGCCGCGCAAGCTCCATTCCGCCCTCGTAGCGCAGGCCTTCGGTGCCGAAACGCAGGCGGCCGGAGCTCGAGAGCGCGCCATCGACGATGCGCAGCCGCGCGACCTGCGCGAGATATGGTTGTGCGACGGCGAGGCCGAGGCCGGCGAGGTGCAGCTTCAGGTCCACCGCGGGCCCGGCGGCGATCACCTCGCCCTGGGCCGAGAGCTCGCCACCGCCACGGGCCACGAGCCTTGCCTCGGCCGGCCACTTCGCCCGCGTGTCGTCGCTGATGTCGCGCACGGCGACATGGATGTCCTGCAGCCCGATCTCCGCGCCGGGCTCGACGGAAGCGTCGCGAAACAGCACCTCGCCGCCATCGATCGCCACTTCGCCGATCCGGTAGCGCCATGCGGCCTCGGTGCCGGCGCCTTCCTTCGTCGCAGAGTCGCCGGTATTGTCCTTGCGGTCGCCCGCCTTCGCCTCGCCCGGCTTCGCGCCGCCGGCCGGGGCGAAGGCATCGGCCACCGCGATCGTGCCGTCCCCGGCGCGCGTCGCGACGATCCTCGGCTCGCCGAACCGGATGGCGTCGGCCGCGAGGCGCCGCTCCGCGAGGTCGAAGGCGCCCCCTTCGAGCCTCGCACCCGCGAGCCTCAGCACCGGATCCTCGATGCCTTCGGCGGCGAGCGACACGCCGTCGAGCTCGACACCCAAACCCTCGATGGCGAGCTTCGCCCCGTCCGTGCCCGTGGCGCCCTTCACCGCGAGCCCGAGGCGCAGGTTTTCCGCCTCCGCCGTCAGGGGTCGAGCGAAGCCCTCGTCCACATAGTGCAGGGCGACGCCATCGAGCCCGATGCGCTTGACCTCGAAGCGCCATTCGTCCGTTGTGCCGGCGGGAGCGGGGGTGATCGTGCCGCTGACCTCGTTGCCGGGTGCGCCACGGGCCCGGCTCCCGGCAGGGGCGGACGCGGGGGAAGCCGGAGGATCCCCGGCCGGCGGGCCGGCGGACCCGGAGTCGGCGACCGCACCGTCACCGGGCGGGGCAACGTCCGCGGGGGCGGCGGCCCGCTCGGGAGCCGCAGGCGCGGTGGCGGCCTCGCGCGCCTCGACGGGGGAAGCGAACCAGGATGCGATGTCCACCTCGCCGTCGGCGCCGCGCCGTGCGGCGATGCGCCCGCCGGCGATCTCGATCGACTCGATGGTCGCGCCCTGCTCGCGGAGGTCGAACCGACCGCCCTCCAGCGCGATCCTGTCCAGCCGGATGCCGGGTTCCGCCGCTTCCGTGCCGGCGAGGGCCAGTCCCTCGATGGTGGCGGCGATGTCCTCCAGCACCACCGACAGGCCACCGCCCTCGTAGCCGAGGCGGTAGGCGAAGCCCAGCTGCGCGGTGCCCTTCGGCGGGGCCATCGCCAGGCGCGGCTCCAGGTACGGCCAGACGCGCTCGAACATCAGGTCCGACAGCGCCACCTCCCCACTCGCGACGAGCGGGTTCAGGCCCAGCGTGCCCTGCCACTGGAGGCGCGCCCCGATCTCGGTGCGCAGCTGCAGCTGGTGGTTGCCGGTCTCGTCGGGCAGGGTGGAAAGCTCGTGCACCTCGAAGTCGATCGGCGAGATGCGAGTCGTGAAGTCGTCGGCGAACTTGCGGTCGGAGAAGTCCGCCATTCCGTTCGTGACCGCCAGGCGCTCCACCAGCAGCCGCGGAGGGCCGGCATCGGGCTCCGGGTCCGGCTCGGGGCCATCGCCGCCGAAGTCCTGGATGAATTCCAGCCAGTTGATCGTGCCATCGGCGCGCAGGGCGACCAGGGTCGAGGGGGCATCGAGCACGATCTCGCGAAATGTCCAGGCACGCCGGAACAGGCTGGAGAGCTGGAAATCCGCGAGGAAGCGCTGGAAGGCGAGCAGGGGCGTGCCATCGGCCTCGGTGAGCCGGGCGCCGTCGATCTCGAGCGAGAGACGGAAGGGATTGAAGTGGACCCGGTCGAGCGCCAGGACGCGCCCGCCGTTGTCCGCGACGAACCGGGGTGCGGCCCACTTGAGGATCGGGCCCACCGCGAACCACGCGAACAGCAGCCACGCCGCCACGACCGCCGCGACGATCTTGACGGGCGGACTGAGGACGATCCTGCGCAAGCCATCGAGCATCGAGCGCCTCCCTGGTCGATTCTCGCATCAGACGCGCGGCGGGCACGCGGGCCCCGGCCCGCGCAAGTTCAGTGCCCGCCCGCGAGGAGGCGCTCGCATCCCTCGACGATCGATTTCACGATGAGCTCGGCGGGGAGCACGCCGCGCACGAGGTCGGCCGCCTCGCCGGCGATGACCGCCGCGGTGTCGAAGTCGCCCGCTTCCTGCGCGGCCTGGTAGTCGCGCTTGCGCTCGTCGAGCGAGCGCCGCAGGCCCTCGATATCGTCGCGCCAGCGGTCGCTGAAGCGATTGGACAGGGTGCGAAGCAGCCAAGGCCCGGGCGGCCAGTCGCGGCCGCGCACGAGGTCGAAGACCTCGCTCTTGCAGGTGTGGTCTCCGCTCGCCTCGACGAGCCGCTGCTTGGCGCCGACGGGTGCCAGCGACTCGGTCGACGCGTAGAACACCGTCCCGCACACGACGCCCCCGGCGCCCAGCATGCGGGCGGCGGCCGCGCCCCGGCCGTCGGCGATGCCGCCGGCGGCGATCACGGGCACCTGGTCGCCCACCGCATCGACGACCGCCGGCACCAGCGCCATCGTGCCGCGCAGGCCGCCGTGGCCGCCGGCCTCGCCGCCCTGGGCGACGATGGCCTGCGCGCCGCCGGCGACCGCCAACCGGGCCTGGCTCACGGTCTGGACCTGCGCGAGGAGCACCGCGCCGGCCTCGCGCACCTTCGGCGCGAAGCGGTCGACATCCCCGAACGACAGCATCACGACCGGGACGCCCCGGTCCAGCACCCGGTCGAGCAGCTCGGGCTGGCGCTCGAGCGACCATGTGATGAAGCCGACGCCGTAGCGGGCGTCGCCCGCGATGGCCATCTGTTCGTCCAGCCAGTCGGCCTCGCCGTAGCCGCCCCCGATCAGGCCGAGCCCGCCGGCGCGGCTGACGGCGGCGGCCAGCGCGCCGCCGCTGACGCCGGCCATGGGGGCGAGCAGCACCGGGTGCTGGATGCCGAGCAGCTCGCGGACCTTTTCGTCGGGCGCCATGCCTCAGCCCTCCCGCGTCTTCCGGTCGCCCCCGCGACCTGGACGGAAACACAGCTTCATGGAAACCTCCCTTCGGTTTGCGCGCAACGGGTGACCCCGATCATAGGCCCGTCCGCGGCCGCGGGTTGACAGGGCCGGGGCGCGCACGTATGGTCGGGCCCATGCACATCCGCCGACTAACCCTTCTTCTTCTACTGCCGGGCCTAGCGCTCGGCCGGGGTTGGTACGCGCGCCAGTGCATCGCCAACGCGGTTCATTGAACTTCCCCTGACCCCGGCCTGAGCGACAGCCTCCGCAGGAGCGCTGAGGGAAGTACGTGCGCAAAGTCTATCCGGAGCGCCTCCGGAACCGTCCACGCACCGAATCGAGTTGGCCAAGATGCTGAAAGACCCCTCCACCCGCTATCGTCCGTTCCCGACGATCGACCTCCCCGACCGCCAGTGGCCGTCGAAGACCATCACGAAGCCCCCGGTCTGGCTGTCCACCGACCTGCGCGACGGTAACCAGGCCCTGTTCGAGCCGATGAACTCGGCCCGCAAGCAGCGGATGTTCGACGAACTCGTGCGCATCGGCTTCAAGGAGATCGAGGTCGGGTTCCCGTCGGCCTCCCAGACCGACTTCGACTTCATCCGCGGCCTGGTGGACGACGGCCGGATCCCGGACGACGTCACCCCGATGGTGATCACCCAGGCGCGCCCCGAGCTCATCGAGCAGACCGTCAAGTCGGTCGCGGGCACACGCCGCGCGATCGTCCACCTCTACAACGCCACCGCCCCGGTCTGGCGCGAGGTCGTGTTCAACATGACCGTGCCCCAGGTCATGGCGCTCGTGCGCGAGCATGTCGGCCTGGTCCGCAAGCTGACGGAGCGGCACCCCGAGACCGAGTGGATCCTGCAGTACTCGCCCGAAGTGTTCTGCATGACCGAGCTCGAGGTCGCGCTCGAGGCCTGCCACGTGGCCATCGAGACCTGGGATGCCGGCCCCGGCCGGCCGGTGATCATCAACCTGCCGACCACGGTCGAGGTGTCCACGCCCAACGTGTTCGCCGACCAGGTCGAGTGGATGCACCGCCACCTCGACCGGCGCGAGCACATCGTACTGTCGGTCCATCCGCACAATGACCGCGGCACCGGCGTCGCCACCGCCGAGCTCGCCGTCATGGCGGGCGCGCAGCGGGTCGAGGGCTGCCTCTTCGGCAACGGGGAGCGCAGCGGCAACGTCGACATCGTCACGCTGGCGCTCAACCTCTATACCCAGGGCGTCCACCCCGGGCTGGATTTCTCGGACATCACGGCGGTCGCGCGCGTGGCCGAGGCCTGCACCGCGATGCCGATCCACCCGCGCCATCCCTATGTCGGCGACCTCGTGTTCACCGCCTTCTCGGGCTCGCACCAGGACGCGATCAAGAAGGGCTTCGCGGCCCAGACCGAGGACGGGTTCTGGCAGGTGCCCTACCTGCCCATCGACCCGAAGGAGATCGGCCGCACCTACGACAGCATCGTGCGGGTCAACAGCCAGTCGGGCAAGGGGGGCATCGCCTTCCTGCTCGAGCGCGACCACGGCGTGGCGATGCCGCGGCGCATGCAGGTCGAGTTCAGCGCGATCGTGCAGGCGTACACCGACGCCGCCGAGGCCGAGGTCAGCAGCCAGGAGCTCTGGTCGATGTTCGAGCGCAACTACCTCGTGCCCCGCGAGGGTGAGCTGCGGCATGTGCGCCATCGCCTGTTCGACGCGCCCGACGGCGCCCAGGGCATCGAGCTCGTGGTCGAGCTCGACGGCGTGGTCCACCGGCTGCGCGGCGAGGGCAACGGCCCGATCGACGCGGCGGTGAACGCGCTTGGCGGCGGCCTGCGGATCGACGACTACGTCGAGCACGCCATCGGCACCGGCTCCGATGCCCAGGCGATGGCCATCGTCGAGGCCGCTGCTCCCGGCGTCCCGGGCACGCGGTTCGGCGCCGCCCGCGACGCGAACACGATCACGGCATCGATCATGGCCGTGGTGAGCGCCGCACGCCGACTCGGCCTGCGTCCCGTCGCCACGGAACAGGCGGCCACCGGCACCGAGGGCTGACGACGGTGGGGGGCGCCGGCGGGCGCCCGTCATCCTGGCGGCGCCTGCGGGCGCCGTCTTCGTTCCCGGGGCGCCGGGTCCCGGTCACCCCTCGCGGGGCGGCAGCCAGCGACGCTCCTGGAAGCGCCGGATGAGCCGCACGAACATTTCCTCGGTGTCCACGCAATCCTGGAACCCGTACTGCCTCGCCTTGACGGTGCTCACGAGCGTGGGCAGCGCGGCCAGCTCGTCGCCATAGGCGAAGTTCCGGTCGGCATACTGGAACGACAGGCCGACGAAGTCGCGCAGCGATTCGGGGGAGGCGAGGCCGTAGCGCCGGTGGATGCGGCTCCACTGCTCCTGGCGCTTCGGCATCTCGACGGCGAGCGACATCGGGCGGTGCTCGCCCGGCTTCATGCCGAAGGCATCGGCGATCGCCGGCCAGACGGTGGCCCATTCGAACGCCTCGCCGTTGTTGATGTTGAAGATCTCGTTGCGACACTCGGGCGTGACCGCCGCCCAGGCGCAGGCGCGCGCAAGCAGGTCGGCGTCCACCGCCTGCACGATGCGGCGCGCGCCGCCGGGATAGTGGAGCGGCTCGCCGTCGTCCTTGAGCACGGCCGCGTACACGCCCAGCGCCGGGATGGGGTTCATGGCGCTGCCGATCGACTCGCCGAAGATCACCTGCGGCCGCAGGATCGTGAAGTGCCAGTCGGAACCGGCCTGGCGCTCGCGCAGGTAGTCCTCCTGCAGCCAGTAGAAGTTCTCGTGCGGGTGGCGCGGCCAGCGCTCGCGGGCCGGCGCCGGCACGGGCTCGATGTGCACGCCATAGGCCTTGGTTCCCTGCAGCAGGGTCACGTGCCGCAGGCCGCGAGCCGCCCCGAGCAGCGGGTCGAGCAGGTTGCGGAGCATGGCGTCGTTGATCCGCATCTGCTCGGGATCGCGCCAGCCGGCGACGAGTTCCTCCTTCTCGTAGAGCGCCGCATAGACGACGTGGGTGACGTCGTCCATCGCCCCGAACACACGGGCGCAGGCCGCGCGGTCGGTCAGGTCCACGGAGACGAGGCTGGCGTCGTCGAGCCCCGGCGGGCGGCGACGCGACACGCCGACGACCTCCCAGTCCGGGAGGGTGAGGAAGTGACGGATTGCGGCGAATCCGACGAGGCCGGATGCGCCGGCCACGAGGACCTTGTGCTTCGCCATGACTGCCTCCTTGCCGCCCCTCCCGCGGACGGCTCCGGCCGCCCGCGCGGGTGGCCGGTCAGAAATACTCCATCAGCCGGACATGGTCGCCGAGCGGCGCGGGATCGCCATCGTAGATCTTCTGTCCGGTCTTGAAGACGGCCGCGCGCCGCGCGATCGGCAGGCTCGCCTTCACGTTCTGCTCGATGATCAGGATGGTCGTGCCCATGGTGCGGTTGATCTCGACCACGCTCTGCATGACCTTGTCGACGAGGTTGGGCGCCAGTCCGATCGAGGGCTCGTCGAGGAGCATGAAGGACGGGGCGTGCATGAGCGCGATCCCGATCGCGAGCATCTGCTGCTGGCCGCCGGACATGGTGCCCGCGAGCTGCGTGCTGCGCTCGGCGAGGATCGGGAAGAGCGAGTACACGCGCTCCCGGCGCTCGGCGAGCAGGCTGCGATCGCTCTCGACGAAGCCGCCCAGTTCCAGGTTGTCCGCGACCGTGAGGCTCCTGAACACGCCATGGCCCTGCGGCACGAAGGCGAAGCCGTCCGCGACGTTGCGCGCCGGCGACCGTCCGGTGATCTCCTTGTCGCCCAGCCAGACCTGCCCCGCCTCCGGTTCGAGCAGGCCGAAGAGGGCGCGCGCGAAGGTCGTCTTGCCGGCGCCGTTGTGCCCGAGCAGCAGGACGATGTCGCCCGCCGCCACGTCGAAGTCGATGCCCTCCACGACCCGCTTGGTGCCGTAGCCGGCCGCGAGCCCGCGGACTTTCAGCGAGACGCTCATTTGAAGTACCGCTCCGAAAGCTCCGGATCGTGCATCAGCTGCTCGGGCGTGCCCTCGGCGAGCTTGCGCCCTTCGTCGAGAAACACCACGCTGCTGCACAGCTCGCGGATGACATCGAGGTTGTGCTCGATGATGCACAGCGTCCGGCCGGATTCCGCCAGGCGCCGGAACACCGGCATCACCTTGGCGAGCGCATTGGGGGCGAGGCCCGAGAGCGGCTCGTCGAAGAGCAGCGCCTCGGCGCCGGTCGCGAGCAGCCGCGCCACCACCAGCAGCTTCTCCTCGGCATACGAGAGATCGGAGGCGAGATCGCCCGCGCGATCGCCAAGGCCGACGAACTCGAGGATGGCCATCGCCCGGCCGATGTTCTCGCGCTCCTCGGCCCGCACCTTCCAGGGCCGGAAGTACACGTTCCAGAGATTGTCGCCGGACTGGTTCGGCAATGCGACCAGGACGTTCTCGAGCACCGTCATGTTGGTGAAGAGCTTCAGGTCCTGGAAGGAGCGCGCCACTCCCGTGCGAACGATCTGGTGGGGCTTCAGGCCCCGAAGCGAGCGACCCCGGTAGGTAACCTCCCCCTCGTTCGGCTGCAGGAAGCCGGTGAGCAGGTTGAACGCCGTCGTCTTGCCGGCGCCGTTGGGCCCGATGAGCCCGGTGATGCGCCCCGGCGGGATGCTGATGTCGAAATCGCGGACCGCCACGATGCCGCCGAAGCGCCGCGCAAGCCCCTTGCCCTCCAGCGCGGCGCCCTCGGCGCGCGTGGCCACGGGCGGGCGCTCGGGCGGCGCCTGCAGCGAGCTCGCCGAGGCGGACTCCGGCAGCAGCCCCTGTGGCCGCAGGCGAAGCATGACGATCAGCAACAGGCCGTAGAGCATGTTGCGGGCCTTGTCCGCCACATCGGGCGGCATGTCCACGAACTTCAGCAGCTCCGGCAGCGCGACCAGCACCAGCGCGCCCACCACCGAGCCGAGGAGGTTGCCGGTTCCACCGATGATCACCATCGCCAGCATGTAGATGGTGAGCTCCACGGTGAACGCGTCGGCCGACACGAAGGTGAAGTAGTGGGCGTAGAGCCAGCCGGCGACCGCCGCGAGCCCCGACGCGATCGCGAAGACGGTCAGCTTCATGGCGACCACGTTCTTGCCCACCGCCTGTACGGCGGCCTCGTTCTCGCGCATCGCCTTGAGTGCCCGCCCGAAGGGCGATGCACCGAGCCGCCATGCGATCGCGAAGCAGATCGCCGCGGTGACGGCGGCCACCGGCAGGAACTTGCCCGGCGAATCGAGGACGACGCCGAAGACCTCCAGCCGCGGGATGCCGCGGATGCCGTCGGTGCCGCCGGTCAGGCTCGTCCAGTTGATGAGCACGGTGGTGACGATCACCTGGAGGGCGAGCGTGACGATCACGAGATAGTCGCCGCCGATGCGCAACGCGGGCAGCGCGATCACGACCCCCAGCACCGCGGTGACGAGCACGCCGACGATCAGGGGTATCGGGAAGCCCAGGCCGTAGGTGCCGGCGAGGATCGCGGTCGCGTAGGCGCCGACGCCGAAGAACGCGGCATGCGAGAGCGCGAACAGCCCGGCGTAGCCGATCAGCAGGTTGAAGGAGCTCGCGAGGACGATGTACAGCGACACCATCACGAGGATGTGCAGCAGGTAGTCCATGGCCTTCAGCGCCCCCCGAAGAGGCCGCGAGGCCGGAACAGCAGGACGATGAACAGCACGACGAAGGCCACCATGCTCTGCCACTCGGTCGAGATGCGGATCATGCCGGTGCTCTCGACGACGCCCAGGACCAGGCCGCCGACGACCGCACCGCGCAGCGACCCGACGCCGCCGACCACCACGGCCACGAACGCCATGAAGACCGCGAGGAATCCCATGTGCGCCGTTGCCCCGTCCTTGAAGAGGATCAGCGCGGCGGGCACCGCGGCGATCGCCGAGCCGATCGCGAAGGCGATGATCGAGACGCGCGCGGTGTCGATGCCGATGACCCGCGCCATCTCGGCGTTGTCGGTCATGGCGAGCACGGCCTTGCCCATCCGCGCACGCGTGAGGTAAAGGCCGAGCGCGATCGACACCACCACGAACGCGCCGACCTGGAGCATCTGCGAGCCGGTGACGACCAGCGGCCCCAGGAGCAGGATGCCGGAGGGCGGGTTTGGCACGACCTTGGTGTCGGTGCCGAAGACCACCCCGATCGCGTTCTCGATCACGATGAACAGGCCGAGGGAGGCGATCAGCACCACCAGCGGCGGGCTGCCCCGACGCTCGAACGGCCGGTACACGACGATGTAGGAAAGCACGCCGAGGACGGCACCGGTGACGATGCTCCCCAGCATGGCGACCCAGAGCGGCGCGCCGAAATGCGCCGCGAGGACCCACGCCCCGTAGGCCGAGACCGCGTAGATCGGGCCGTAGGCGAAATGCACCACGCGCGTGGTGCCGAAGATCAGCCCGAAACCGAGGGCGAGCAGTGCATAGTGGCTGCCGTTGACGAGGCCGTTGGCCAGCAGCTGGACCAGGAGATCCACTTCGAAATCCTCTTGGGCGCCGCGGCCGGGGCCGCGGCGGGGCTGCCGGCGGTCAGTCGACCTCGATCATCTGCTGGAATTCGCTCTTGCCGTTGACGACCTTGAAGAGGCCGACGCGCTTCTTCGCCACGCCGTTCTCCTGGATGGTCATCTGGCCGCCGTACACGCTGTCGAACTTCGGGTTCTCGTACAGGGCCTTCTTGAGGACCTCGGCGTCCATGTAGTCGCCGCCCTTCTCGCGCGCGCGCCGCAGCAGCTCGGCGATCATGTACACGCCCTCGTAGTAGTTCGCCGCGTAGAAGTCGGGCGCCTTGCCGTTGCGCTTCTCGTACTCGGCGGCGAAGCGCTTGGACCATTCGTCGGTCGGGGCGAAGTAGTCGTTGATGTACATGAAGCCCTCGGCATGGGCGCCCGCGATCTGGGCATCGTTCTGCGTGAACTCGACGCCGATGACGGGCTGCTTCATGCCGAACTCGCGGATCCGCTTGATCGCGAGCCCGGGCTCGGGGGTGAACATCCACAGGCCGATCGCGTCCGGGTTGCTCGCGCGCAGCTTGGCGATCTGGGTGTCCATGTTCGTCACGCCCTGGGCGACGGCCTCGCTGGCGACGATCGTGCCGCCACGCTGCTCCCAGTACGGCTTCACCGCGGCGACGATGTTGTCGCCGGCGTCGTTCTTCCAGTGCAGGTCCGCGAGCTTCTTGTGGCCGAGCGAATGCAGGTGCGACACCGCCGCCACGCCGAGGTCGGCGGCGAGCGAGCGGTTGTGGAAGATGTACTTCGATACGCCCACCAGGGTATTGGACACGCCGCCACCGTTCAGCAGCAGGATGTGGTGCTGGTCGGCGATGGGCGCGATGGCCTGGGTGGGAGCGGTGAACGAGGTCATGACGATCCGGGCCTTGTGGATCGTCATCAGGCGGTTCATCGCCGAGACCGCCTCCTGGGCGTTGCCCGACTTGTGGTCCTCGATGACGGCCTCGAGCTTGATGCCGTTGACGCCGCCCTTGGCGTTGATCTCGTCGACGGCCTGGCGGATCCCGGCGCTCATCACCGTGCCGTAGAAGCTCGCGGGGCCGCTCATCGCGAGGATGGCGCCGATCTTGTAGGTCTCGGGATCCTGGGGCGCCTGGCCCTGCGCCTGTGCCGGGGCGCTGCCGATCGCGCCGGCCGCGAACAGGGCGGCGACGCAAAGCGAGAACTTGCGCTTGGATGGGTTCATGCCTGTCTCCTCGAATGGAATTCCGGTGCGGATCGCGCGACCCGGCAATGGCTGCGCGCCGGAGGAAATTTTGCTCTGTAAAACTTTGCGGCTGGAGTACGATTCTAGCCGTGGAAATTCGCGATGGTCAATGCGAGTCTTGACGGAGCTTCCGGACCCGGCCCGCGCGCCGGGTTTCGATACCCGAAACAGTTTCCCGAGTTCACGAACGAGGCGCTGGCGATGATCGGGCCGACCCTGTCCACCCTGCCCTGTCGGCTTCGTCCCGAGGCCGGCGCGTCCCTGCTGCTGGAGGACGATCACGGCGCCGTGGACGCGGCCGCGTTCGAGCAGCGCGTGCTCGCCACGGTCGGCTGGCTGCGCGAGCAGGGCATCGGGCCGGGCGACCGCGTCGGCGCATGGCTGGTCAATCGCATCGAATGGCTCGCGCTCCTCTTCGCGCTCGGTCGCATCGGCGCCACGCTCGTGGCGATCAACACGCGCTATCGCTCGTCCGAGCTCGCCTACATCCTCGAGCGTTCGCGCGCCCGCCTGCTCGTGATGCAGCTGGGTTTCCGGGGCATCGACTTCCCCGGCGTGCTCGCGGGCCTCCACGGGCGGCGCATCCCCGCACTCGAGCGCATCGCCGTGGTCGGTGCGGGCCCCGACCTGCCGGCGACCCTCCTCGACGTCCCGGTGGTGGCCTTCGACGCATTCGAGCGCCCACCGGCGGCCGACCCCGGGCCGGGCGATCCGGATGCGGTCACGGTGCTGTTCACGACGTCCGGGACCACGCGCGGCCCGAAGCTCGTGATGCACACGCAGCGCAGCCTGTCGGTGCATGCCTGCCATGTCGCGCGGGCCCACGGGCTCGATGCGCCCGACGCCGGCCTCGTCGGCGCATTGCCCCTGTGCGGCACGTTCGGGCTCACCGCAGTGCTCGCCGCGATGGCGGGCGGCGCGCCGACCGTGCTGCTCGAGGCCATCGACCCCGGGCGCATCGCCGTGCTGCTGCGCGAGCGGCGGCTCACGCATCTTTACGGCAGTGACGAGATGTACCGGCGGCTGCGCGAGGCGGCGCCGGGCCGGCGTCCGTTTCCTTCGGCGCGCATCTTCGGCTACGCGGCCTTCCAGCCGGGCAGCGCCGCGTTCGCGCGCGCGGCCTGGGACGACGGCATTCCCATCCTCGGCCTGTACGGATCGAGCGAGGTGCAGGCCCTGTTCTCGGTGCAGCGTCCGGATGCCACGCCCGAAGAGCGCGCCGAGGGCGGCGGCTGGCCGGCGGCGCCCGATGCGCAGGTGCGCGTGCGCGATGTCAAGACGGGCCGCCTGCTGCCGCCGGGCGAGGTGGGCGAGCTCGAGATCCGCGCCCCGGGCAATTTCGTCGGCTATCTCGACGACCCGCAGGCGACGGCCGCCGCGATGGACGAGGAGGGTTTCTTCCGTACGGGCGACCTCGGTCGCCTGCGCGAGGACGGCAGCTTCGTGTACCTCACGCGCCGTGGCGACGCGATCCGGCTCGGGGGCTTCCTCGTGAACCCCGTCGAGATCGAGGACGCGCTCGGTGAGCTCGACGGCGTGGCCGACGCCGCAGTCATCGCCGTCGAGATGGACGGCCAGACCCGCTGCGTGGCCTTCGTGGCGCCGGAGCCCGGGGCCAGGCTCGAGGAGCCGGCGCTCATCGCCGCCGCCCGCGAACGCATGGCCGGCTTCAAGGTGCCGGCGCGCATATGGGTGCTCGACGCACTGCCCGTCACGACCAGCGCCAATGGCGCCAAGGTCCAGCGAGCGAAACTCCGGGAGATGGCGATGGAACGCCTCGCCGCTTCGCCCCAACCACGCTGATCATTTCGCGCAGTAAAAGTCCATGTCGATACGATTGACGCCGGATTCGGCCGCCGACTACGATGGGTCGGACAGAAATTCAATGAATGAAATCGGAGACACGGTCGAGGTGAAACCCGCTGCCGCCCGGGGGGTTGCGACCCGCGCGCCGGCGCGTGCGGCGGCGCCCAGCTCGTCGGTACAGAAGGCCTGCCGCATCCTGCGGGTGATGTCCGACTCCCGCAATGCGCGCCTGACCGACATCGCGACCGCCTCGGGCCAGGACAAGGCCACCACGCTGCGCCTGCTCGACGTGCTGGTGCGCGAGGGCTTCGTTCAGCGCGACCCGCAGACCAAGCGCTACACCCTGGGCACCGAGACCTTCGTGCTCGGCGCGGCCGCCGCCGCGCGCTTCGACCCCCGCCCGATCGTGCGGCCAGCGCTCATCCGGCTCGCAAGTACCTTCCACGACAGCACCATCCTGTCGATCCCGCGCGGCGCCGAATCGGTGTGCGTGGACCTCGAGCTGGGGTCCTTCCCGATCCGCGCGAACTACCTCGAGATCGGCAGCCGCCGGCCGCTCGGCGCCGGCGCCGGCAGCCTCGCCCTGCTCGCCTGGATGCCCGACACGGAGATCGAGGCGGTGATGCCGGTCCTCGTCGAGAAGCTCCAACGCTATCCCCGCATCGACCAGCGGGTGCTCGAGCGGCACATCGTGGAGTCCCGAAGCCGCGGCTATGCGCTGATGGTCGATCTCGTGGTGGACCGCATGGGCGGGATCGCCGTGCCGATCCTCGGCAGCGACGGCCGTCCGGTGGCCGCGATCAGCATCGCCGCGCTCACCGAGCGGATCTTCTCGCGCGAGGCGCAACTCGCCGAGGCGCTGCTGCGCGAGGCCCAGGCCTGCTCGACCAATGCCGGCGGCATGTTGCGCGAGGTGCACGGCTGATGCGGCCGGCTTTCATCGCCGGCGTCGGCAACACGCCCTTCGGCCGGCTCGAGGGCCGTGATGCGCTCGACCTGATGGCCGCGGCCGCCAGCGCCGCGCTGGAGGATGCGGGAAGGCCGCGCGCGGTGATCGACGGCGTGCTGTGCGGCTACGCGACGACCACGCCGCACCTCATGCTCTCGACGCTGTTCTGCGAGCGCGCCGGCATCCGCCCTGCCTATGCGCACGCGATGCAGCTCGGGGGCGCGACCGGCGGCGCCATGATCATGCTGGCCCGCGAACTGGTGCGCGCCGGCCGCTGCGAGAACGTGCTCGTGGTCGCGGGCGAGAACCGGGCCACCGGCCAGGCGCGCGACAGCTCGATCCAGACCCTCGCGCAGGTCGGCGATGCCGACTTCGAGGTCCCCTACGGCGCATCGGTGCCGGCGTACTACGCCCTGCTCGCGGCCCGCTACATGCACGAGACCGGCCTGACCGAGGCCGATCTCGCGGGCTTCGCGGTGCTCATGCGCCGTCACGCGGCGACGCATCCCGATGCGCACCTGCGCGAGCCCATCACGATCGAGGACGTGCTCGCCTCCAAGCCGATCGCCAGCCCGCTCAAGCTGCTCGACTGCTGCCCCATTTCCGACGGGGCGATGGCGCTGGTGGTGAGCGCCACGCCCGCGGCCGATGCCGCGATCGCGATCCGCGGGGCCGGGCAGGGCCACCGGCACCAGCACCTGAGCGCGATCGAGGACACCACCAACTACGGCGCCCGCGATTCGTCGCGGCGCGCCTTCGCCGAGGCGGGGCTCGCGCCCGCCGACATCGACCTGCTCGGGATCTACGACTCGTTCACCATCACGCTCGCGATCCTGCTCGAGGAGACCGGCTTCGCGCCGCGCGGCGGCTGCGCGCGGCGGCTGCGCGCCGGCGACTTCGCGCTCGACGGGCCGTTGCCGCTCAACACGCATGGCGGGCTGCTGTCCTTCGGCCATTGCGGCGTGGCGGGCGGCATGGCGCACGCGGTGGAGGCCTTCCGCCAGCTCGCGGGGCGCGCCGGTGACCGCCAGCTGCCCGGCCGGCGCCGCGCCTTCGTGCATGCCGATGGCGGGGTCATGTCCTCGCACGTCAGCCTGGTTCTCGCCCGCGAGGAGCCATGACCGCCGTCCACTCCGCCGCCCTTCCCTTCGTCGAGGGCCTCGCCCGGCGCGAGGTCCGCTACCAGGCCTGCACCGCCTGCGGACACGCCCAGACGCTGGCGCGCCACGCCTGCTCGCGCTGTGGCGCCACCGCGCTCGAATGGCGGCGAGCGAGCGGCCGCGGCACGGTGTACTCGCGCACCGAGGTCATGCGGGCGCCCTCGCCGGCCTGGCGCGCCCTCGTGCCCTACACCATCGTGATCGTCGAGCTCGAGGAAGGGCCGCGCCTGATGGGACATGGCGCGCCCGGCCTCGCGATAGGCGACCCGGTCGAGGCCGGCTTCTTCGAGTTCGAGGGACGCACGCTGCTGCGCTTCTCGCCCCCGGGCGGCGACGCCTGATCCAGCAAGGGAACCAGGGAGACAGCCATGTCGAACGACGCGCTCAGGCATGCCTTCGACCCGGCGTCGATCGCGATCATCGGCGCCTCGGACGACCCGAACAAGATCGGCGGCCGGCCGATCCACTACATGAAGCGCCACGGCTACCGCGGCGAGATCCTGCCGATCAATCCCAACCGGGACACCATCCAGGGACTGCCCGCCTATCCTTCCTTCGCGGCGCTGCCGCGCGTGCCGGAGGTCGCCGTGGTGGCGGTGGCGGGCGATGCCGCGGTCGCCGCCGTCGGCGAGTGCGCGCGCGCCGGCGTCAAGGTCGCCGTCGTCATCGCTTCGGGTTTCGGCGAGACGGGACCCGAAGGCAAGGCGGTGCAGGACCGCATGGTGGCCGATGCCCGTGCCCACGGCATGCGGATCGTCGGTCCCAACACGCAGGGCATCGCGAACTTCGGCACCGGCGCGATCGCCAACTTCTCGACGCTCTTCACCGAGATCCCGCCCCAGGACGGCCCGGTGGCAATCGCCAGCCAGAGCGGCGGCATGAGCCAGGTCATCTACGGGCTGGTGCGCCGTCGCGGCATCGGCGTGCGCCACGTCCACGCCACCGGCAACGAGGCCGACGTCACCGTCTCCGACATCGCCTGGGCGGCCGTCCACGACCCCGACGTGCGGCTGCTGCTGGTGTACCTCGAATCGATCGCCAACCCGGAGCTGCTCGCCCGCGCCGCCGCGGTGGCGCGCGAGCGCGACCTGCCGATCGTCGCGCTGAAGGCCGGCCGCTCCGCGAGCGGCCAGCGCGCCGCCTCGTCGCACACCGGGGCGCTCGCCAACGAGGATCGCGTCGTCGATGCCTTCCTGCGGCATCACGGCATCTACCGGGTGCGCGACCAGAACCTGCTTGCCCGCGCCGCCGATGCCTATCTCCAGGGCTGGCGCCCCGAGGGCCGTCGCCTCGTGGCGATCAGCAACTCGGGCGCGAGCTGCGTGATGGCCGCCGACGAATCCGAGTCGCTCGGCCTGCCGCTCGCGCAGCTCGCCCCCGAGACCCGCGCAGCCGTTGCCGCGCGGCTGCCGGGCTTCGCCAGCACCGCCAATCCCATCGACATCACCGCGGCGCTGCTCTCGAACAGCCGGCTCTTCGGCGACGTGCTGCCGATCCTCGCCGGGGATCCAGCCGCCGATCTCTTCTTCATCGACATCCCCGTCTCGGGCGCGGGCTACGATGTCGACGCCTTCGCCCGGGACACCGCCGCCTTCGCCGCGAAGACGGGCAAGCCGGTCGCGGTGGCCGCCTGGCAGCCGGAGATCGCGCGCGTCTTCCGCGAGGCGGGCGTGGCCGTCTTCGACCACGGCGTGGATGCGCTGGGGGCGCTCGCGCAGGTCGCCGACCATGCGGCGATGATGCGGGCACCGCGCGCGGACTGGCCGGCGCCGGTCCCGGTCGCGCTGCCCGCCGGCGACAGCCGTTTCCTCGACGAGGCCGCGAGCCTCGCGCTGCTCGCGGCCCGGGGCCTGCCGGTGGTCGAGCATCGCCTGTGCCGCACGCCCGCCGAGGCGCGCGCCGCCTTCGAGGCAATCGGCGCGCCGGTGGCGATCAAGGCCTGCTCCGTCGATGTGCCACACAAGTCGGAGCATGGCCTGGTCGCGCTCGGTATCCGCGATGCCGACACCGCCGAGGCCGTCTTCACCGAACAGTGGGAGAAGCTCGGCACGATGGGCGCGCGACGCGACGGCGTGCTCGTCGCCGCGATGCGCCGCGGGCTGCACGAGTTCATGGTCGGCGCGAAGATCGACCCGGTCTTCGGGCCGGTGGTGCTGGTGGGCGACGGCGGGCGCTATGTCGAGGCGCTCGGCGACGTCGCCGTGCTCGTGCCGCCCTTCGACGTGGACGAGGCGCTGGCCACGCTCGGTCGCCTGCGGATCGCACCGCTCTACGCGGGCGTGCGCGGCGAGCCGGCCTGGGACATGAGGGCGCTCGCCGAGATCGCGATCGGCATCGGGCGGCTCGTGCGCGATGCCGACGGACTCATCGCGTCGCTCGACGTGAATCCCGTCATCGTCGGCGCGGTCGGCGAAGGCGCGGTCATCGTGGACGCGCTGGTCGAGCGCGCCGGCAAGGGAGCGTCGGCATGAGCAGGACGCTGCGCATCGGGGCCGGTTCGGCCTGGTGGGGAGACCGTATCGAGCCGGCCGCGGCCAATGCCGAACATGGCGCGCTCGACTACCTCTGCTTCGAGACGATGGCCGAGGCCACGGTGTCGGCCGCCCAGGTGCGCGCCCGGCGCGACAGCAGCTTCCCGGGCTACGACACCTGGCTCGACGACCGCATGAAGGCGGTGCTGCCCGGCTGCATGCGCCACGGCACGAGGATCGTCACCAACCAGGGCTGGATCAACCCGCGCGGCGCGGCCGAGCGGATCGCCCACTGGCTTCGCGAGTTCGGGCATCGCGGCGTCAAGGTCGCCGCCGTCGACGGCAGCCTGATCACGGACCGCGTGCTGTCGATCGCCGGCCCCATCCTCGAGAACGGCGCGCCGGTCGCCACCCTCGCCGACAGCCTCGTGTCGGCGGAAGCCTATCTCGGGGCCGAACCGATCGTCGAGGCGCTCGCGCAAGGGGCGCGGGTCGTGGTCACCGGTCGCGTCGCCGATCCGTCGCTTTTCCTCGCGCCGATGGTCCACGAGTTCGGCTGGGATCCGCTCGATCATGCCCGCGTCGGCCAGGGCAGCGGCATCGGCCACCTGCTCGAGTGCGGCGCGCAGGTCACCGGCGGCTACTTCTCCGATCCGGGCTTCAAGGACGTGCCGGAGCCCTGGAACCTCGCCTTCCCCATCGCCGAGGTCGAGGAGGACGGCAGCGCCGTGATCACCAAGCTCGATGGCACCGGCGGGACGATCGACCGAAGCACGGTCATCGAGCAGATGCTCTACGAAGTGCACGACCCGGCCAACTACATCACGCCGGACGTCGTGGTGGACTTCACCACCGCGAGGATCGAGCAGGTCGGCCGCGACCGGGTCCGGGTCTCCGGCATCGGCGGCAAGCCGCGCACCGCCACGCTCAAGGCCTCCATCGGCTGCGCCGAGGGCTTCATCGGCGAGGACATGTTCTTCTACGCCGGGCCCGGCGCGCTGCGCCGCGCGAAGCTCGCGAAGCGCATCCTCGAGGAACGCTTCCGCATCGTCGGCCTGCAGGCGGAGGACCTGCGCATCGACTTCCTGGGCATCAACGCCATACATGGGGACGCGACCCCGGCCGACGCACCCGAACCCTGGGAAGTGGCGGTCCGCGTCGCTGCCCGCACCCGCACGCGCGAGGAAGCGAACAAGGTTGGCCGCGAAGTGGACGGCATGGCCGTGTCGGGCGTCGCGCACACCGGCAAGCGCGTGCCGCACGCGGATCGCGTGCGCGAGGTCATCGGCGTGTGGTCCACCCTGGTGCCGCGCGAGGCGGTGCGCCCCGTCGTCAGCTACATCACCAGTTGAGGCCGCGATGAAGGTTCGCCTGCAGCATCTCGCGCACCTGCGCTCCGGCGACAAGGGCAACACCGCGAACATCGCCGTCATCGCCTACGACCCGGCCTTCTACCCGCTGCTCCTCGAGCAGCTCGACGCGCAGGGGGTCAAGGCGTTCTATGGCGGCGCCATCACGGGCCCGGTCGAGCGCTACCCGATCGACGGCCTATGCGCGATCAACTTCGTCTGCCATGGTGCGCTCGGCGGCGGCGTCTCGCGCAGCCTGTGCCTGGACAACTACGGCAAGGCGCTGTCGGCGGCGCTGCTCGGATTCGAGATCGATGTGCCCGACGAGCTGGCGCCGCTGCTGCGGGGCATGGACGCCTGAGGGGCGCGGCGCTTGCTCATCCGGACGGTGAAGTCGGCTGCGCCCGCGCTACGCGCGGGTCCGGCGGAGCTTGCTCACCCGGGCGCCGAAGGCGGCCGCGCCCGCGCTGCTTCGCTTCGACGTGGCGGTCGGCTTC
>CAZDYQ010000032.1:0-33151 GCA_964509685.1 uncultured Burkholderiaceae bacterium
AGTTCGTCGAGCTCGCCATCCATGATGCGCTCGATCTTGTAGAGCGTGAGGTTGATCCGGTGGTCCGTCACGCGTCCCTGGGGGAAGTTGTAGGTCCGGATGCGCTCCGAACGGTCGCCCGAGCCGATCAGCGAGCGCCGGTGCGCCGCCTCGCGGGCCTGCTCCTCGCGGTCGCGCAGGTCCTTGAGCCGCGCCGCGAGCACCTTCATCGCGCGGTCCCGGTTGCGGTGCTGGGAGCGGTCGTCCTGGCATTCCACCACGATGCCGGTCGGCAGGTGGGTGATGCGCACCGCCGATTCCGTCTTGTTCACGTGCTGGCCGCCGGCGCCCGAGGCCCTGAAGACGTCGATGCGCAGATCCTCGGGGTCGATGTGCAGGTCGGTCGCCTCGTCGGCCTCGGCCATCACGGCGACGGTGCAGGCGGACGTATGGATGCGCCCTTGCGCCTCGGTCTCCGGCACGCGCTGCACCCGGTGCCCGCCCGACTCGAACTTCAGGCGCGCATAGACACGGTCGCCCGAGATCCGGGCGATGACCTCGCGGTAGCCTCCCAGTTCGGACGGGTTTTCCGAGACCAGCTCGACGCGCCAGCCCCGGTGCTCGGCGTAGCGCGTGTACATCCGCAGCAGGTCGCCGGCGAAGAGCGCCGACTCGTCGCCCCCGGTGCCCGCGCGGATCTCGACGAAGACGTTGCGATCGTCGTCCGGGTCCGTGGGCAGCAGCAGGCGGCGCAGCTCGTTCGTCTCGTCCTCGATCCGGCGTTCGGCCAGCGCGAGTTCCTCGTCGGCGAACTCGCGCATGTCGGGATCGTCGCGCATCTGGCGAGCCGTCTCGGCATCGCGCAGGGCCTGGCGCCAGGCCTCGAGATGCTCCACGACCTCGGCGAGCTCGCGCTGCTCGCGCGCGAGCCGGCGGAAGGTGTCCATGTCGCGCGTGGCTTCTTCGTCGGCGAGCCGCTGGTTCACCTCGGAGAGTCGCTGCTCGAGGTCCTCGAGCCGCGCCAGCATCGAGGGATTCATCGGTCGCGCTTCTTTTCGCCGGCGGGCGCGCCAGGGGAGGGGATCAGCCGGTCGACGAGCGGCAGCAGGCTGTCGCGCTGGTCGGGCGAGTCCTGCAGCAGCGACACGGGGCCGTGCAGGAACTTCGCCGACAGGCCGTTGGCGAGCATCTCGAGCACGCGCTCGGGGGATTCGCCCCGCGCCAGCTGGCGCCGGGCCCGTTCGAGCTCGGCGTCGCGGATCGCCTCGGCCCGTTCGCGGATATCGCGGATGACCGGCACGAGGCGCCGGCCCGCGAGCCACTTCATGAAGGCGTCCACGCGCGTCTCGATGATGGCCTCCGCCTGGGAGACCGCCGCCTGGCGCGTCTCGATGCCCGTGCGCACCACGCGGCCGAGGTCGTCGATGGTGTGCAGGAAGACGTCGTCGAGCCGCGCGACCTCGGGCTCGATGTCGCGCGGCACCGCGAGATCGACCATGAACATCGGCCGCCGCCGACGCGCGCTGGTGGCGCGCTCCACCATGCCGAGGCCGATGATCGGCAGCGTGCTGGCCGTGCAGGACACGACGATGTCGAACGCATGCAGGCCCTCGGAGACCTCGGCGAGGGGAATCGCCCGGCCGCCGAAACGCCTGGCGAGCCGCTCGCCGCGCTCGGCGCTGCGGTTGGCGATCGCGATGGCGCGGGGATGCTGCGCGGCGAAGTGCGTGGCCGCCAGTTCGATCATCTCGCCGGCGCCGATGAACAGCACCGAGCATTCGCGCAGGTCCTCGAAGATGCGCTTCGCCAGGCGCACCGCCGCGGCCGCGAGCGAGACCGAATGGGCGCCGATCTCGGTGCTCGTGCGCACCTCCTTGGCGACGGCGAAGCTGCGCTGGAAGAGCTGGTGCAGGTGGGTGCCCATGGCCCCGGCCTGCTGCGCCACGCGCGCGGCCTCCTTCATCTGGCCGAGGATCTGCGGTTCGCCCAGCACCATGGAGTCGAGGCCGGAGGCGACCCGGAATGCGTGGCGGACCGCTGCGTCGCCGGGCAGCTTGTAGAGATGGTTCTCGATCGATTCGCCGGGCAGGCCCTGGCGGGTGGCGAGCCATTCCGACAGCGCGGGCTGGAGCTCGTCGGGCGCCTGCGTCGCGCAGTAGATCTCGGTGCGGTTGCAGGTGGAGAGGATCGCCGATTCCGGGGCGAGCGAACGCACCGAGCGACTGAGGTCGCGCAAGGCGTCGCCGACGATCTCGGCGGTAAATGCCACCTTTTCGCGCAGCGCGACCGGCGCCGTCGTGTGGTTGAGCCCTAGTGTGACGATCTGCATAAGCGATTGAATTTGCAGCGATTGTATCGCTGCAAGGGGCCCTCAGTCCATTGGGGGGGGTCTATTCCGGCCGGATTTCGGCAGGGCCGCGACGCGCCCCGCCCGGGGTTCCCGGAGCCGTTCCCCCGCGGCGGCATCGGCGATGGCCAGGATCCGGCGCGCATGGGCCTCGACCGCGTTCGCCCATTCCGGCCGCCCGTCGCGCTGGTGCGCCTGTCCGAGCGCCTCGAGCAGCGGCTCGACCGCCGCCCTGAGCTCCCGGCCGAATCGCTCGAGCATGGCGCTGCGGGCGCTTTCGGCCAGCCGCAGCGGCGTGATGTCGGTGAACTGGATGAGGTACACCAGCGGCAGCGCGGGCTCGCGGGCATGGTCGATGTCGGCGAGCCAGTGCCGGCCGTTTCGGTCGATGGCCTCCACCCCGTGCAGCCCCGGCCCGTCGGCCGGCGGCAGGTGGGCGAGGCCGGCATGGTCGCCGAATTCCACCCGCAGCCAGGGAACGATCGACTGTTCCTCGATCGGCATCGAGGCGAATGCCGTGCGCGCCACCCGGTTCGACAGCAGCACCGCCCCGGCGCCGTTGGTGACGATCGCGGGGTGGGGGAGCTTGTCGATCAGGGCATGCAGGAGGCGGCGCAGGGTGCGGATCCGTGCCGCCGCATCCTGGAGGGGCTGGAGCTCGCGGGCGACCGCCTCGGTCGGGTGGTGGCGCACGGACGGCGGCAGCAGGTCGGGTGCATGGCGCAGGGTGTCCGCCTCGGCCGCCAGCGCCCGCGTGGCCACCGCCAGGCGGCGCCAGTTCCAGAGCGGGACGGCGACGAGCAACGCGGCCATGGTCCCCGCAGGCGGCCACCAGCGCGCATGGACCACGATGCCCGCCACCGCGACCGCCAGGCAGGCGAGCAGTGCGAGCAGGATCACGCCGGCGGTGGGGCGGCCGGGCCGGACTCGGTACAGCCCCAGCATCGTGGCGAGGACCAGCGCCACCGACAGGCCTGCCGAGGGAAGTGCGCCCAGGCGCTCGAGCCCCGCGGCCGCCAGCGCCGCCCGCCCGTCGGACGCGGCCGTCGCGCCACCCTCGGGCGCCGATCCCGCGAGCCGGCTCGCCAGCTCGAGGAACAGGCCGTCGACGTGGGGCAGCTGGCCGCCGGCCGAGCCGGCCGGCCCGGCGCCGAGGAGGATCGCGAGGAGCGAGAGCGCGACCACGAGCACCAGCCAGTCGTGCCGCACCGCCTGGTGCGCCATCGCTCGGGTGGTGCGCCGATCGCTCACCGCTACTGGCCGTTGCCCAGGAAGAGGCGATACGCCGGGTGGTCGCTTTCGTCCCAGTAGCGATAGCCCAGGGTGTCGAGGAACCGGCGCAATGCCGTCCGGCTGTTGCCGGGCACCTGCATGCCGACCAGGACGCGGCCGGAGTCGTCGCCGTGGTTGCGGTAGTGGAAGAGTGAGATGTTCCAGTCCGGGCGCATCTGCTGGAGAAAGCGCATCAGCGCACCCGGCCGTTCCGGGAACTCGAACCGGAACACCCGCTCGTCATGGGCGAGCGGCGAGCGCCCACCCACCATGTGGCGCAGGTGGGTCTTCGCCATCTCGTCGTCGGTGAGGTCGATGACCTTGAAACCCGCCTGCTCGAAGCTGCCCGCGATGCGCACCGCCTCCTCGCGGGCGGCGATCTGGATGCCCACGAAAATGTGGGCATCGGTCGAGTCTGCGATCCGGTAGTTGAACTCGGTGATGTTGCGCGAGCCGAGCAGCTCGCAGAAGTGGCGGAAGCTGCCGCGCTCCTCCGGGATGGTGACCGCGAACACGGCCTCGCGCTGTTCGCCGATCTCGGCCCGTTCGGAGACGAAGCGCAGCCGGTCGAACTGCATGTTGGCGCCGCTGACGATCGTGACGAGGGTCCGGTCGCGGATGCCCTCGCGCGCGACGTAGGCCTTGGCCCCGGCGATCGCGAGCGCCCCGGCCGCTTCCGGGATCGAGCGCGTATCGGTGAACACGTCCTTGATCGCGGCGCAGACCGCGTCGGTGTCCACCGTGATGATCTCGTCCACGAAGTGGCGCACGAGCCGGAAGGTCTCGGCGCCGACCTTCTTCACCGCCGTCCCGTCGGAAAAAAGCCCCACGTCGTGGAGCTCGACCCGCCGGCCGGCCCTGACGGAGCGCGCCATCGCGTCGGAGTCGACGGTCTGGACGCCCACGATGCGGATCTCGGGCTTGATCTGCTTGACGTAGGCGGCGATCCCGGAAATGAGCCCGCCGCCGCCGATGGGCACGAAGATGGCCTCGATCGGGCCCTGGTGCTGGCGCAGGATCTCCATGCCGATCGTGCCCTGCCCGGCGATGACGTCGGGATCGTCGAAGGCGTGCACGTAGGTGAGCTCCTCGCGCGCCTGGAGCTCCTGTGCGTGCAGGGAGGCGTCGCTGTAGGACTCGCCGTGCAGGACGATCTCGGCGCCATGCGAGGCGACGGCATCGATCTTGAGCTGGGGCGTGGTGACCGGCATCACGATCACCGCCCGGCAACCCAGCGTGCGCGCGGCGAGCGCCACGCCCTGCGCATGGTTGCCGGCCGACGCCGTGATGACGCCCCGCGCGAGTTCCTTCGGGCCGAGGCTCGCCATCTTGTTGTAGGCGCCGCGCAGCTTGAAGGAGAAGACCGGCTGGAGGTCTTCCCGCTTGAGCAGGATGCGGTTGCCGTGGCGGGCCGAGAGGACGGGAGCGGGCTCGAGCGGCACTTCGAGCGCGACATCGTAGACCCGCGCCGTCAGGACCCTCTTCAGGTAATGGGTGTGCATGATCGCCTGAATTCTAGCGTCGGGCCGTCGCACGGGGGGCGCAATGCGGGCGCACCCGTACACTCCGGGGCGCGATGGAAGCCCTCCTGTACCGCCTGTTCGAATGGTTCGCACTGCCGCGCAACGGGCTGGGCGCCGTCTTCGCCTTCGCGTTCGTCTCGGCGACCCTGTTGCCGATGGGCTCGGAGCCTGCCGCCTTCGCCTACGCCCGGCTGCATCCGGACCAGTTCTGGCTGGTGGTCGCGAGCGCCACGACGGGCAACACCGCCGGCGGCGCGCTCGACTACTGGCTGGGCCGTGGCGCACGGGGCGCGCTGCGCGCGCGCCAGGGCACCCGCTACCTGCGCTGGCTGGAGCGGCTCGGGCCGGCCGCGCTGCTCTTTTCGTGGCTCCCGGTGGTCGGTGATCCGCTGTGCGCGCTGGCAGGCTGGACGCGGCTGCCGTTCTGGCCCTGTCTCGCCTGGATGGCGCTCGGCAAGGGCCTGCGCTACATCGTCGTCATCGCCTTGCTGCTGCAGGTTCCCGCAGGGTGGTGGGCCAGCCTCCTTGTAGCCCTTCCGCTACAATCGCCTGTTCCATCATGAACGCTAGCGAAGCCCTGCCGATGGCCCCGTCAGACCCGCTCGAAACGGTGCGCCTGCGCGAGATCCCGTACAACTACACCTCCTTCTCGGATCGGGAGATCGTGATCCGGCTGCTGGGCGACGAAGGCTGGCAGCTGGTCAGCGAGCTGCGTTCCGAGCGCCGGACCGGGCGTTCGGCGAGGATGCTCTACGAGGTCCTCGGCGACATCTGGGTCGTGCGCCGGAATCCCTATCTCCAGGAGGACCTGCTCGACAACCCGCGGCGACGCTCGCAGCTCGTCGAGGCGCTCGAGCACCGCATCGGCGAGATCGAGCACCGGCGCGAGGCCGATGCGGGGCTCGACGAGGGTGCCGACCTGCGAAGCCGCCGGGTGGCGCGGCTGATCGAGCTCGCCCGGGATGCGGTACGCGAGTTCGACCGCATGTTCGACGAGATCCGGGAGCTTCGCCAGAAGGCGGTCCGCCAGTTCGCCAAGGTCACCGCTTCCGACAACGTGCGCTTCGATCCGCTCGCGCGCGTGTCGCACGTCACCGATGCGACGGACTGGCGGGTGGAGTACCCGTTCGTCGTGCTCGACCCGGACAGCGAGCGGGAGGTCGCGGCGCTGGTGGCGGCATGCGCCCGCCTGGGACTCACGATCATCCCGCGCGGCGGCGGCACGGGCTACACCGGCGGCGCGATCCCGCTGTCGCCGCTCACCGCCGTGATCAACACCGAGAAGCTCGAGCGACTCGACCCGATCGAGCAGGTGGTGCTGCCTGGCCTCGATGCGCCCGTGCCGACCGTCCTCGCCGAGGCGGGGGTCGTCACCCGGCGCGTGACCGAAGCCGCCGATGCCGCAGGGCTGGTCTTCGCGGTCGATCCCACGTCGCTCGACGCCTCGTGCGTCGGCGGCAATGTCGCCATGAACGCGGGGGGCAAGAAGGCGGTCCTGTGGGGCACCGCGCTCGACAACCTCGCCTGGTGGCGGATGGTGGATCCGGACGGCAACTGGCTCGAGGTCTCGCGGATCGGCCACAACCTCGGCAAGATCCACGATGTCGAGGAGGCCCGGTTCGAGCTCGCCTGGTACAAGCCCCGCCAGCTCGGGCGCGACGGCCGGATGCAGGGCGACCCGATCCGCCGGGAAACCCTCGTGATCCCCGGCCGGGCGTTTCGCCGGGCAGGGCTCGGCAAGGACGTCACGGACAAGTTCCTTGCAGGCCTTCCGGGGGTCCAGAAGGAAGGCTGCGACGGGATCATCACCTCCGCGCGCTGGGTGCTGCACCGGATGCCGGCCTGCATCCGCACGGTGTGCCTGGAGTTCTTCGGCCAGCCGAAGCTCGCCGTCCCCTCCATCGTCGAGATCAAGGACTACCTCGACTCGCTCTCGCGCAGGGCGGGCACCGAGGTCGGCTCGCGTGTCATGCTGGCCGGGCTCGAGCACCTGGACGAGCGCTACCTTCGCGCCGTCCGGTACACCACGAAGTCCCGGCGCGGCGGCCTCCCCAAGCTCGTCCTGATCGGCGACATCGTCGGTGACCGCGACGAGGATGTCGCGGCGGCCGCCTCGGAGGTCGTCCGGCTCGCCAACCGGCGCGCCGGCGAGGGCTTCGTCGCGGTGGCGCCGGACGCCCGCAAGCGATTCTGGGCCGACCGCTCGCGCACCGCCGCCATCGCGCGGCACACGAACGCGTTCAAGATCAACGAGGACGTCGTCATCCCGCTGCCACGGCTGGGGGAGTACACCGACGGCATCGAGCACATCAACATCGAGCTGTCGATCGGGAACAAGCTGCGCCTGGTGGACGAGCTGCGGCGGCTGCTCGAGGACGAGTGGACGCTGGGCAAGATCGACGAAGGCACGAGCGACCACGTGGAGGAGCTCGTCGCGGAGCGCCGCCGCGAGGCGCTCGCGCTGGTCGATGCGGTCGGGCAGCGCTGGCGCTTCCTGCTCGAGCGCATGGACGAGCCGCTCGCGGGCCTGCTGGACTCGCTGGCCGAGCATGGGCTCGCCGATGCGCGCGAGGGCGCTGCCGCGCTGCTGGCCGAGGAGCCCGGGGCGACGCTCTTTCGCCTGTTGCAGGACCGCACGATCCGCGTGTCCTGGAAGCGCGAGTTGCGCGACGGCCTGCGCCGGATCCTCTCCGGCCAGACGTTCGAGCCGACGCTGGCCGCCGTGGAAGCCGCGCACGCCCGGATCCTGCGCAGCCGGGTGTTCGTCGCCCTGCACATGCATGCCGGCGACGGCAACGTGCACACGAACATCCCGGTCAATTCCGACGACTACGGCATGCTCAAGGAGGCCGAGGCCGCGGTGGAGCGGATCATGGCGCTCGCGCGCTCGCTCGATGGCGTGATCTCGGGCGAGCACGGCATCGGGCTTACGAAGCTCGCCTTTCTCGACGAATCGGAGCTCGAGCCGTTCCGGCAGTACAAGGAGCGGGTCGATCCACAAGGACGCTTCAACCGGGGCAAGCTGCTCGCGGGCGCCGACCTGCGCAATGCCTACACCCCGAGCTTCGGGCTGATGGGCGCCGAGTCGCTGATCCTCCAGGCCTCCGAGATCGGTGCCATCGCCGACTCGATCAAGAACTGCCTGCGCTGCGGCAAGTGCAAGCCGGTGTGCGCCACCCACGTGCCGAGGGCCAACCTGCTCTATTCGCCGCGCAACAAGATCCTCGCCACGTCGCTGCTCGTCGAGGCCTTCCTCTACGAGGAGCAGACCCGCCGCGGCGTGTCGATCCGCCACTGGGACGAGTTCTCCGACGTGGCCGACCACTGCACCGTCTGCCACAAGTGCGTGACACCCTGCCCGGTGGACATCGACTTCGGCGACGTGTCGATGAACATGCGCAACCTGTTGCGCCAGATGGGCCGCAAGAAGTTCAACGCGGGCAACGCGGCGGCCATGTTCTTCCTGAACGCGACCGACCCGGACACGATCAAGGCGACCCGCGCGGCGATGGTGGGCGTGGGCTACAAGGCGCAGCGCATGGCGAACGACCTGCTCAAGCGCTTCGCCCGGGCGCAGAACCGCAAGCCGCCCGCCACGGTGGGCAAGGCCCCCGTGCGCGAGCAGGTGATCCACTTCGTCAACCGCAAGCTGCCCGGCGGGCTGCCCAACAAGACCGCCCGCGCGCTGCTCGACATCGAGGACAACCGCTACGTCCCGATCATCCGGGATCCCCGCCGTACGAGCGCGGACAGCGAGGCCGTGTTCTACTTCCCGGGCTGCGGGTCCGAGCGGCTCTTCTCCCAGGTGGGCCTGGCGACGCAGGCGATGCTCTGGCACGTCGGGGTCCAGACCGTGCTGCCGCCGGGCTATCTCTGCTGCGGCTACCCGCAGCGCGGTTCCGGCCAGTTCGACAAGGCCGAGAAGATGATCACCGACAACCGGGTGCTGTTCCACCGGGTCGCCACCACGCTGAACTATCTGGACATCAGGACCGTCGTGGTGTCCTGCGGGACCTGCTACGACCAGATCTCGACCTACGAGTTCGACCGGATCTTCCCGGGCTGCCGGATCATCGACATCCACGAGTACCTGATGGAGAAGGGGCTGAAGCTCGAGGGGGTGACCGGCGTGCGCTACATGTACCACGACCCCTGCCACACCCCGATGAAGAAGTACCAGCCGCTCGCGGTCGTCAACGAGCTGATGAACAGCGAGGCGAACGGCCCGGTCGCGCTCAACGACCGGTGCTGCGGCGAGTCGGGCACGCTGGCCGTCAGTCGGCCGGACATCTCGACGCAGGTGCGCTTTCGCAAGGCGCAGGAGCTTCGTCGCGGCGTCGCCGCGATCCGGGGCGAGCCCGCCGCGGAGGGATTCGACGGGCCGGTCAAGGTGCTCACCTCCTGCCCGTCGTGCCTGCAGGGACTCGCGCGCTACGACGAGGAGAACGGCACCCAGGCCGATTACATCGTCGTCGAGATGGCGCGACACCTGCTGGGCGAGAACTGGCTGCCCGAGTACGTCAGGCAGGCCAACGACGGCGGCATCGAACGAGTCCTCGTCTGAGCCGGCGGCCCGACGAGGCCCCGGTGCGTTCCACGACCACCATCACGAGCAAGGAGACGGAAAGCATGTACAAGCCATTCGACCTGACGGGGCACAGCGCCCTGGTGACCGGAGGCAACGGCGGGATCGGCCTCGGGATGGCGCGGGCCCTCGCCCAGGCCGGCGCCCACGTGGCGATCTGGGGCTCGAACCCCGACAAGACGGCCAGGGCCCGCGAAGCCCTCGTCGCCGAGGGCCTGAAGGTCGATGCCTTCACCTGCGACGTCGGCGACGAGGCCGCGGTCGAGCGCACCTTCGCCGACACGCTCTCCGCGCTCGGCAAGGTCGATTCCTGCTTCGCCAATGCCGGCGTTTCGTCGAAGGGCACCTTCATGGTGGACATGACGCTCGAGGAGTTCCGTCGGGTGCAGCGCATCAACGTCGAGGGCGTGTTCCTGACGTTCCGGGCGGCCGCCCGGCACATGATCGAGCGTGGGGAAGGGGGGTCGCTGGTGGCCACCGCGAGCACCGCTGCGGTCGAGGGAGCGGCGCGCAACAGCCACTACGGTGCCTCGAAGGGCGCGGTGACGGCCTATGTGCGGGCGCTCGCGGTCGAGCTTGCGCGCCATCGCATCCGGGTCAACTCCATCCTGCCCGGATGGATCGAGACCGACATGACCGCGCGCTCCTTCGCCAACGAGAAGTTCCACAACAACGTGATGCCGCGGATCCCGGTCCGGCGCTGGGGTTCGATCGACGACTTCGGGGGCGCGGCGGTGTACCTCGCCAGCCCGGCCTCGTCGTACTACACCGGCGAGCAGCTGCTGATCGACGGCGGCTACACCAAGTTCTGAGCGTCGCGGCGCCGGCGGCCGCCGGCGCCGGGCCCGGCGCGCCGGCATCCGTCGACCCCGCGACGCGGCATCAGGCGGCCGCGGGCTGGCCGGGCAGGCGCGAATCCCGCCGGGCCGCCGGCTCCTCGGCGCAGCCGCCCTTCGCCTCGAGCAGGTCCAGGCGCGCCGGCTTGAAGGCGCTCACGACCACGTCCGCATCGGGACCGACGCAGCGGCTGTCGTCCGCGTCGAGGATAAGGTCCTCGGGGCGGCCCGCCTGGGTCATCCAGACGGAACCGCTGCGGACCCGCAGGGTGAGGGGGCCGACCCCGGGGAGCCGGATCGCCTGCCCGGGCATGAGAAAGACCGGGCCATAGGGAGGGCGCAGGATCATGTTGTTCTCCTTCGTATGCGCGAGGTTCATGGAGGAGCTTGCGTTGCGGTGCAGGCGCGCCTTGCGCGCTTCCGCTCGACGAGTGAAATGTTCCGGTAATACGATCGCCGGAACAAACGCTGAATCCTCATTTGTCGCATGAACCAGAATCATCCGAATCCGGTCCACCCCTTGCGTCGCCTGCCGTCGCTCGACATGGTGCGGGGCTTCGAGGCGGCGGCCCGCCATCTCTCGTTCACGAAGGCCGGCGACGAGCTCGCCCTGACCCAGTCGGCGATCAGCCGCCAGATCAAGGCGCTCGAGGATGCGCTGGGGGCGCCGCTGTTCGTGCGGATGAACCGTCGCCTCGAGCTCACGGAGGATGGGCGGATCTTCGCGCGGGCGGTAAGCGAGGCCCTGGGGCTCGTCGATTCGGCCGCCCGCGAGATCGCCTCGCGCAGCGCCCGCGAGCCGGTCACGGTCACGACCACGATGTCCTTCGCGTCGCTCTGGCTGGTGCCGCGCCTGGCGTCCTTCCGCCAGCGCCACCCGGACATCGACGTGCGCATCGTGGCGGACGATGCGGTCCTGGACGCGCGGGCACACCGGATCGACCTCGCGATCCGCTTCTGTGCGCCGGGGGCGGCCCCCGCCGGGGCGATCGCGCTCTTCGACGAGTCGGTCATTCCCGTGTGCAGTCCCCGCCTGCTGGAGGATCCCGGGCGGCCGCTGCGCGAGCCGGCGGATCTCGAGCGACATGTCCTGCTGGCCCTCGCCACGGTCCGCTCGGAATTTTCCTGGCTCGACTGGGCCCCCTGGTTCGTCGCGCTCGGGGTACCGACCCTGCGGCCGGCGGGCATCCTGTCGTTCTCGAACTACTCCCAGATGATCCAGGCCGCGATCGACGGCGCCGGCGTGGCGCTCGCGCGCCTGCCCCTGCTCGAGCGCAGTATCGAGCGGGGCGAACTCGTGGCTCCCTTCGGGCAGCGCCAGGCCCTGTCCCGGCAGTACTATCTCGTGGAGACCTCGAGGGGCGGCAACGCGCGGATCGATGCGCTGCGCCTGTGGCTGCTCGACGAGGCCGCAAGGGCCGGCACCGTCCCGGCCGGGAGCGACGATGCCGCCTGAATCCGCCTGCCCGCTCTGCGAGGAGCCGGGCGGGGAACTCGTCTGGCAGGACGACCGCCTGCGCGTGATCCTCGCCGACGAGCCGCTCTATCCCGGATTCACGCGCGTGGTCTGGCATGCGCACGTGGCCGAGCTGAGCGACCTTGCCGAGGCCGATCGCGCGCGGCTGCTCGACGTGCTCGTCACGGTCGAGAGGGTGATGCGCGCGGTGCTGGCGCCCGCGAAGGTGAACCTCGCGAGCCTCGGCAACCAGGTGCCGCACCTGCACTGGCATCTGGTTGCCCGATGGCCGGACGACCCGCATTTCCCCATGGCGGTCTGGGCGGCGGCCGAGCCCGATCGGGTCGCCGCCGCGCGCCCGCGCCGCGAGGCGGTGGCGCGACGACTGCCGGCCTACCGCGACGCGCTGCGCGAGGCCCTGGCCCGCCCGGGGGACGCAGGCGGGCGCTAGGGCGTGGCGGGTTGCCGCGCCGGTCGGGCACGCTCGACCGCTCGTCGCCGATCGCCGGCCGTTCATTTACTGACGGCCGGGTTTCATGTCTATTACCGGATCCTCGGAAGCGGGACGCGCTGTATCGGGCCGCCCGCCCTTCATGCAGGATTATCCAGATGGCATCCGGAGCAGCATTCGAGACGGGCGGCATCGACGGCCCAGCCGCCTGCCACAAGTGGCTCGGGCGGCTGCCCCAGGAGTCGGGCGAGCGCCTCGAGGCGGTTACGGCCCTCGTCGCGCGGATCTCGGACGGCAACTTCGCCGTGGACGTTGCCTTCGAGATGCTCGAGCTCGCGCGCGCAAGCCTGCTCGTCGACGCCGAGCGGCACGCCTCCCGGCTGCGCAATGCCCCGCTGCCCTTCACCCAGGCCAGCATCACCGATTGGCGCGAGGTCGCCACCGCCCTCGATCGCCTGCACCGCGCATACCGCAGCCTGCACGCACGCATCGACGAGACGGATGGCCTGGATACCCGCGCCGTCATCCCCGGCGCGCGGAACGAGCTGCGCCAGGTCATGCCGCTCGCGCGCGCGCTCGACGCGATGTCCCGGCGGCTCGCCTTCGCGCAGCTCGCCCGCATCGAGATCGATCCCATCGACTGGTTCGAGTTCTCGGACCTCGCCCGGCACATGCGCCGGACCACATTCCTGGACGAGCCGCTGCCCGACCCCATGGCGATCGCCAGGCCGGTCAATGCGCGGGCGGCGATCACCTATCCGCTCCTGCTGAAGGCCGTCGGCCTGGAGGGACGCCCGGCGGCCCACGCGGGCCTCGTGGACCGGCTCGCACGCCGGTGGGCGACCCGAGTGGGCTATCGCTTCGATTCGGGCCTCGAGCTTGCCGAAAATCCCTACGGCCCCACGCTCTGGCTCGGGCCCCGGCTGTCGGTGCGCCTGGACACGCACAGGATCCAGGCGAAGCTCGCGGAACGCCGGGAGGGCTGGCTGGCAAGCGCCCGGGCCGCCGGGCGCGCCGCGCCGGGCATGGACCGCGCGTCCCTTTCGCACCTGCTCGACGAGTTGGGCTTTGCCTGGAGCGCGCGCAACCGGGGCGGCATCTACCCGATCGGCCAGCCGGCACCGATCCGCCTGCGGGTGGGCATGCCGACCTTCCATCGCTCCCGCGCCGAGATGGCGGCCGCGGCCGGTCGCGGCCACAATCCCTACGCCTACGGCCGCTGGGAACAGAACACGATCCTGCGCCTCGCGCTCGGCAAGGGGCGCGAGGGCGACGAGGCGCTGCTCGCGCTGGCCGGCGAATGCGAGAAGGCGCGTCGGGTCGCCCAGGACGCCGGGACCTGGCTCGTCGATCGCCAGGCCATGACGCCGCCGGCGCGCCATGGCGAACTCGTCGCGATCGTGATCGACGCCTCCGACGCCCAGGCCGGCGCCGAGCATCTCCTCCTTGCCCGCGTCGTGGCCGTTCGCCAGGTCATACCGGCACCGGGCGCGAAGGACCAGCGCACGGGCCATCGCCTCAGGCTCGCCGTCATGACCGGCAGGGCACAGCCCGTGGGCATCCGCGGCCAGCGCCATGCCGACCACGTGGATGCCTTCCTGCTCGAGTCCGCCGGCGAATCGGCGCTGGTCGCGGCCACGGATGCGGTGGTGAGCGGCGAGACCGTCTGGCTGCGGCGCGGTGACGAGGACCTGCGCGCGCGGGTGGGCGAGCTGCTCGATCGCGGTCGCGGGCACGAGCGCTTTTCCCTGCGCTTCGACGCTGCCTGAACGCCGTCGCGGGCGGCCCTGCGCTGCCCGGGCGAACGGTCGATGCGACCGATCGCCGCGGCGGTCGTGAGCCGGTTGAAATCGGCTACCATGCCCGGATGTATGGAAGCGCCGTGCAGGGAGATCGTCCGACATGAGTGCAGGAGCGCCGATTCCCACCCGGGTCGTCGTGCACCAGGACTCGCGCGTGCTCGAGCTCGCCTACGAGGACGGTCGCTCGTTCAGGCTGTCCTTCGAGTTCCTGCGCGTGCACTCGCCGTCGGCGGAGGTCCGCGGCCACGGCAAGGGCCAGGAAACGCTGCAGGTCGGCAAGCGCGATGTCGGCATCGTGTCGATCGAGCCCGTCGGCCACTACGCGATCCAGCCAAGGTTCGACGACGGCCACGTCTCGGGCATCTACTCCTGGGACTATCTCTACAGCCTCGCGACCAACCACGACCGGCTCTGGTCGGAGTACCTCGCCCGGCTCGAGGCGGCCGGCCGGAGCCGCGACGCGGCGCCCGGCGAGGCGGGCGGGCCCGGCCCGGCGGTCGCCCGGCCGGGGGCGGCGCCCCTGCGGGCGCGTTCGGTTTCCAGGCCCCAGCGATGAGCCGGCACGAGACCACCGATTTCGGCTACAGGCGGGTAGCCGCCGAGGAGAAGGCGGGCAAGGTGGCCGGCGTCTTCCATTCGGTCGCGCAGCGCTACGACCTGATGAACGACCTGATGTCGGTCGGCCTGCACCGCGCCTGGAAGGCCTTCACCGTCGGCCAGGCCGGCGTGCGCCCGGGCATGAAGGTGCTCGACGTGGCCGGCGGCACCGCCGATCTCGCCAAGGCCTTTGCCCGCCGCGTCGGTCCGCGAGGCGAGGTCTGGCTCACCGACATCAATGCCTCGATGCTGGCGGTCGGCCGTGACCGCATGCTCGACGCGGGCTACATCCAGCCGGCCGTCCAGTGCGACGCGGAGGCGCTGCCGTTCCCGGACCGCTATTTCGACCGGGTCACCGTCGCCTTCGGCCTGCGCAACATGACCCACAAGGATCGCGCGCTCGCCGAAATGCGCAGGGTGCTGCGACCCGGCGGCAAGCTGCTCGTGCTCGAGTTCTCGCGGGTGTGGCGCCCGCTCGAGCGCGCCTACGACATCTATTCCTTCTCGGTCCTGCCCCGGCTCGGCAAGCTGGTGGCGGGCGATGCGGACAGCTATCGCTACCTCGCCGAATCCATCCGCATGCATCCGGACCAGGAAACCCTGAAGGAGATGATGATCGACGCGGGGCTCGCCCGCGTCCGGTACTTCAACCTCAGCGCGGGAGTCGTCGCGCTGCACGAGGGGATCGCGGTCTAGCGGCCGGCGATGCCCCCGAACAGACCTCACGGAGACAGAATCCATGAAGCACTGGCAACGATTCCTCATGATGCTGGCCGCCGGCCTGACCGCCTTCGTGATGGCGGTTCCCGATGCGGATGCGCGCCGTCTCGGCGGCGGGCGTTCCTTCGGCAAGCAGTCCGACATCGTGCGCCAGCGCAGCGCCCCGGCGCAGCCGCCGGCGGGCCAGGCTGCTCGCCAGCAGCCGCCGGCCAATGCCGCCGCCGGCGGGAGCCGCTGGCTGGGGCCGCTGGGCGGCCTCGCGGCGGGCCTCGGCCTCGCGTGGCTCGCGAGCAGCCTCGGCCTGTCCGAGGAGTTCGGCACGATCATCCTGGTCGGCCTGATGCTCGCCCTCGGCCTGATGCTGTACCGCCGCCTGGTCGCGTCGCAGCGCCGGCCCTCGCTGCAGCCGGCCGGTGGCCCGACGATGCGCGAGAACCTGGCTCGTCATCCGATGGCGGCCCCGGGCGGCGCGGCGGCGCCGGTCGTCGAACGCGACCCCGGGCCGATCGGGGTGCCGGACGACTTCGATGTCGATGCCTTCGTGCACCAGGCGAAGGTGCAGTTCGTCCGCCTCCAGGCGGTGTTCGATGCCGGCGACCTGAAGGACTTGCGCGAGTTCACCACGCCCGAGGTCTTCGCCGAACTTAAGCTGCAGATCGAAGAGTCGCGCGGGGCGGCGCAGCGCACCGACGTGGTCCAGCTCGATGCGGAGCTGCTCGGCATCGAGACCACGCCGACCGAGTACATCGCTTCCGTCCGCTACTCGGGCATGGTGCGCGAGCGGGCCGACGGTCCGGCCGAGCCCTTCGTCGAGGTGTGGAACCTCGTCAAGCCGACGGACGGTTCGGGGGGCTGGGTCCTCGCCGGCATCCAGCAAGTCGAATGAACGAAGGGTCGTCGCCCGGCGCACGCCTTGCCCGGCTGGCGCTGCCGGCGCTGGTCCGGGCGCTCAACCACGTGCTCGACCAGCATCCGGCCGCGCGCGAGCGCCTGCGCGCGTTCGGCGAGCGCCGGATAAGGCTGGGCGTCGAGCCGAGCGGAGGCTGGCGGCTCGTCCCCGACCTCTGGCTCGCCATCGATGCCGATGGCAGGCTGGCACCCGCCGAGCCGGGTGATCCCGGCGTCCAGATGACGCTGCGTCCGTCCCCGCAGGCCGGTTTCGACTGGCTGCGCGACGGCGTGCGCGGGATCGCCGGTCACCTGAGGATCGAGGGCGACGTGGCGCTGGCCGCCACGCTGGCCGAACTCCTCCAGTCGGTGCGCTGGGACGGCGAGGAGGATCTCAGCCGCTTCGTCGGCGACATCGCGGCGCGACGCCTGGCCGAGGGCGCGCGCGCCGCTCGCGGTCTCGTGGCCGATGCGGGGGAACGCCTGCATCGCCAGCTCGGGGGTTTCATCGAGTCGGGCGAATCGCCGCTCGCGCGCAGCGCCGACCTCGACGAGCTGCGCATACGCGCCGCGGCGCTCTCCCGGCGCGTGGATGCCATCGGCCGGCGCATGCGCGACCGCGCCGCGCCTGCCGCCCGCTGACACGGAACGTTTCCCCCGATGGCGCTCGACTTCACCCGGCTCGTCCGCCGGGCGCGCGTCACCACCCGTCGCCTCTGGCTCACCTACGGTGTCTTCTGGGTCGGCGCGATCCTTGTCGGGCTCGTCGCCGTCGCGTACGCGAAGCTGATCGACGGCGCCTTCGCGCTCTTCAACCTGGCGGTCTCGTACTCGATGTGGCTGCCGCTGCTGATCACGCCGGCGGTCGGCGTGGCGGCGGTATGGCTCACCCGCCGCTACTTCCCGGGATCCGAGGGCAGCGGGATCCCGCAGGTCATCGCCACGGTGAAGTCCTCGGAGTCCTCGCGGCGCGACGCGCTGCTCTCGCTGCGGGTGATGGTCGGCAAGATCGCGGCATCGACGCTCGGGATGCTGGGCGGCTACACGATCGGCCGCGAGGGGCCGTCGGTGCACATCGGCGCCGCGGTGATGTACACGATGCGCCGCGCCTACCCGCGCAGCTCCAGCCGGATCGACCGGCAGTTCATCGTGGCGGGCGGGGCCGCGGGGCTCGCCGCCGCCTTCAACACGCCGCTGGCCGGCGTGATCTTCGCCTTCGAGGAGATCAACAAGAACTTCGAGCAGCGCACCAGCGGGACGCTGGTGACGGCGATCCTGTTCGCGGGCGTCGTGGCGCTCGCCCTGGCGGGCGACTACACCTATTTCGGCCGCATCCACGTGCCGCAGGAGTATCCGCCGGACCTCGTGCTCGCCGTGCTGTGCACAGCGGTGGTGGCGGGCATCTCGGGCGGCGTGTTCGGCTGGATGATGCTCAATGTCGGACGCTGGCTGCCGGCGCGCCTGAGGACGCTGCGTATCCAGCACCCGTACCGCTTCGCGCTCGCCTGCGGCGTGGTGCTCGCCGTGATGGGGATCGCCAGTGGCGGGATCACGTTCGGCAGCGGTTATCGCGAAGCCCAGGCGCTGCTTTCCGAGGAGGGATCGGTCAGCCTCCTCTATGCGCCGTTGAAGGCCATCGCGCTCCTGGTCAGCTACCTGGTCGGCATGCCGGGCGGCATATTCGCCCCGACCCTGTCCATCGGCGCCGGCGTGGGGCAGCTCGTGAGCCTCGCCTTTCCCGACGTGGCCCTGTCGGCCCTCATCGCGCTGGCGATGGTCGGTTATCTCGCCGCCGTGACCCAGGCGCCGATCACGTCGTTCGTCATCATGATGGAGATGACGGACGGGCACGCCATGATCATCTCGCTGATGGCGACCGCCGTGATCGCGAGCAGCGTGTCGAAGGCGATGACGCCGCCGCTCTACGAAACGCTCGCGCGCGTCTATCTCGGGCCGCTCGCGGGACCGGCGCGCTAGGCTAGACCGCCGTCGCGCGTCCGAGCGGCGCCATCGGCCGGACCGCGGGCGGCTCGGCGAGCGGAAGGACGACGGAGAAGCAGCAGCCCTCGCCGGGCGCGCCGCTCGCCTCGAGCGTCCCGTCCATCAGCTCCACGAGGTTGCGCGCGATCGCCAGCCCGATGCCGGTTCCCGGAATGGTGTCGTCGCGGCCCAGCCGGTTGAAGGGCTCGAAGAGGTGGGCGAGCTGCTCCGCGGTCAGGCCCATGCCCGTGTCGCGCACCCGCAGCGCGACCGTTCCCGCATCCGCCCGCGCTTCGGACTCGATGCTCACCTTGCCGCCCGGCCGGTTGTACTTGATCGCATTGCTGAGCAGGTTGACGAGCACCTGCCGCAGGCGCGTCGGATCGGCCCTGACGTGACGGGCCGACGGATCGATGTGCGTCGCGACGCGTATGCCTTGCTCGGTGCCCAGGGAGCCGACCAGGTGCAGGCTCTCGGCGACGATCACGTCGAGATCGACCCGGTCGATCTCGACCCTGACATTGCCGGACTCGATGCGGGAGAGCTCGAGCAGGTCGTTGATCATGTCGAGCAGGTGCCAGCCCGACTGCTCGATGATGCGCACGGCCTCCGCCTGTTCGTCGCTCAGGGGATCGTCCGGCCGGTTGGCGAGGAGCTGCGCGAAGCCGAGGAGGGCATTGAGCGGCGTGCGCAGCTCGTGGCTCATGCGGGCGACGAACTCGGTCTTGGCGCGACTCGCGGCTTCGGCCTTCTCGCGCGCCATCTCCGCTCGGGCGCGCTTCTCCATCTCCGACAGGTCCTGGATGACCGCCACCATGCGGACGACCTGGCCGCGCGCATCGCGGATCGGGCTCGTGACCGCATCGACGCTGATCGCGCTGCCGTCTTCCCGAAGCAGCCGGAACCGGCGCTGGAACTGCTCGAGCGGGCGTTCGGCCAGCGTGGAGAGGGCACGCGCCTCGGCATCGCGTTCCTCCGGATGGACGAGCTCGACGAGCGAGCGACCGACCAGCGCCGGCTCGCGCAGCCCGACGAGCTGGTGGAACCAGGGATTCGCCTGCACGATCCGCTGGTCGGGCGTCATCTCGACGATGCCGGCCGGCGTGCTGCCGAGCAGGGTGCGCAGACGTTGCTCGCTGCGGGCGAGCGCGGCGGTGATGCGCCGGCGGATCTTCATCTCCCCGGCGAGCTCGCTCGTGCGGCGCTCCACGAGCCGCGCGACCTCGGCGCTGCGACCGGCGAGCGACAGCAGGAAGGCGGCAAGCGTCAGTGCGGCGAACATCGCCGCCGCCCGGGCGGTGCCGGCGGCGACCGAGGCGTCGGTCCCGCTCGCCTCCAGGTAGAGCGCGAACCTGCGGCCCCCCATGGGGAACTCTCCCTCCCAGCGAGCCTTCGGCGCGATGGCGGGGACGGACTGCGACATTCCGTCGGGGCAGCCGCCGTCCCCGGCGAGGAAGCTCGGCGCCGCGTCGGTGATGTCCAGGATGCAGTGCAGGAACCCCGGTCCCAGGCCCTCGAAGCTCGCCCGGGCAAGCGCGTCCATCTCCAGCGCCACGAACGTGACGCCCACCGGGCGCGTCACCACCGAGGCGCCCGCCCCGGCCGACGGGAGGCCGCGCTCGTCGAGCTTCTTGTAGATCACCACGCCGACGTTGTCGTCCACGCTCTGGGTCAGCACGAAGCCCGGGGTCGATGTCTGGAAACCCGATCGCAGGGCGCGACGGATCGATTCGCCCGCCCCGCGGATCGGCAGGGTATCGACGCCGAGCGCCCGCTGGTTCAGTTCCAGCGGCTCGATGAGCGAGATCACCATCGCCTCCTGGAACGGCGGCGCGGGGGCGAGGGTGTTGTCCTCGCCGCGGGGAAGGATCTCGAAGTCGTCCCCGTGCATCTCGCGGTGCCGGCGCAGGAATTCGTCGCGGTCGGCCGGGGTCACGCGCCAGGACACGCCGAGGGCGCGGATCGCCGGTGCCCTCGCGAGCAGCGGCGCCGTGAAGAGGCGGAACTCGGCCCGGGTGACTTCCTCGCTCGCGCTGACGTACCCGTGGGTCGCGTCCAGGATCAGCTGGGCTTGCTCTATCTGGTCGAGGAAACCGCGCGCGGCCTCCGAGCTCTTGCGAACGAACTCGCGCTCGGCCGTCTCGCGCTCGACCGCCTCCTGGCGGGTCATTGCCGTGGCGATCACGGCGCCCGCCAGCAGCATGGGCAGGGCGGCGGTCGTCAGCAGCGGGCGCCACTGGTCGCGCGGTCGCGCCACGGCGGCCAGCGTGGCGGGCAGGAAGACGGTCACGCCGAGGGTGTCGGCGACCCAGAGCCGGTAGCCCGTCGCGACGAGGAGATCGGACGGCAGGTGGCCGCTCGTGAGCAGCACGCCCATGCTCACCACGGTGCTGGCGAGGCAGGTCACCGGGCCCGCCAGCACCAGCAGGCACACGATGCGCTTCGGTTCGGACGGGGGCGGGGTGCCCTTCGGCAGGACTTTGCGGACGAGGGCCGCGCCCAGCGCCGCCTGGCCTGCCGTGACGAATCCCGCCGCGACGCCGGTCGCGAGCGCCGTGCCCAGTCCGGCGGAGAGGACCGGCCCGGAGGACAGCATCATCGCCATGATCCCGAGATGCGCGCCGACCAGCGCGCGAGGGCCGACGGCGAGCGCCGCCGCCATGGCGATGCCGGCGGGCGGGAAGATGGCGGCGATCTGGCTCGAATCGGCCGTCAGGACGACGGCCGCGATCCCGGTGGCCCAGCAGGCGAGCGCGGTCAGCAGGATCGATCTCATCGGGTCTCGGATGTCCACGGCGCACGCGAGTGTTTCACGCGTGGCCCGCGGGCTCATCCACCCGATCGACGACCGGCGGCCCCGCATGCGCCAGCGGCCGCCGCCTGCGGATAACCCGCAGTGCCGGTCCGTGCGCTCCTCGATCCCGTCGCGAGAAGGTCGGGATCGAGGTGACCGCCGTCGTGCCCGACCGGCGGCGCGGTCGGGCCCGCGCCGGCCCGGGACCGATCAGGCCTTGTCGAGCGCCTGCGACAGGTCGGCGATGATGTCGTCGACGTGCTCGATCCCGACCGAGAGGCGGACGGTATCCTCGGTGACGCCGGCCTTCTCGAGTTCCTCGGGCGAGAGCTGCCGGTGCGTGGTCGAGGCCGGATGGCAGGCGAGCGTGCGCGCATCGCCGATGTTCACCAGGCGCAGGACGAGCTGCAGCGCGTCCTGGAAGCGGGCCCCGCCCTCGCGGCCGCCCTCCACGCCGAAGGTCAGGATGCCGGAGGGCCGGCCGCCCAGGTATTTCCGCGCCAGGGCGTGGTCGGGATGGTTCTCGAGACCCGCGTAGTTGACCCAGCGCACCTTCGGATGCTTCGTCAGGAACTGGGCGATCGCCATCGTGTTCTCGGTGATGCGCTCCATGCGCAGGCCGAGCGTCTCGATTCCCTGGAGGATCAGGAAGGCATTGAACGGGCTGATCGCCGACCCGGTATTGCGCAGCGGCACCACCCGGGCCCGCCCGATATAGGCGGCCTCGCCGAGCGCCTCGGTATAGACGACGCCGTGGTAGGACACGTCGGGCTCGTTCAGGCGCTTGAAGCGCTCCTTGTGCTTCGCCCAGGGGAACTTGCCGGAGTCGACGATCGCCCCGCCGAGGGAGTTGCCATGTCCGCCGAGGTACTTGGTGAGCGAATGCACCACGATGTCGGCGCCGTGCTCGAACGGACGCAGCAGGTAGGGCGTCGCGACCGTGTTGTCCACGATGAGCGGGATGCCGTGGCGGTGGGCGATCTCGGCCAGCTTCTCGATGTCGGTGATGTTGCCGAGCGGGTTGCCGATCGTTTCCGCGTAGATCGCCTTGGTTCGCTCGTCGATCAGCGGCTCGAAGCTGGCGGGATCGCGACCGTCCGCGAACCGGGCCTCGATGCCGAACTGGGGCAGGGTGTGCGCGAACAGGTTGTAGGTGCCGCCGTAGAGCGTGCCGGCGGTGACGAAGTTGTCGCCCGCCTCGGTGATGGTCTGGAGCGAGTAGAGCACCGCGGCCTGCCCGGAGGCGAGCGCGAGCGCGCCGACCCCGCCCTCGAGCGCGGCGAGCCGCTTCTCGAGCACATCCTGGGTCGGGTTCATGATCCGCGTGTAGATGTTGCCCGGAACCTTGAGGTCGAACAGGTCGGCTCCGTGCTGCGTGTCGTCGAAAGCGTAGGAGACGGTCTGGTAGATCGGCACCGCGACGGCGCGGGTGGTCGGGTCGGGGGTGTAACCGCCGTGGACGGCGATCGTCTCCAGCTTCATGTCGGGACTCCTCGGAGGAAAAGACAGCCCAATATCATGCGCCAGGCTCTCCGGTCAGGGAACGAAGCAATTGCCATGACCTGATGCGGCCGGCGCATGAGCGGGGCGCGGGGAACGACTGCCGTTCCCTTCATCGGTGCTTGACAGCGTCGCCACACCGGGAGCGGGATTAAACAACTGTTTAATCCAGTTGGTCAAAAAATGGCCGAAAACTCCGCCGAAACCCTGGCCGGCGTGCCGGATGCGACCCGAGGCGCCCGCCTGCTCGCCGAGGACGATGCCGGCGAGACCCGGGCGAAGATCCTGGATGCGGCCTTCCGGCGCCTGGCCGCGGAAGGCTACGCCGCGCTCAGCGTGCGACAGATCGCGCGCGACGCGGGCGTCAACCACGCCCTCATCAACTATCACTTCGGGTCCAAGGACCAGCTGGTGATCGAGGTGCTCGACGCGGCCAACCGCCGCCTCCTGGCCCGCCAGGCCGCGATGTACCAGGGACCGGGCAGCTTCGCGGAGAAGTGGGCGCAGGCCCGCCGCTTCTACGAGAGCGACCTCGCCTCCGGGTTCGTCCGGGTGCAGTACGAGCTGTGGGCGGCAAGCCTGTCGAACCCGGGTCTTCGCGAGCGCTTCGCGCCGCGCCTGCTCGCCTGGAAGAACCTCGTGCGCGACGTGGTGCGCGATGCGCTTGCTGCGCTCGAGCGCGACGGCATCGTGCTGCCGCCGCCGTTCAACGCCGAAGTGATCGGCTGCTGGATCGCGGACTTCTGGCTGGGCATGGAGGTCATCGACCTGATGGGAGTGAAGGGCGAGGCGCAGCGCCATCGCCTCGCCCTCGATGCGGTCGAACAGCTGCTCCGCTCGGTCGATGCGGGGGCGCGGCCCCCTCGCGGGAAGAGGAAGAAGTCGCGATGAGCCCGCGGCTGCCCGAGCGCTTGCGCGCGATCGCCGGCGAGCTGCCGGAGCCCGGTCGCCTGCCGGAGGATGCATTCGGCCCGTTCGAGACGATCCGGCCGTCGCGCGAGGGCCATGTCGAGCGCGATGGCGTGAGGTGCTGGTACGCCGTCTGGGGCGACTCCGGGCCCTGGATCGCGTTCGCCCCGCCCTTCCAGATGGTCCACTCCCAGCTGTTGAAGGCGACCGTGCCCTACCTGGCCGGGCACTTCCGCGTGGTCACCACCGATGCCCGCGGCAACGGCCGCTCCGACCGGCCCACCGACCCCGGCGCCTACGGCTTCGATCACTACCATGCCGATTTCCGCGCGGTGCTCGATGCCGTCGGCGTCGACCGCGTGGCCCTCGTGGGCATCTCGGCGGCCGCCATGACCGTCCTGCGCCTGGCGGCGGAGCAGCCCGACCGGGTCACGCATGTCGTGGTGGCGGGCGGCTTCGCCGAGACGATCGTCGCCGATGACGAGCAGGCCCGGCACCTGCGAGCCGAGCTCGACCGGATGCGGTCGGACTGGCCGGCGTACATCGAGCAGTTCGTTTCATCGCTCTTCACCGAGCCGCACTCGACCAAGCCGTTCGAGGATGCGGTGCGCTACGGCTGGGCGACGCGCGCAGAAGTCATTGCGAATGCGCGCGCGGGTTGGATCGGGCACGACGTACGTGAACTCGCTCGCCAGGTGCGCTGCCCGACGCTGGTGATACACGGCAGCGAGGACCGCCGGGTCCCGTATGCCAAGGGCCTGGCCATTCACGAACTGGTGCCGGGCTCGCGCATGCTCACCGTCGAGGGCGGCGGCCATGTGCCCGCCGTGCGCGACCCGGTGATGTTCAATCGCCGCCTGCGCGATTTCGTGGCGGGGCAACCGCGACGCGCGACATGGACACGCGCGGCGAGCCGCCACCGCAAGGCCCTGTTCGTGTCGAGCCCCATCGGCCTTGGCCATGTACAACGCGACCTCGCGATCGCGCGCGAGCTGCGCAAGCTGGAGCCCGACCTCCAGATCGACTGGTTCACCACCGACCCCGCGCGCCGCTATCTCGAATCGGAGGGAGAGCGGCTGCATCCGGCGACCCGGCGGCTCGCCAGCGAAAGCGGCCACTTCGAGCATGTCGCCGGCGAGCACGACCTGCATGCGTTCTTCGCGCTGCGATCGATGGACGAGATCATGGTGCGCAACTTCATGGTCTTCGACGACCTGCTGGAGCAGGAGCACTACGACATCGTCATCGGCGACGAGGCCTGGGAGGTGGATTACTTCTATCACGAGAACCCGGAGCTCAAGCGCCAGCCCTTCGTGTTCCTGACCGACTTCGTCGGCTGCCTGCCGATGGGCGACGATGAACGGGAGATCCTGCTCTGCGCGGACCGCAATGCCGACGACATCGAGCATGTGGCGCGCTTTCCCTATTTGCGCGACGCCTCGATATTCGTCGGGAATCGCGAGGACGTGACGGAGCTGCCCTTCGGGCCGGGCTTGCCGCGCATCCGCGACTGGACCGACCGGAACTTCAGCTATGCCGGCTATGCGCTGCCGTTCGATCCGGCCGGCCTCGCCGACGTCGAGCGGACGCGGGCGAGGCTGGGATACCGGACCGACGAGCGGATCATCGTCGCGTCGGTGGGCGGTACCGGCGTGGGCCGGCATCTGCTGCAGTCCATCGCCCGGTCGTTCGCCATCATGAAGCGAGCGGCGCCGGAGCTGCGCATGGTCCTCGTGGCCGGGCCGCGGGTACCCGTCGATGCCTTCCCCCGCATCGACGGCCTCGAGGTGCGGCCCTACATGCACAAGCTGTTCGAGCATCTTTCGTGCTGCGACCTCGCCCTCGTGCAAGGGGGCCTCAGCACCTGCATGGAGCTCGTCGCCGCGCGCAGGCCCTTCCTCTCGTTTCCACTGCGGCGTCATTTCGAGCAGTGCGTGCACGTTCGCAACAGGCTTCGAAACTACGGGGCGGACCGGTCGGTGGACTACGAGTCGCTGACCCCCGAAGCCCTGGCGGAGAAGGCGCTCGCCGCCATGGACGAACCGGTGCGATACCGGCCCGTCGAGACCGATGGGGCGGCGCGCGCGGCGAGGCGGATTGCCGAGGTCCTCGACAACCGCTGGTGGATCGGTCGCTGACACTGTCGAGGAGACAGCCATGACGAGAGTCCTGACCATGGCGTACGGCGTGTGCGCCTACGTACTCTTCCTGGTGACCTTCCTGTGGGCGATAGCCTTCGTGATGAACATGCCGGTCGCCACGACCATCGACGGCGGGGGGAGTCGCCCGGCATCGCCGCTCGGTGCGGCCGTCGTGACCAACCTGGCTCTGCTGGGCCTGTTCGCCGTGCAGCACTCCGTCATGGCGAGGCGTTCGTTCAAGCGCTGGCAGGCAGGCTTCATGTCGCCCGCGATCGAGCGCAGCACGTTCGTGCTCGCGGCGACCGGCGCCCTCGCCTTGCTGCTGTGGCAATGGCGTCCCATCGCCGAGCCGGTCGTCTGGTCGGTGAGCGACCGCGGGCTCGCCGCGACACTGGGCGCGCTCGCATGGGTCGGCTGGGGCGTGGTGCTGGCCAGCACCTTCCTCATCAGCCACTTCGAGCTGTTCGGGCTGCAGCAGGTCTGGGCCCGACTGCGGGACCGTCCGCTGCCCGCGCCCGAGTTCCGTACGCCCTTCTTCTACCGGTACGTCCGTCATCCCATCTACGCCGGCTTCCTGCTCGCGTTCTGGGCGACGCCGCACATGACCGCAGGACACCTGCTGTTCGCGATCGCGACGACCGGCTACATCCTCGTGGGCATCTGGTTCGAGGAACGCGACCTCGTCGCCCAGTTCGGGGACCGGTACCGTGTCTATCGCGAGCAGGTCGGGATGCTGCTGCCGCGCAGGCGCCGCGACCCCGGTGCGCGCCGAAGCGGTTCGTGAGGGATTGCGGCTTCCGGGCGGTGCGGGCGTCGCGCGCCGCCTGGCGCACGGGCAGCATCAGCAGGATCCCCGGTCTGGCAGACATGGCGGCCCGGGCGCAGCGGCACCGCGCTAGGCAATTCCGGGCTCGGCCCAACCCCCAAATGCCGGGGGGTTATATCGATAGGCCAATCGATTCGTTCCCCCGATCGGTCGGAGTTCCTACACTTCGGGACCTCGGCGGCATGCCGCCTCCTCCTCGACCGACAAGATGGGCCAGATCCAGACCCTGGAAATCCGGGCCGCGCAGCCGCTGCTGCGCCTCGAACACGTATCCAAGTCGTTCGCGCTGCCGGGCGGCGGCGCGCACCATGCCGTCCGTGACGTGTCGCTCCAGGTCCGGCGCGGCGACATCCTCGGCCTGGTAGGAAAGAGCGGCGCCGGCAAGTCCACCCTCCTGCGGATGATGAACCTGCTCGAGCGGCCGGACGCGGGTGCCGTGATCCTGGACGGTCTCGAGCTGACGTCGCTGGACAAGCGCCGGTTGCGCGTCGCCCGCCGGTCGATCGGCATGATCTTCCAGCAGTTCAACCTCCTTCAGAACGCGACCGTGTTCGACAACGTCGCGTTCCCCTTGCGCATCCAGCGCGGCTACGGTCGCGCGCAGCTCGCCGCACGGGTGCGCGAATGCCTGGGGGTCGTGGGCCTCGCCGACAAGGCGGACAGCTATCCCGCGCAGCTCTCGGGCGGCCAGAAGCAGCGGGTGGCCATTGCCCGCGCCCTCGCCCCGAGGCCCGCGGTGCTCCTGTGCGACGAGCCGACGTCCGCGCTCGATCCCGAGACCACGAGAAGCGTGCTCGACACGCTGAAGGAGATCAACGAAACGTTCGGGGTGACGATCGTCATCGTCACGCATGAACTCGCGGTGGTGCGGCGCCTGTGCCGGCATGTCGCCGTGATCGAGGACGGCGCCGTGGCCGAGCAGTTCGCGGTGGCCGAGACGGGGGTGGCGCGACGGACCGCACTCGGCAGGGAGCTGGCGAGCCTTGCCGGGCCCCGCGAAGCCGATCACGAGGCTCTCGCCGGCGCCCGGGCCGGCTGATCGGGTCGGCGCGACAGCCGTTTCTCCCTGCGACCGGATACAGGACATGATGGAACTCATACCCCCCAACATCCAGGCGGTACTTCCCGAGCTCTGGCTCGCCATCGGCCAGACCTTCCTCATGCTGGGCATCGGCCTTTCCGCCGCGATCCTGGTCGGCGGCCCGCTCGGCGTGCTGATCTTCCTGCTGGGGCCCGGACAGTCGCTCGAGAACCGGCCGCTCTTCGCCGTGCTGAACTGGATCGTCAACACCGTGCGATCCTTCCCGTTCATCATCCTGCTCGTGGCACTGGTGCCCTTTACCCGTGTCGTGGCCGGCACCTCGATCGGGCCGCTTGCCGCGTCGGTGCCACTCGCCATCGCGGCGATACCCTACCTGGCACGCCTGGTCGAGCAGTGCCTGCGCGACGTGCCTCGCGGAGTCATCGAGGCGGCGCACGCCATGGGTGCGTCGGAACTGCAGATCATCTGGCGGGTGCTGGTGCGCGAATCGCGATCGGGGTTGGTGCTCGCCCTCACGGTGCTCGCGATCAGCTTCCTGTCCTACTCCGCGATCGCGGGTGTCGTGGGCGGTGGCGGGATCGGCGACCTGGCAATCCGCTACGGCTACTACCGCTTCCAGACCGACGTGATGGTGCTCACCGTCGCCATCCTCGTCGTCCTCGTGCAGCTGATCCAGTTCCTTGGCAACCACGTCGCCCGCCGCCTCGACAAGCGCTGAGCGCGGCCCGCATCCACGGTCGTAGTCGCGGCCACTCCTCCCTTCGATTCAGGACAGTACCGACAATGAAGATCGCCCGCCGTTCCCTCCTTGCAGCCGCCATCACGCTGGCCTCGGCGCTCGCCGCCCCCGTCGTCGCGCAGGCAAAGACCGAACTCGTCATCGGTGCGACGGCCGGTCCGTACGCCGACCAGGTGAAGATCGGTATCAAGCCCTTGCTCGAGAAGAAGGGCTACAAGGTTCGGGTCGTCGAGTTCAACGACTACGTCCAGCCGAACTTCGCGCTCGCCCAGGGGGCGCTCGACGCCAACGCGTTCCAGCATGTCATCTACCTGCGCAAGTTCGCCAGGGACAACAGGCTGGAGCTCAGCGAAGTGATCAAGGTGCCCACCGCGCCGATCGCGGTCTACAGCAAGAAGCACGAGAGCCTGGACGCGGTATCGCAGGGCGCGACGGTCGCCCTGCCCAACGACCCGACCAATGCCGCGCGCGCCCTGGTGATGCTGCAGGACTTCGGCTGGATCAGGCTGAAGGCCGACTTCGATCCGGTTACCGCATCGGAGCGGGACGTGGCGGAGAACATCAAGGGCATCAGGCTGATTCCGCTGGAGGCCGCCCAGCTGCCACGATCGCTGGACGACACCGACTTCAGCTTCGTGAACGGCAACTTCGCGATCGCGTCCGGCCTCCCGCTCACCAGCGCCCTGGCCCTCGAGCAGACCAGCCCCGACTACCAGAATCTGGTCGCGGTCCGCACGGCCGACAGGGACAAGCCCTGGGTCAAGGACATCGCCGACGCCTACCGCTCGCGTGAGTTCCTCGAGGTGACGGAGAAACACTTCGCCGGGTTCGTGCAGCCGGAGTACCAGCGCTCGCAGGAAGTCGCGCAGTCGAAGTAGGCAAGGCCCTCCCGGCGCCGTCCCTCGAGGCGGCGTCGGCCCGGCGGGGCCGTTATGATGGCGCCCATGAACCCCAGCCTCCGCCTTCCCTCGAGCGTGTGCACGCTCGCCGACGCCGAACGGATCGACGCCGCCGCGCGGCGCCATGAACTGCCCTGCGGCGAGGGCACGATGGTCTGGCGTCGATGGGGCGAGGGCGAGCCGGTCGTCCTGCTGCATGGGGGTTCCGGCAGCTGGAACCACTGGGTCAGGAACATCGCCGCGCTCGTCGCGGCCGGCCGCCAGGTATGGATCCCGGACCTGCCGGGCTCGGGCGAATCGGCCCGGCCGCCATCGGGCGAGGATGCCGACGCGTTGCCCGAGCCGATCGAGTCGGCGCTGCGCGAGCTGCTCGGCGACGCCCCCGTGGACATGGTGGGCTTCTCCTTCGGCAGCATGGTGGCCACCTTCATCGCCGCGCAATGGCCGCGACGAGTGCGCCGCCTCGTCCTCTCGGGAGCGCCCGCCTTAGGCATCAATCCGGGCTGGAAGCCGTCGCTCAAGCCGTGGGTGCACCTGCCGCCGGGCCCCGAGCTCGACCATACCCACCGTTTCAACCTGGCGGCCCTGATGCTGGCGCAGCCGGAGTCGATCGACGACCTGGCCCTGGCGCTGCACGCCGCGAACCTTCCGCGCGACCGGATGCGATCGCGACGGATCTCGCGCACCGACATCGTGCGGCGCACGCTGCCGGACGTTCGTTGCCCGGTGTTCGGCATCTGGGGCGAGGAGGACGTCCTCTATCGCGGCCTGCAGGACCGCATCGAGCCCGAACTCGCGAGAGCGCCCGGTTTCCGCTGGCTGCGGCTCATCCCCGGTGCGGGACACTGGGTGCAGTTCGAGCGCCCGCAAGCCTACGACGAGGCGCTCGCCGAGGCGCTCGCCGGCTGAACGCCGCGCGGTGCCCGGCGCCGCGGCCGCTCGTCATTCCGATTGCGTCGTCGAGTCGCGCTTCCGACCCCGGAACGGATAGGCGCTCGTCGTCTCGCCCGGTCGTGCCGGCACGAGGAGGGACAGCAGCATCGTCGTCGCCAGGACCGCGACCGTGACGCCGAGCGACCAGGCGACCGGGATCTTGTAGAGATCGACCAGCAGCATCTTCGCCCCGATGAGCACCAGCACGACCGCCAGCCCGTAGGAGAGGAGGTGGAAGCGCTCGTGCATGCCCGCGAGCAGGAAGTACATCGCCCGCAGGCCCAGGACCGCGAACACGTTGGAGGCGAGCACGATGAACGGATCCGTCGTGATCGCGAAGATCGCCGGGATCGAATCGACCGCGAACACGACGTCCACGAATCCGATCAGGACGATCACGACCAGCAGGGGCGTCGCCATGCGCACCCCGTCCCGCACGGTGAAGAACTTCTCGCCGTCGAAGTCGGGCGCGATGCTGAAGCGGCCCCTGACCCAGCGCAGCAACGGGTTGGAATCGAGGTCCGGCTCCTGGCCGATGGCCCACCACATCTTGACGCCGGTGAACACGAGGAAGGCGCCGAACACGTACATGACCCAGTGGAACTGGGACACCAGCCAGGCGCCGACGAGGATCATCACCGCGCGCAGCACGAGCGCGCCGAGGATGCCGATCATCAGCACGCGGCGCTGCAGCTCGGCCGGCACCGCGAAGTAGGTGAACAGCAGCAGGAAGACGAATATGTTGTCCACCGCGAGCGCCTTCTCCACGAGATAGCCCGTGACGAACTCGAGCGCCTTCGTGTCGGCAAGCGTCCGGGCAGCAGGGTCGTTCCCCGTGCCGCCGAGGTACCACCAGAGCCAGCCGACGAAGACGAGCGATACGGCCACCCAGACGAGTGACCAGATGGCGGCCGCACGGATGGAGACGGCGCGCTGGCCGCCTCGATTGAGGACGAGGAAATCCACGGCGAGCGCCGCGACGACGAACAGGGTGAACAAGGACCAGAGAAGGGGTGTGCCGACCGATAGCATCGGAGACCTCATGACCGGCGTGGCAGGCGCCGGACGACGGATTGCTGGAGGTCCCTTGTCGGTCTTGCCGGTTCACGGGCTTGCGCCCGGGTTTCGCGGCACCGGGTGGCGGTCGCTTGCCAGCACGACCTCACCGTAGTGACGATGCCGCGGCGCTCGCTCTGGCGGGCGCCGGCTACTCCCCTGGAAGGGTGCCGCGATTGGACCAGCCGGACGGGGCGGCGTCAAGCCCGGGCGAGCCGGCGGGCTGGCGTCCAGGGCTCGTTAGTTGCATTCCGGGATGGACGATGAACGCACCGGAACCGGGCCGCAGCTGCCCGCCGTCACCCTGCGCGCAGGGCACAATCCGGACAACGCCGGGAGTTCTTCCCTGATGACCTTCTCCAGCCAGCGCCGGGGCGCACTCGCCCTGGTCCTGTTCTTCCTCGTGACGACCGCCACCGCGCACGGCGAGACCGCCGGCGCGAGGCCCCATGTCGTCGAGCGTGTGACACCGGGCGTCGTCGAGGCCGCCGCCGGCGAAACGACGTTCACCCTCTCGGGCCGGCATCTCGTCGATGGCCTGGTGGTCGAAGTCGGCGGCCAGTCCGCCGTGCTCGATGCGGACGACGACGGCAGGAGCGGCACCTTCGTCCTCGCGCCGGACACCGGCGTGTGGGACGTCGTCGTCTCGCACCCTTCCGGCGGGCGCCCGGCGACGCTTCGCAAGGCGATCCTCGCCCGAGGCACGCTCACCGACGGCGGCGCGGCGCCCTGCGTCGACTCGGCCGGTGGCCAGGTCGTGCATTTCCGGGGCCGGGGGATGCCCGCCGATGCCGTCCTGCTATGGGGCGGCGAGCCGGTCCGGCCCGTGATCCAGAACGCGTCGTTCATCGTCTTCGAGACGGCTCCGATGCCCGCGGGCGAGATCACCTGGACGCTCCAGCGCGGACCCGCACCGACGCCCGCGGATGTCTCGGGAACCTGGACCGTCCGGCAGGCCTCCCGGCAGGGGCGCGTCACGACGCTGCAGGAACGTCCGGCCCAGTGGCCGCGGCACGAGCGGGAGACGGGCGCGATCGCCCGCAAGCTGCTTGCCGCGGAGCCCGGCGCCCTGGCGGGGGCGACATGGTCCGGCGTGACCAACGGCATCCATTCGAGCCTCGTCATCATCCGGCCACATCCCGAACAGGCGAACGCACTGCGCATCCGTCACGTTCCCGTCTCGGGTCGGCAGGCCCGGGCGGCGCATGGGCCGCCCCCGCACATCGACCTTGCGCTGGGCAACGCGGCCCCTGGCCAGGTCGTGGCCAACCTGATGACGAAGGGCGGCATCGTCCTCGCCTGGACCGATCCGGTGTCCGGCAGCACGAAGGTGGCGCTGCTGTCCGACCTCATGACGCCGGCCAGCCTCAAGGTGGTCGAACTCGACGGTTGTGAAACCCAGTGGCAGCCCGTGACCGCGGTGGCCGAGGCGCCAGCCACCGTCTTTCTCGCCACCCGGACGGCCGTCTTCGCGCATCCGAAGGGCACGACCCAGATCGACCGCATCGCCGGGCACCTGACGGCGACGGGTAGTGTCGATGGCGCGGGGCGCGCCGCACGCTTTGCAGGGGTCACCGCCATGCACTATCACGACGGGGTTCTGTACCTGCGCGACGGCGGGCGGTGGCGGCGGCTGGTGCGGGACGTGCCGGCGCCGTGAGCGGGGCGATTATGGGATGAGGCTGCGTCCGGGGCCGCCTGTCGCTCTTGTGCGTCCAGGGCGAGCCACAGGGAACTCACGGAACCCGACGCAAGAACGGCCTCCGCAGGAGGCCGTCGCATCGGGCTGTCGCCCTGCAAGTGCTTGAAGTGCAAGGCATCTGGATTCTGGTGGCCAAGGGCGGAATCGAACCACCGACACGCGGATTTTCAATCC
>CAZDYQ010000033.1:0-32706 GCA_964509685.1 uncultured Burkholderiaceae bacterium
GCGTCATGTAGCCGATCTCCATCATGATGATGAACATCACCCCGAACCAGATCGGGTCCCAGCCGTAGTGCGCCACGACGGGCAGGAAGGCCGGCAGCGTGATCAGCATGATCCCGACGGGATCGAGCACCATCCCCAGGATGAACAGCACCAGCATCATGAAGATGAGGGCGCCGTACTCCCCACCGGGGATCATCAGCATCAGGTCGTCGATGAAGGAATTGGCCCCCAGCGTCGAATAGGCGGTGGAGAACGCGTGCGCCGCGAACAGGATCCACATGATCATAGCGGTCAGTCGCAGCGTCTGGATGCCCGAGTCGGTAATCACCTCCATCGACAGCTTGCGATGCACCGCCGAGGCGATCAGGGCGCCGAACACCCCCAGCGCCGCCGCCTCAGTCGGGGTGGCGTAGCCACCGAAGATCGCGCCCAGCACCAGGAACACGATGAACAGCGGCAGGAACACCGCCTTGAGCGACTCGAAGCGGGCCTTCCACCCTGCCCGCTCCTCCTTCGGCAGGGCCGGGGCGATATCCGGCTGCAGCCAGGACCGCACCCCGATGTAGATCGAGACCAGCACGAAGAGCAGGATGCCCGGACCGAGCCCGGCCGCGAACAGCCGACCGACCGACACCTCGGTCAGCATCGCGTAGAGCACCATCAGCACCGACGGCGGAATGAGGATGCCCCATCCACCGCCGCAGTTGATGGCACCCACTGCCAGCCGCTTGTCGTAGCCGCGGCTGAGCATCTGCGGCAGCGCGATCGTGCCCATGGTGACCACTGCGGCGCCGCTGATGCCGCTCATGGCGGCGAAGATCGCGCAGATCGCCACGGTCCCGATCGCCAGGCCGCCGCGAAAGCCCCCGAACCAGACGTGCATCATCCGGTAGAGGTTCTGCGCGACTCCCGACTTCTCGAGCAGCATCGCCATGTACACGTACATGGGAATCGCGATCAGCGTAAAGCTGGTCATCGAGTCCCAGAACTTGGACGCAACGATGTAGAACCCGACCGGGCCCATCGAGAAGTACAGGAAGATGACCGAAATGCCGCCCAGGGTAAAGACCAGCGGCACCCCGAGGAACAGGAAGACCAGCAGGCAGGCGAAAAACAGGAAGGTGACGAGTTCAACCGACACGATGGTTCCCCGCGCTCAATGAGAGGGACCTTCCGGGGCCTGCTTGCCCCAGATGGCCGGATCGTTCTCGAGTCCCTTGATGACCCGCCAGTCCGCAACCATGCGGACGATGCCCTGCAGGAACAGCAGCACGCCGGCGATCGGCACGGCCATCTTGACCGGCCAGATGTAGGGATCCCAGATGCTCATGGACGTCTCCCTCTTCTCGAAGGACTCCCAGGCCATGTCCCAGCTCTGGTAGATGAGGACGAGCATGAAGAAGACGAACAGGAACGATGTGGCCAGGTCCACCTTCGCCTTGCGCTCGCGGGACCAGGTCCCGTAGAAGATGTCGACATTGACGTGCGCCCGTTCCACCAGCAGGTAGCCCCCGGCGATGACCGAGTACACGCCGAAGATGAGCTGGGCGAGTTCCGCCGTCCAGATGGTCACGTTGCCGACGACATAGCGCATGACCACGTCGGCGATCAACGCGAGGAACATCGGAACGATGAGCCACGCGCAGATCCTGCCGATCCAGACGTTCAGCTGGGTGATCGCTCTCGCGAGCTTGAGCATCCTGTCCCCCGTGCGATTCTTTCGGAAGGCACGAACCAGCGGCGGGCCTCGCGGAGGCTGCCGCTGGTTCGGCTCGATGGTTCGGACTCCCGCGATGGGGAATCAGGACCGGCTTCCAGGTCAGACGTAGCCCAGGTCCTTCATCAGGCCAGTGAGCTTCTCGGCGAACTCCTTGGCCTTGGGTCCCTTCTCCATTTCCTTGGCCATGAGCGTCTTGGACGCCTCGGCCATCCTGGCGAGGACCTCGTCGGGGTAGCGGTGAACCTCGACGCCCATCTTGGTGATGCCGGTGTTGAGGGCGATGGCCTCCTGGTGGAGGTACTCGACCGAGCGCTGGAAGTAGCGGTTCTCGACGGTCGAGGTGAAGATCAGCTTGAGGTCGTCGGGCAGCTTGTTGAACGCGTCGAGGTTCATGATGTAGACGTCCTGTGCGATCAGGATCGCCGGCTTCATGTGGACCTTGGCGACCTCCCAGAACTTCATCGAGAGCGCGCCGATCGCGGCACCCCAGTGGGCGCCGTCCACGACCCCGGTCGCGAGCGCCTGGTAGATCTCGGGACCGGCCACCTGCTGGGGCGCGAAACCGGCCGCGTTCAGGTACTCGAGCAGGCTGCCCGCCGAACGGACTTTCACGCCCGAGAGATCGTTGACCGACTCGATCTTCTTCTTGAGCACGAGCTCGGTCGGGTAGGCCTTGTCCGCCATGTAGAACACGCCCTTGGGCTTGACCTGCTCGTTCAGCGCGGCCTCCAGCCCGAGGTTCTTGTTCATGTGCATCGCTTCCCAGGGCTCGCGCAGGGTGCCCGGGATGCCCATGTACATGCTCATGAGCTCGGCTTCGTTCAGGTTGTAGGCCGGGGAAGTCGTGCCCATCTGGACGACGCCGCGACGGACGACGTTGAAGATCTCGCCGCCCTTGGCGATCTCGCCGGCGCCGAGCAGCTCCAGCTTGAAGCGGCCGTCGGTTTTCGCTTCCAGCTCCTTGGCGAGGACGCCGAGGCTGTCGGTGAACGATCCGGAGGCCTTCGGCCAATGGGACTGGACCTTCCAGGTCACCTTGGCCTGGGCCTTCGCCGAGGTGATGATCGCGGGCGCGGCCGCGACGGCGAGCGTCCCCTTCAGGACGTTGCGGCGCTTGAGCTTGCTGCTGAGGCTAGACATGTCTCGTTTCCTCCGTTGCCAACCTGGGTAATGGGCTGGATCCGATTTTTTGAAAGCGCCCGATGAAAACACGGGGGCATCCATCAGTCAAATCACTGGATCCATCGATTGCGATGATACGGACTGGCGCTGGACGAAAAGCGTCTTGACGCAGCGCATCAGGCAAATTCGGCGCAAAGCATAGCTGCATTCGGTTAGCTTGTGCATTGGGGCTTGAACGGATCAGGCGCCGCCGTCGATGACGACGCCCTGCTCCACGAGGGATCGGATCCTTTCGCGATCCAGCCCCAGTTCGGAAAGTATTTCCCGACTGTGTTCGCCCAGCGCCGGCGGCGGGCGAAGCGCGGTCGGCGCATCCTCGGGCGACGTGAACGACGTGCCGACCAGCTCCACATCCTGCTCGTAGCCGCGCGGCCGGCCGACGGAGAGCAGCACGCTGCGCCGGTCCTCGCGCGCCTCGGCGGTCGCCTCGGGTATCGAGTTGACCTTCGAGATCGGCACGCCGCGGGCCGCCAGGCGGCGCACCCAGTTCGCCGCGCTGTCGGCGGCAAAGGCTTCCGTCAGCCGCCGCCTGAACTCCTCGGCGTTCGCGATGCGTGCCTGCGGGGTCGCGAAGCGCTCGTCGCGCAGGAGTTCCCCGATGCCGAGCTCGTCGCACATCGCCTCGACCTGGCCTTGTTGCACCGCCGAAGAAAGCACGACGCCGTCGCCGGTCCGGAATGCATCCGCGCTGGGCGCCTTCGAAAGCGAGCTGTTGCCCATCAGGCCGCCGGGGATGCCCTCGACCAGGAACTGGGCGCAGGCGGCGTTCTGCAGGAGAAGGCCCGCATCGAACATCGAGACGTCGACCGCCTTGCCCTCGCCCGTGCGCTCGCGCCGCACGAGGGCCGCCGCGATCGCGAAGGCAGCGGAAACGCCCGACATCGCGTCGACCGGGAAGTAGCCGGTGCGTGTCGGCCCGGTCTCGGGATGGCCGTTGTTGTCCATCATGCCGCTCGCGGCCTGGATCGCGCCGTCGTAGGCGGGGGCGGCGCGGCGCGGCCCGGTGTTCCCGAAGCCGGTGATCGAGCACCACACGATGCGCGGATTGATCTCGCGCACGCTGGGGTAGTCGAGACCAAGGCGCTCGACGACGCCGCTGCGGTAGTTGTGGATGAGGACGTCGGCCGACCGGATGAGCTCACGCACCAGCGCCCTGCCCTCGGGATGCTTCATGTCCAGGCAAAGGCTGCGCTTGCCGATGTTCATCGCCAGGAACCCGGGCGCCATCCCGATGCCGGACCAGCGGCTGGGCAGCATGCGGTCGCGCATCTGGTCGCCGGCGGGCGGCTCGACCTTGATGACATCGGCCCCCAGCAGGGAAAGGTGCTGCGCTGCCAGCGGACCGGCAATCACCTGCGAGAAATCCAGGACGCGGATTCCCTCGAAATCGAGCGCCATCGGCTACTCCAGACTGTCTCTTGTTCATCCGGCGCTGCCGCAGGCGACGGCGCCGTGCCCGGCCGGCCCGATGGCTCGACAGGATCGTGGCGGAGAGGGCGGGATTCGAACCCGCGTCAGGGCGTTAACCCTGAACACGCTTTCCAGGCGTGCGATTTAAACCACTCATCCACCTCTCCGGGAGCGGCGATTCTAGCAAACCCCTTCACCGGGGGCACGATCCGTCCGCCGCGGGTGCCGGGGGACCGGGATGGCGGCCGCGCCGTGCGCTTCGCCCCGCTACGCCCGCTGGGCGAGGCCGCCGTCGTCGGCAAGGCTCACGGCGGCAGCCGGGGATAGCGGATCGTGTCCACCAGCCTGCGTGTTTCCGGCGCGGGCGCCGGCGTGAGCAGGCTCACGACGACGATTACCGCGAAGCCGACGGGGACCCCGAAGATCCCGGCCGAGATCGGCTCGATGCCCCACCAGAGGTCGGTGACGGGCATCTCCTGCGGGATGCCGTACACCAGCTCGCGCAGCCACGGCTGCGTCCGGGACATGTAGTAGAGCGTCACCCCGAAGCCCGCCAGCATCCCCAGCGTGGCACCGAGTCCCGTCGCCCGCTTCCAGAAGATGCCCAGCACCAGCGCCGGGAAGAAACCGGCCGCGGCAAACGAGAAGGCGGCCGAGACGAGATGCAGGATGCCCGCGGGACGCTGCGCGGCGGTGAGCGCGGCGACAACGGCGACGAGCAGCAGCAGGACCTTCGAGATCAGAACCCGTTTGGCCGTCGGCGCGCTCGGATCGATGACCTTGTAGTAGGTGTCGTGCGACAAGGCATTGGCGATGGTGAGCAGCAGGCCGTCCGCGGTCGACAGGGCCGCCGACAGCCCCCCCGCGGCGACCAGGCCGCTGATCACGTAAGGGAGCCCGGCGATCTCGGGCGTCGCCAGCACCACGATATCGTCGCCGAGGAGGATTTCCGCCGCCTGCACGATGCCGTCGACGTTGACGTCCATGATCGACAGGACGGCCGGATCCACCTTCCGCCATTGCTCGACCCAGCCGGGAAGCGCGCTGAAGCTCGTTCCCACGACATCGTGATAGACGACGTACTTGACCAGGACGGCCAACGCGGGCGCCGTGAAATAGAGCAGGAAGATGAAGAAGAGCGACCAGGCCACCGAGCTGCGCGTCTCGCGCACGGAGGGCGTCGTGTAGAAGCGCATCAGGATGTGCGGCAGGGCCGCGGTTCCCACCATCAGGCAGAACACCAGCGCGAGGAAGTTGCGTCGCGCCGTGTCCCTGTCGGCCTCGGTGGCGCCCGCGAACGGCTCGGCATGGCGCACGAGCGGCCGGGCTCGCGCGGCGAGCGCCGCCTCGGATCGCCACTGCGCCACCGCGGCATCGACCCGGGCCGGATAGGCGGCCAGCGCGTCCTCGGCTTGCTTGAGCGCCTCGCGGTCCCCGCTCGTCCGCGCGAGTTCGATGGCCTGGCGAAGCCGAGCCGTTTCCCGCTCGAAGCTGGCCGCGGGATCGACGAGCGCCGCGATCGCCGTGTCGGCGCGCTCGCGGAAGATTCGACGGACCTCTTCCTCGGCCGGGTCGGCCAGGAGCCGCTCCTCGATCTGGCCGATCTTCTGCAACTGCTGGCCATAGGCGAACTGCGGAAGCGGATTGCCGGTCTGCTGCACCGACAGCCACACCACCGGGATCATGTAGGCCGCGATCAGGATGATGTACTGGGCCACCTGGGTCCAGGTGACCGCCTTCATCCCCCCGAGGAACGAACACACGAGAATGCCCGCCAGGCCGAGGAAGCTCGCGATCTCGAACTCCACCCCGGTGAGCCGCGTCGTGACCAGGCCGAGGCCGTAGATCTGGGCGACGACGTAGGTGAAGGAGCACACCAGCGCGATCGCGACGGCCAGCATCCGCGGTATGTGCCCCCCGTACCGCGCGCCGAAGAAGTCGGGAATGGTGAACCGGCCGAACTTGCGCAGGTAGGGCGCGAGGAGCAGCGCCACCAGCACGTATCCCCCCGTCCAGCCCGTGACGAAGGCGAGCCCCGAATAGCCGCCCGCGTACAGCCCGCCCGCGAGCGAGATGAACGATGCCGCCGACATCCAGTCCGCGGCGGTCGCCATCCCGTTGAACACGGCCGGCACCCGGCGCCCGGCGACGTAGTACTCGGTGGGGTCGTTGGTGCGGCTCGTGATGCCGATCACGGCATAGACGAGGATCGTCGCCCCGAGGAAGACATAGCCCATCGGCGTGCGGGACATGCCCGCCTGCTCGAGCGCCGCCAGCGCCACGAGGAAGAAGACGAAGCCGACCGTGTAGAACGCGAAGATGCTCCACAAGCGCGCCGAGAAGGCCTGCTGCGACGCGCTGCTCATTCCTCGTCCCCTTCCGCCACCCCGAACTCGCGGTCCAGCCGGTCCATGCGCCTCGCATAGAACCAGATGATCAGCAGGTACACGATGGGGGCGCCCTGCGCGCCCACCCAGAAGGCGAACGGCCAGCCGAAGAAATCGAAGTCGAGGTAGCGGGCGAAAGCCGGAACCACGAAGCTCACTACGAACCAGGCGAACAGCAGGCCCGCCGTCAGGACGAGATTGCGACGCCAGTAGCGCTTCAAGCCGTCCCGGGAGTCTTCCGGCCGCATGGGGTGCTCAGGACGGAAGCCCGCAATGCCACTGCCGCTTGGCCAGCACCAGCGCGATCCAGAGCGCCACGCCCAGGAGGGCGCCGAGCAGGGGCGCGTGTCGCCGTGGCGAGGGTCCGGGCGCGAGTGCTCGCCCGAGCCCGGTCAAGGGGGAGGTCAGGAAGCGGATCCCCCGGTAGACCGGGTTGGCCTCATGCCGGCCGAAGCTGAGCAGCCGGACGGCAAGCTGCGCCAGATAGAGGAGCAAGGCCATCTCCACGATGGCCTTTGCCGCGATCACGGCCGAGCACATCAGGGACCCCCGGCAGGCCGCGTCCCGCGGCGCGGGACGCGAGAACGGACGCCCGGCGGGCCCGCCGGGTGCGGAAGCTTCTCGCGACTGGCGGGCGTCCGGCTCAGATGGCCTGCTTGAGTTGCTCCAGGATCGCCGGGTTCTCGAGGGTCGAGACGTCCTGGGTGATTTCCTCGCCCCGCGCGATCGCGCGCAGCAGCCGCCGCATGATCTTCCCGGAGCGCGTCTTGGGCAGGTTGTCCCCGAAGTGGATCTCCTTCGGCTTGGCGATCGGGCCGATCTCCTTGCCGACCCAGTCCCGCAGCTCCTTGGCGACCTTCGCCGCCTCCTCGCCGGTGGGCCGCGCCTGCTTCAGTACGACGAAGGCGGAGATGGCCTCGCCGGTCACCTCGTCCGGGCGCCCGACCACGGCGGCCTCGGCGACCATCGGATGCGCGACCAGCGCCGACTCGACCTCCATCGTGCCCAGGCGATGCCCAGAGACGTTCAGCACGTCGTCGATGCGGCCCATCACCCGGTAGTAGCCGTCCTCGTCGATCGTCGCGCCGTCGCCGGCGATGTAGTAGCGGCCGCCCTGGATCTCCGGCGGGAAGTACGTCTTCTTGAACCGCTCGGGGTCGCCCCAGATGGTGCGGATCATGGATGGCCACGGCTTGCTGATCGCGAGGAAGCCACCCTTTCCGCGCGGCACCTCGCCCCCCGCCTCGTCGATGATGGTCGGCGCGATGCCGGGCAGCGGCATGGTGCACGAGCCGGGCTTCAGCCCGTGCACGCCCGGCAGCGGCGAGATCATGATCGAGCCCGTCTCGGTCTGCCACCAGGTATCGACGATCGGGCAACGCTCGCGGCCGACGTTCTCGTAGTACCACATCCATGCCTCGGGGTTGATCGGCTCGCCGACGGAGCCCAGCAGGCGGAGCGAGGACAGGTCGTACTTCTTCGGATGGTGCTCGGGGCTCGTCTGGCCGGCGCGCACGAGCGCGCGGATCGCGGTCGGCGCGGTGTAGAAGATGCTGACCTTGTGGCGATCGATCATTTCCCAGAAGCGGCCGGGGTGCGGGTGCGTCGGCACGCCCTCGAAGACGATCTGCGTGGCGCCGCAGGCGGTCGGGCCGTAGGCAATGTAGGTATGGCCCGTGACCCAGCCGATGTCGGCCGTGCACCAGTAGATGTCCTCCGGCTTGAGGTCGAACACCCACTTGACGGTGATCGCGGCACCCAGCAGGAAGCCCGCCGACGAATGCTGGACGCCCTTGGGCTTGCCCGTGGACCCGGACGTGTACAGCACGAACAGGGGGTGTTCGGCCTCGACCCACTCGGGCGGGCAGTCGTCGGGCTGACCCTCGATCGCCTCGGCCCAGGTAATGTCGCGCCCGGTCGTCATCGGCGCGCCCTCGCCGGTGCGCTGGTACACGATGACCTTGCGCACCGCCTCGCAACCGCCCATGGCGAAGGCCTCGTCGACCGCCGCCTTCAACGGCACCTTGCGGCCGCCCCGGACCTGCTCGTCGGCGGTGATGACCAGCGTGGCCCCGACGTCGACGATGCGCTCCTGCAGGCTCTTGGCCGAAAAGCCGCCGAAGACCACCGAGTGGATCACGCCCAGCCGGGCGCAGGCCTGCATCGCGACCACGCCCTCGATCGACATCGGCAGGTAGATGATCGCGCGATCGCCCTTGCGGTAGCCGAGCGACTTGATGGCGTTGGCCATGCGGCAGACGCGCTGGTGGAGTTCCTTGTAGGTGACCGAGGTCACCTTGCCGTCGTCGGCCTCGAAGATGATCGCCGTCTTGTTCTCGACCGGCGTGCCCAGGTGACGGTCCAGGCAGTTGTACGAGACGTTCAGCTTGCCGTCGGCGAACCAGCGATAGAACGGCGCATTCGATTCGTCGAGCGCCTGCGTGAACGGCTCCTGCCAGACCAGGTGCTCACGCGCGAGGCGGGCCCAGAAGCCGGCGTGATCACGCGCCGCCTCGGCGCAAAGCGCCTCGTACTGCTCCAGTCCGGAGATCGTCGCCTGCGCGCGGAACGCCTCGCTGGGGGGGAATACCCTGCCCTCCTGAAGCACGGAATCGATCTGGCCCGACATGTCTTCCTCCTCTTGTACGCTCGTGTTCTCGCCCGGGGCGCCGCGCTACGACTCACCATAGGACCGGCGGCTTACGATCGCCTTACGCCATCCTTACGATACCCGCCCGGCCGCGCGATGGCCAGCGGCCGGGTCTCCCTCCCGCCTCCGCGCGCGCCGCCGGGCGCACTCCCCGGCTGGGCTAGAATGCCCCCGGCCGACCGCAGGGCCGTGCCGTGCATCACCCCCTCCGAGGAATCCCGCCATGACCGTCATCAAGCCCGACGACCTCATCGAATCGGTGGCCGCCGGCCTGCAGTTCATCAGCTACTACCACCCCGCCGACTACATCGAGCACCTGGCGCGCGCCTACGAGGCGGAGCAGAGCCCGGCCGCGCGCGACGCGATTGCGCAGATCCTCACCAATTCGCGGCTCTGCGCCGAGGGCCATCGACCGATCTGCCAGGACACCGGCATCGTCAATGTCTACCTCAAGGTCGGCATGGGCGTGCGCTTCGAGGGGTTTCCCGGCTCGGTGAGCGACGCCGTCAACGAAGGCGTGCGCCGCGGCTACACCCATCCCGACAACACCCTGCGCGCCTCGGTCGTCGCCGATCCCCATTTCGAGCGCAAGAACACCCGGGACAACACCCCGGCCGTGATCCACTACGAGATCGTCCCCGGCGACAAGCTCGACGTGACGATCGCCGCCAAGGGCGGCGGCTCCGAGAACAAGTCCAAGTTCGTGATGCTCAACCCTTCGGACTCGATCGTGGACTGGGTCCTGAAGACGGTGCCCACCATGGGCGCGGGCTGGTGCCCCCCGGGAATGCTGGGCATCGGCATCGGCGGCACGGCCGAGAAGGCCATGCTGCTCGCGAAGGAATCCCTCATGGCCCCTCTCGACATGCACGAACTGCTGCGCCGGGGCCCCTCCTCGAAGCTCGAGGAGATGCGCATCGAGATCTACGAGAAGGTCAACGCGCTCGGGATCGGCGCGCAGGGCCTCGGCGGCCTGACCACCGTGCTCGACGTGAAGATCGCGACCTACCCCACGCATGCCGCTTCCAAGCCGGTGGCGATGATCCCGAACTGCGCGGCGACGCGCCATGCCCACTTCGTCCTCGACGGCAGCGGCCCGGCCTACTGTGAGCCGCCGCCGCTGTCCACCTGGCCCGACGTCGACTGGAAGCCCGACTACGAGAAGTCGCTGCGCGTCGACCTCGACACGCTGACCCCCGAGCAGGTCGCGAGCTGGAAGCCCGGCCAGACGCTGCTGCTCTCGGGCCGGATGCTCACCGGGCGCGATGCCGCACACAAGCGCATCCAGGAGATGCTGGAGCGCGGCGAGCAGCTGCCGGTCGATTTCCGCAACCGCGTCATCTACTACGTCGGGCCGGTCGACCCCGTACGCGACGAGGTGGTGGGACCCGCCGGGCCGACCACTTCCACGCGGATGGACAAGTTCACCGAGATGATGCTCTCGCGGACCGGACTGATCGCCATGATCGGCAAGGCCGAGCGCGGCCCCATCGCGATCGAGGCGATCCGCCGGCACGGGGCCGCCTACCTCATGGCGGTGGGCGGCGCGGCCTACCTTGTGTCGAAGGCGATCCGCGGCGCGCGGGTCCTCGCCTTCGAGGACCTCGGCATGGAGGCCATCTACGAGTTCGAGGTCCGCGACATGCCGGTCACGGTCGCGGTGGACGCCAGGGGCGAGTCCGTGCACGAGACCGGGCCCCGCGAATGGCAGGCCCGGATCGGCAAGATCCCTGTCACGACGGCATGAACCGGGGGCGCCGGCCGCTCCAGTCGGTGGACGCCTCGTAGGCGGCGGCCGCGCGGAAGCAGAGATCCTCGCGATGCCTGGGCGCCACCAGCTGCATCGCGATCGGCAGGTCGTCGTCGCTGAAGCCGCAAGGCAACACGATCGCCGGCTGCTGGGTCAGGTTGAAGGGCCACGAGAACGGCGTCCACCATGCCCAGTCGTGGTTAGCAACTGGGCCCAGCGCCGCCGGCCGGGGTGGCGCGTAGAGGCCGACCTCGAACGGCAGCACCGCCGTGGCAGGGGTCAGCAGCAGGTCGAACCGCCGGGTGTAGAGCGCCATGCCGTGCGCGATCGCGGCACGAACCGCCTGCGCATCGAGGAAGTCGGACAACGTGTATTGCGCCGCCTGGTCCACCACGTCCCGCAGGCCGGGATCGAGCAGCGCGAACTTCTCGGGCGGCAGGCCATGCAGCAGGTGCCGCGCCGACGAAAACCAGTGCACCCGGAACGCATGCTCGCCGTCGGGAATGTCCGGGTCGGCCTCCTCCACGACTGCGCCCAGCTCCTCGAGGCGACGGGCGGCCGCGGCAACGGCCGCCTCGATCCGGGGATCGACGTATCGCGCGTGACGAAGGCGCGGGCTGAAGCCGATGCGCAGCGACGCCAGGGGCCGCGATCCGACGCCAAGGGCGAGCGAGCGCTCGAGGTCCCCCACCCAGTCCGGCGCCGGGCCGGGCAGCGCCAGCCAGTCGCGATCGTCGTGGCCGGCGAGCACGCCCAGCATGAGCGCGCAATCGCGCACGTTGCGCGCCTGCGGCCCGACATGGGCCACCGTGCCCATCGGCGAGTGCGGATGCGCCGGCACCCGGCCGAACTGGGCCTTGATGCCGACGGTGCCGGTGAATGCGGCGGGAATCCGGATCGAGCCGCCCCCGTCCGTCCCGAGGCCAAGCGGACCGAGGCCGGCGGCCAGCGCCGCCACGGCGCCTCCCGAAGAGCCGCCCGGGGTCCGGTCCAGCCGCCAAGGGTTGCGGGTGATGCCCGTGAGCGGGGAATCGGTGGAGCCGCGCCAGCCGAATTCCGGCGTGGTGGTCTTGCCGAGCAGCACCGCGCCGGACTCCCGCAGCCTGGCGACGACCGGTGCATCGTTCTCCCATGGCCCGGCAGGATCGATCGTGAGCGAACCCTTCAGCGTGGGCCAGCCGCGGGCGTCGATCAGGTCCTTGACCGTCACGGGCACGCCATCGAGCGGCCCGGCGGGCTCATGCCGGCGCCAGCGCTCCGCGGAGGCGCCGGCCTGGGCCATGGCGCCCTCCGCATCGACCAGGCAGAAGGCATTGATGACCGGATTGACCGCCTCGATCCGGCGCAGGATGGCCGCGGTCACCTCCGTGGGAGAGAGGCTGCCCGCCGCGTAGGCGGCGACGAGCTCGCTCGCCCCCAGGTAGCCGATCGCCTCGTCGTCCATGTTCCCTCCTTCCCGACGCGGGATCGCGGATCCCGCTTCAGTCCGCGCAGGTGAGGCCGGCCGCCCGGCCCCTCTCGATGTCGATGCGCAGCAGCACCAGCAGCCCGACGACGAAAAAGGAGCCCGTCACCAGGATGGCCAGCCGATGGTTGCCGGCGGTCGCCCATGTCACCGCACCGTAGGTCAGCGGGCCGACGATGGCGGCCACGCGCGTCGCCAGCGCCCACATGCCGTAGAACTCCGCGATGCGCCGCGCCGGTGCGAGCAGGCCGACGATCGCCCTGCCCGCCGACTGCGATGATCCCATGCAAAGGCCCGCCAGTGCGGCCGCCGCCCAGAATAACGCGCGGTCGGTGGCGATGGCCGCCAGCAGGCTCATGACGATCCAGCCCGCGAGCGTGAGGCCGAGCGCGGCCCGGTGCCCGATGCGGTCCTGCAGGTAGCCGAAGCCGAAGGCCCCCAGCGCCGAGGCGATGTTCACCAGGAAGATCAGGCTCATCGTCTCGACCTGCGAGAACTTCATTGCCTGCTCGGCATAGACCGCCGCCAGGGCGATCACGACGGCGATTCCAGCCTGGTAGAAGAAGCCGCAGACGAGCAGCCGGACGAAGTCCCCGAAGTCGCGCACCCGACGCCAGTAGTGCCGCACCCGCCCGATCGCGGCCGCGGCCACCTGTTGCCCGCCGGAGCCCGCCCGCTCGCGCAGGACCAGGAAGACGGGGATCGCCGCCAGCGCATAGACCGCGGCGGTGATCCACATGGTCGCGGGCACGAACTCGGCCGCAATCGCCCCCGCCTTCTGGGCATGGAGCACCCAGGCAAGCGACAGGCCGAGGGTGAGCATGCCGCCGAAGTAGCCGAAGCTCCATCCCCAGCCCGAGACCCTCCCGAGCGCGTTCGGTCGCGCCAGCTCGGGCAGGAAGGCGGCGATCAGCATGTCGCCGATCACGTAGCAGTAGTTGGAGACAACCACGAGCAGCAATGCGAACGCCACGTCGCCCGGCCCGATCAGCCCGAGCCCCGATGTCGCGACCACGCAGACCGCGGTGGCGATCGCCAGCATCAGCTTCTTGTCGCCACGGCGGTCGCCGCGGGCGCCGATGCCGGGCGCGGTGAGGATCACGAGCAAGCTGGAGAACGCCAGCGCCGCCGTCCAGGCGAAGGTGGCCCAGGCGGCATTGCCGGCCACGACACCGACGAAGTACGCATTGAATACCGCGGTCAGGACGACCGTGGTGTAGCCCGAATTCGCGAAGTCGTACATCGACCACGCGAGCACCTCGCGCCCGCGTACGCCCGGGTTCAGCGCCGAGCGGTCGAACAGCGCCATGCCTGCTCCCCCGATAGTTGTCCCGGGATTGTAGGGCCCCGGGGCCGCGCGCCATGGCTCAGGGCGTCCGGCGGATATGGCCCTTGAATCGGTACCACGCGATGCCGAGCCATTCGTGCATCGCGAGGCTGGACAGCTGCAGGCCCCTGGAGCTCGGCACGAACTCGAGTGGACGCGGCGCCCCATGGCCGGCGAGGAAGCCCGTCGGCGCGGGGTCCACCTCGAACCCTGCCGCCTCGAACGCCGCTCGCGCGCGCGGCATGTGATAGGCATGGGTCACCAGGATGATCCGTCCGATACCCGCCTCGCCCAGCAGGCGGGCCGCCAGTCGCGCGCTGGAGGCGGTGTCGAGCGAATCGGCTTCCACCCAGCGGGCCTGCCTGCGAAATTCCCCGAGGACCTCGGCCATCACCTCGGCCTCCGGGCGCAGTGCGCCGAGGGGCCGACCGCCGCTCAGGGCAACCGGCAGGCCACTCCAGTCCGCGATCCGGGCGCCCGCCCTCAGGCGCTCGAGCGTGTGCGCTCTCGGCAGCTGAGGTCCGAGCGCGTCGCGCACGTCGGTGCGGATGCCGGCGCCCAGGACCACCACCGCCTGCGGCCCCCGCGCCGCACGGGCCAGTTCCCGGGCCATGTCGCGGTCCATCGCCGGGCCGGCGCGTCGCTCGAGGCTGTCGACGAGTGCATGGCCGGCCCACGGCGTGGACATCAGCAGCAGGACGGCCAGTGAAAGCCCGGCGATCACCCCGGCGGCCATTCGGGCACGACGCCAGGCCAGCCCCAGCAGGAGCGCCAGCAGCGCGAGCCAGGCGAGGCCGAGCGGTGGCAGCAGCGACGAGAGGGCCTGGCGGACGAACGCCGCCTCTTCGGCGCCCATCAGCCGGAAGGCGCGCTAGTGCGCGAGCGCTTCACGGATCTCCTCGAGCGCCGCCGGCTCCTCGATCGTGGTCAGGTCCCCGGGATCCCGCTTCTCGCAGAGCGCCTGGATCGAACGCCTCAGCACCTTGCCCGAGCGGGTCTTGGGCAGCGCGGACACGATGTGGACCCGCGACGGCCGCGCGACCGCTCCCAGCGACCGGTCCACCACGGCCATGATGTCGCCCTCGAGCGCCTGTCGCTTCTCCGGCTCCGACCAGGCCGCCGGGTCCTTCAGCACGGCGAAGGCGACCGCCACCTGCCCCTTGAGCGAATCGGCCACGCCGACCACCGCGCACTCGGCCACGGCCGGATGGCTGGAGATGCTCTCCTCGATCTCCCGGGTGCCGAGGCGGTGGCCGGCCACGTTGATGACGTCATCCGTGCGCCCGAGGATGAAGTAGTAGCCGTCGTCGTCGCGCAGCCCCCAGTCGAACGTCGAATAGACCAGGCGATTCGGGATGGACTTGAAGTAGGTCGACACGAAGCGCTCGTCGTCGCCCCAGACGGTCTGCATGCAGCCCGGCGGCAAGGGCGGAACGATCGTGATGACGCCCTTCTCGTTCGGGCCGACCTCCTCGCCGGTCACCTCGTGCAGCAGGCGCACGTCGTAGCCGTAGAGCACCTTGCCCGGGCTGCCGTAGCGGACGGGCGTGTCCTCGATCGCGCCCGCGATCGAGAGGATCGGCCACCCCGTCTCCGTCTGCCAGTAGTTGTCGATCACGGGCCTGCCGATGCCGTCGGCGATCCAGCGCGCGGTCGGCTCGTCGAGCGGCTCGCCCGCGAGGAACAGGGTCCTCAGCGAGGACAGGTCGTACTTCCGCAGCCATGCCGGATCCTGCTTCTTGAGGACCCGGATCGCCGTGGGCGCCGAGAACATGACCGTCACGCCGTACTTCTCGACCAGGCGCCAGAGGATGCCCGCATCCGGCCGCACCGGCGTGCCCTCGTACACGATCGTCGCCATCCCGGCGATCAGCGGCCCATAGACGATGTAGGAGTGGCCCACCACCCAGCCGATGTCGCTCGTCGCGAAGTAGGTCTCGCCGGGCTTGCCCCCGAAGACGTGCGCCATGGATGCCGCCAGCGCGACGGCATAGCCGCCGACGTCGCGTTGCACCCCCTTGGGCTTGCCTGTCGTTCCGGAGGTGTACAGCGTGTAGCTCACCTCGTTCGATTCCAGCCACGTGACGGGCACGATGTCGTCGAGATGGGCGGCGCGCTCGGCCGCGTAGTCCAAGTCGCGGCCCGGCACCCGCTCGAAGGGCGCGAGGCCGCGATCGACCATCAGCACCTTCTCCGGCCGGTGTGCGCACATCGCGAGCGCGCGCTCGACGAGCGGCTTGTATTCGATGACCTTGCCGGCACGCGAGCCGGCATCGGCGCTCACGATCATCTTCGGCGTGGCGTCATCGATCCGCGCCGCCAGCGAGTTGGAAGCAAAACCGCCGAACACCACCGAGTGGATCGCGCCGATCCGGGCGCAGGCGAGGATCGCGAAGACCGCCTCGGGGATCATCGGCATGTAGACCAGCACGCGATCCCCCTTGCCCACCCCGTGCGCCCGCATGATCGCCGCCATCCGCATGACCTCGCGGTGCAGCTCGGAGAAGGTGTAGGTGCGCTCCTCGTCGGTCTCGGTGGACACGTAGATCAGGCCGGGCCTGTCCCCGAGGGTGGCGAGATGCCGGTCGACGGCGTTGTGGCACAGGTTCGTCATGCCGCCGACGAACCACCGGGCGAACGGCGGCCGGGAGTAGTCGAGCACCTGGTCGAAGGGCTTGTGCCAGTCGATCAGGCGCGCCTGCTCGGCCCAGAACCCCTCCCGGTCGTTGATCGAGCGCGCATGAAACTGCTCGAGCGTCTCGGCCATGCGTTGTCCTCCTCCAATGCGCGTTTCGGGCTTCGACCCTTGCCGGGCGCCCGTTCTTCGCGCCCATCCAAGCACCCGGTCCTTATCGCAGACTGACGCATCGGGCCGCCGCGGGCAAGACCCGACGCCGACTGTCCGAGGAAGCGCATCAGGAACCACGGCCAAGTATCGGTTTTTATTGACTTTTCGGGCGCCGACGCCTATGGTGCGCCAATGCCCCGAGAGACGCGCGCGCCCATGCAGGACGAACCGTCCGGCCGGCAGGCCGGCCGGACGGCGCTCGCGGCACTGTTCGCTTGCGCCGTCCTCGGCTGGACGCCCGTGGCGATGGCCGGCCCGGGCAAGCGGCCGGCCGACGGGCCCCACGCCTCCGCCCCCGGCACCGCCGCCCGCACATCCCCCGCGCCCCATCCCGTCTCCGTCGGCTCCGAAGTCGCCCTGCGCGCCCTCGCGCTCGTGGGCGTGCCCTACCGCTGGGGCGGCACCCGCCCCGCCACCGGCCTCGACTGCAGCGGGCTCGTCCATCACGTATACGGCGAGGTCGGGCTGGCGACGCCGCGGGACACCCGCGGGCTTGCCCGGTCCGGCAGCAAGGTGTCCCGCTCGAGCCTGCAGCCGGGCGACCTCGTCTTCTTCAACACCCTGAGGCGCGCCTACTCGCATGTGGGCATCTACCTCGGCAACGGGCGATTCGTGCATGCGCCGTCGGCGGGATCCGAGGTTCGCGTCGAGTCCATGTCCAGCCCCTACTGGCGCGCCCGCTACAACGGGGCGCGCAGGCTCGCGCCCACGGACGCGGAGACCCCGGCGACCATGACGGCCTCGCGCCCGGGCGACGACGCCACCGGCGCGCAGGTCGCGGATTCCGCGTCCCGCGCGGACGCCGGTCCGGACCGCTCCGGATCCCTCGCCCTGGGCGAGGAAGTCGCCTCCTTCTATCGCTACTGACGCCTCGGCCGGTCGCCTCGTCGGCACACGAGCCATGGGTCTCTTGTTGGGAATGATTCCTGTTTCGTGTTAGGCTCGCGACGCCTGTCGAGCAATCCCGTTGAGAACAAGGAAACCCATGACCAAGCTTCGCTGCGCCACTCTCCTCCTCGCCGGCCTCGTCGCCGCGATGCCCCTGCGCGCCGCCGACAACGAACTGAACGTCTATTCCGCCCGCCACTACCAGACGGACCAGCGCTTCTACGACGACTTCACGAAGCAGACGGGCACCAGGATCAACCTCATCGAGGGTTCGGACAGCGCGCTGATGGAGCGGCTGTCGAGCGAGGGCGCCAGCAGCCCGGCCGATGTACTGATCCTCGTGGACGCGGCACGGCTGTGGAAGGCCGAAGAAGCCGGGCTGTTCCAGCCGGTAAAGTCCGCGGTGCTCGAGGAGCGCATCCCGGCGCACCTGCGCAGCATCGACGACGGCGAAGGCAGCAAGTGGTTCGGCGTCTCGCGCCGGGCCCGGATCATCGTGTACAACCCGGACAAGGTCGATGGCGAGAAGGTCCGCAACTATGCCGATCTCGCCGATCCGGCCCTGAAGGGCCTGGTCTGCACCCGCTCCGGGACCCATCCCTACATGCTCTCGCTCATCGGCGCGATGGTCGAGCACATGGGGGCCGAGAAGGCTGAGCAATGGGCCGCCGGGGTCGTCTCGAACTTCGCCCGCTCCCCCAGGGGCGGCGATACCGACCAGATCAAGGCGACGGCCACCGGCGAATGCGGCGTCGCGCTCGCCAACAGCTATTACCTCGCCCGCCTGATGCGCTCCTCGAAGGACGTCGATCGCGAGATCGCGGACAAGGTCAGGGCGGTCTGGCCCGACCAGGACGGCAACGGCACGCACATGAACATCACCGGCATCGGCGTGCTCCGGCATGCGCCCCATCGGGAGGCCGCCGTGCGCTTCATCGAGTACCTGACCAGCGAGCAGGCGCAGCGCTTCCTGGCGGAAGGCAACAACGAATGGCCGGCGGTCGAAAGCGTCAAAATCGACAACCCGGCGCTCGAGAAGCTCGGCCCGTTCAAGCCCGATCCCCTGGCGATCGGCCGGATCGGCAAGGCGCAGCTCGAGGCGGCGCGGATCGTGGACCGGGTGGGCTGGCGCTGACGAACCGGCGCGGGCCCTGCCGTGGGCTCGCCCCCTCGCACGCACGTCCGGGAACCGGCCCGGGCGTGCCGCGCATGGGCTCAGTCGGCCTGGGCGGCGACGACGACGATCTCGACCTTGTACTCGGGCGCGGCCAGCTTCGCCTCGACCGTCGCGCGCGTCGGCAGCTTGTCCTGCACGACCCAGGCGTCCCACACGGCGTTCATGGCGGCAAAGTCCTTCATGTCCGCGAGATAGACCGTCGCCTGCAGGACCCGCGTCTTGTCCGTGCCCGCCTCCGCGAGAAGCCGGTCGATGGTCGCGAGCACCTGGCGGGTCTGCCCTGCCACGTCCTCGGAGGGATCCCTCGCCACCTGGCCGGCGAGATACACGACGCCGTTGTGGCAGACCGCCGAAGCGAAACGGGAACCGGGCTTGATGCGCTGGATGGTCATTCACTCTGCTCCAGGAGGAATCGTTCGACCGCGTCGATCTGGTCGTCGGCAATGAGGGTCGGCGCATGGCCTACCCCCTCGAAGTCGATACGGCGCGCCTTCGGCCCCCGAGCCTGCATCTGGCTGGCGACATCCTCGGCGAGCACGTCGGACTGCGCCCCGCGAAGCAACAGCGTGGGCGCGGTGATCGCATCGTAGAGCGGCCACAGGTCGGCTGCCGGGGGCGCCGAGCGGAACGGCACCGCGATGGCGGGATCGTAGTGGAAGCCCCAGTGGTCACCCCGGTTCACGATGAAATGCCGCGAGAGCAGCCGGAACTGCTCGTCGGTGTGCGGGCCGAAGTCGACCATGAGCTCGCGCAGCGCCTTCTCGCCGTCCTCGAAGCTGGCGAAGCGGGGATCCTGACCGACGTACCCCGCGATCCGGGCGAGGCCGGCCGGGTCGATCACCGGCCCGATGTCGTTGAGCACCAGCGATGCCACGGCGTTGCCCGGCAGCGAGGCCATCGACATCCCGATGAGCCCCCCCATCGAGGTCCCGATCCAGTGCACCTTCTCGGTATCGAGCCGGGCGATGAGCGTCACGCAGTCGGATACGTACTGGGGTACCGTGTACATGGCCGGATCCGCGGCGCGGTCGGAACGGCCGCGCCCGATCATGTCGGGACAGACCACCCGGAAGCGGGAGGCGAGCCGGCTCGCCAGGGCATCGAAGTCGCGGCCGTTGCGGGTGAGCCCATGGACGCAGAGGACCGGGGGGCCGCCGTTGCCCTCGCCCCATTCCCAATACGCCAGGCGGTGCAGGCCCCTCGGATCGGGGCAGGTCACGTATCGCAGTCGTGGCTCGTTCATCATGGGATTCCGTGGGCGCACATACAATGAATAGACTGATCCGTTCAACGCATGTTAGCAGGGGGAATCCATGCTCAAGGACAAGCTCGCGCTGGTGACCGGCTCGACCAGCGGCATCGGACTGGCGACCGCCCGGGCGCTTGCCGCCGAGGGCGCAGACATCCTCCTCAACGGCTTCGGCAACCCGGAGGACATCGAGCGCGAGCGCGCCCGGATCGAAGCCGAGTTCAAGGTCGAGGCGCGCTACGACGATACCGACCTGACGGACGTCGATGCGATCGAGCGCATGTTCGCCCGCATCGCCGAGCGCGGGCGCCAGGTGGACATCCTCGTGAACAACGCCGGCATCCAGTACACCGCGAACGTCGAGGACTTTCCCCGCGAGCGCTGGGACGCGATCATCGCGCTCAACCTGTCCGCCGTGTTCCACACCGCGCGCTGCGCCCTGCCCGCCATGAAGCGCGCGAACTGGGGCCGCATCATCAACATCGCGTCGGCGCACGGCAAGGTCGCCTCCGTCCAGAAGGCCGCCTATGTCGCGGCCAAGCACGGCGTCGTCGGCCTGACGAAGGTCATCGCCCTCGAGACGGCCCGCACGGGCGTGACCTGCAACGCGATCTGCCCGGGCTGGGTGCTGACGGGCCTCGTGCAGAAGCAGATCGACGCCCGCGCCGAGCGGGACGGTATCAGCGAGGAGCAGGCCCGGATCGAGCTGCTTGCCGAGAAGCAGCCCTCGCTCGAGTTCGTCACCACCGAGCAGATCGGGGCCATGGCCGTCTACCTCTGCAGCCCGGCCGCGGACCAGATCCGCGGCGCCGCGCTCTCCATCGACGGGGGCTGGACGGCGCAGTAGCGCGGCGGCGGACGGTTGGCGGCCCGTCGCGACGCCCGGCGGCGTCCCCGGCGGAGTCGGCCCCACGCCCGGCTTCCACCTGGATGCGCCAGTAGCGTTGGTCCGAGAGCCGCCAGCTCGCGATCTCGGGCTCGACGCCCGGCGCGAACCCGATGCGAATCGTCGCCAGCGCATCGCTGCGCAGGAGCTCGATACCCCGCCGCCGGTAGCGTTCCGTCACGGCGGCATTCGGATGACGGAAGCGATTCCGGTAGCCGACCTGCACCACGCCGACGCGCGGTGCGACCGCGTGCAGGAAGCCGACGCTCGAGGACGTGGCGCTGCCATGATGGGGAACGATCAGGACGTCGGAGCGCAGGCCCGCGTCCCCGTACACGCGGACCAGCTCACGCTCGCCGGCCGCCTCGATGTCGCCCGCCAGCAGGGCGCTGCCGGCGGGTGACCGGATCCGCAGCACGCAGCTCGAACCGTTGCCGCCGTACGACCGGCGCGGGCCGCCCGCCTCGCGCGCATCGACCCGGTCGGGGCCGGGATGCAGCACCTCGAACTCGACCCCGTCCCATGCCCATCGTTCGCCCCGCGCGCACGGTCGAAAGCGTGCATGGGAAGCGAGCGGATGCGACCGGCGCAGCGATCCCAGGATGCGCCCCACCCGCATGTTCTCGAGCACCGATGCGGCCCCGCCCGCGTGGTCGTCGTCCTCGTGCGAAACGACCAGCGTGTCGAGACCGGCGATCCCGCGCCGACGCAGCCAGGGCGCAACATGCCGCATGCCGGCGTCGCTGCCCGGACCGTACGACGGACCGGCGTCGTAGAGCAGCCGATGCCGATGGGTCTCCACCAGCACGGCATTGCCCTGCCCGACGTCGATCGCCGTGAGCCGCCAGTGTCCCGCCGGCGGCCGGGGGTCGGGGCCCGCCAGCAACGGCAGCATCAGGATGCAGGCCTGGCGACGCGCGATCGGCCGCGTGGGTGCCAGGAGGAAGAGGGCCGCCGCCAGGCTGGCGGCGAGGGCCGCCGCGCCCGGCGCGGCGAGCACGGCGATCGCACCGGCGCCCGCCGACAGCGCCTCGAGGGCATCGACGAGCAGGCCGGTGACGGCTGCGACGGGCCACAGCAGCAGCGCGCCGAGCCCCGGCCAGACTGCGGCCACGGCCGCGCCGCCCAGCGCCAGCGGCGTGATGACCGCCGAAACCAGGGGGATGGCGAACGCATTGGCGATCGGACCGACGAGGCTCACGGACGCGAAGAACACCGCGCCGAGCGGCAGCATGGCTACCGTCGCGGCCCATTGCGTACCGATCGCCTCGCGCCACCAGCGGGGCCGCCGCCCCGCGACATCGCCGTGCAGCACGATGGCGCCGACCGCGGCGAAGGAGAGCCAGAAGCCGGCCGACAGCGGTGCCCAGGGATCGGAAACCACGACGACCGCGGCGGCGAGCACGAGCACCTCGGAGATCCGGCCGGCCCGGCCGGTGGCGGACGCCAGGGCCGCCGTCGCGAGCATCCAGCAGGTGCGCTGCGCCGGGATTCCCCAGCCGCTGAACAGGCTGTACGCGAAGGCGAGCGCAAGCGCCGGCCACCAGGCCAGGACGGGCGCCGGCCATCGCTCGAAGGCGGCCGGGACGCGTCGCGCACAGGCGCCCAGGATCCGGCGGCACGCCCACAGCGCCATCGCCGCCAGCATCGTGATGTGCAACCCGGAGATCGACATCAGGTGGCCCACGCCCGTTCGCTGGTACACCTGCCAGAGTCTCGGCGGTATGGCCGACTGGTCGCCGACGACCAGCGCCACCAGCGTGCCCGCCGCATCGGGATCCCGTCCGGCCAGCGCCAGGCGCAGGCGGTCGCGCGCCGATGCACGCGCGCGCTCGAAGGCGAGAAGGACGCCCGCCGCATCCCCCGGCAGGCGCTCCGGCCGCAGCCCCGGCGCATGGCCGGCCCGGACGTAGCCGCGTCCCGCGATGCCTTCGGCAAGCGCCGCCAGTTCGGCATCGTAGCTCCCGGGGTTGAGCACGGCATGATTGCGCTTGAGCCGGATCACGAGCGCCCAGCGGCTGCCGGGCGGCGGCATCTCCTGGCCTGCCCCGCCGAACCAGCGCAGCGCGACGCGACGCCCCGCCGGACACGTCCCGGCGAGCGCCGCCCGTTCCGGCTGGCGCTCGGCCGGCCCGCATTCCTCGATCCGGAACCGCAGGCCGTGACCGAAGCTGCCGCCGACCGGCATCGATTCGACGTAGCCGGTCACGGAGAGGTCCACGCCCTCGATCGCGGGCTCGACCCGCTCGTCGAGCGCCATGCCGGCGCGCCACAGGCAGAACGCGACCGCCAGCGCGGCCACCCCCGCGTACCGGGAGGGCGGCCAGCGCGGCACGAGGGCGACGAGCCCCGCGGCGGCCAGCGCAAGCAGCCAGCCCTCCGATGGGAGCTGCTGCAGCCGATGGGCGGCCAGGACCGCGGGAACGACGGGCCACAGCAGCGGCCACCGGGGCGGGCCGGGCCTGCACCGGGCAAGGCCGCCGAACCGGGCCGCGATCCACGCGAGGCGGGACATCCGCCCACCCTACGGGGACTGGCCGGCGCGCGCCGCCGCCTTGCATCCGATCCACTCGGCCTATGCGCGGCGCGGGACTTGCGTCGAACTCCCGCCGGCGACGCGCGTCAGGTTCCCGGCGCCGCCCCGAGGCGCGGCAGCACGCGCTCCGCGTTCGCATTCGTCACCGCAGCGATGCCGTCGATCGTCATGCCCCGCAAGCGCGCGAGCTCGGCTGCGATGCCGGCCACTTCCGCCGGCTGGTTCGGTTCGCCCTGGGGGAGCCAGGACGGCGGAATGTCGGGCGAGTCGGTTTCCAGCACGATCGCCTCGAGGGGCAGTTCGACGGCCAGCCGGCGGATGTTGCGCGCCCGGGTCCAGGTCATGGCCCCGCCGAAGCCGAGCGCGAAGCCGAAGCCGATGAAACGGACCGCCTGCTGCCGGCTACCGTTGAAGGCATGCGCGATGCCGCCCGGCACCGGCACCTCGCGCAGGTACTTGAGCAGTCGATCCTGCGAGCGCCTCACATGCAGCAGCACCGGAAGATCGTGCGCCCGCGCGATCTCGAGCTGGGCTCGGTAGAAGCGCTCCTGTCGCGGCGCATCGAAGTCCGGGACGAAGAAGTCGAGCCCGATCTCGCCGACCGCGACGAGCTTCGGATCCTCGCGACATGCCGCGAGCTCGGCGTCCAGCCGGGCGAGCGCCTCTTCCTCGCAGGCATCGACGCGCAAGGGGTGGATGCCGAGCGCGTAGTAGACGCCGGCATGGCGGCTGGCGAGGGCGCGCACCGCACCGAAGTTGCCGGGATCGATGGCGGGGACGACGATGCGCCGGACTCCGGCCTCACGCGCCCGCTCGACCACGGCATCGGGCCCGATCGCTTCCAGTTCGCCGGCGTCGAGATGGCAGTGGGTATCGATGAGGCGAGGCGGCATCGCCGCCTATTCTTCGACGATCCGCCCGTCGCGTAAAGCGAGCAGGCGGTCGGCGCGGCCCGCGAGCTCGAGGTCGTGCGTGGCGATCACGAAGGAGGTGCCGATGCGCTGGGACAGCGAACGCATCAGCGCGAAGACCTGCGCCGCCGTATGCCGGTCGAGGTTGCCCGTGGGTTCGTCGGCCAGCACGCAGCGCGGCGTCGTCACCAGCGCCCTCGCCAGGGCGACGCGCTGGCGCTCCCCACCCGAGAGTTGCGACGGCAGGTGGCCGCTGCGCGAAGCCAGCCCTACCGCCTCGAGCATCGCCGCGGCGCGCTCCGCGCATTCCTTCGCGGGAAGTCGCCGGATGCGCAGGGGCATCGCCACATTCTCGAGGGCGGTGAACTCCGGCAGCAGGTGATGGAACTGGTAGACGAAGCCCAGGAGCCGGTTGCGGGCATCCCCGCGCGCGGCTTCGCCGAGCGTGTCCAATCGCTTGCCGAGCAGCGTGACGATGCCGTCGCTCGGCTCGTCCAGCCCCCCAAGAAGATGCAGCAGCGTGCTCTTGCCCGAACCCGAGGCACCGACGATGGCGACGATCTCGCCCGCACGCACGGCCAGGTCGACGCCGTCGAGCACCACGAGCGCGGAGTCGCCGTCGCCGAACACGCGCCGCAGCCCCGAGCAGGCGAGCACCGCCTCGTTGCCCGCCGCGGGCGCCTCACTCATAGCGCAGGGCTTCCGCCGGCCGGACGCGCGAGGCCCTCCAGCTCGGATAGATCGTCGCCGCGAACGCCATCAGGCACGCGGCGATACCGATGACGACGACATCGCTCGCATGGAGGTCGCTCGGCAGGTAGTTGATGAAATAGATGCCCTTCGGCAGCACCTCGAACCCGAGCGCCCGCTCGATCGCGCTCATGAGCGGTCCGATGTTGAGCGCGCCCAGCACGCCGAGCGCCACGCCGGCAAGCGTGCCCAGGATACCGACCGAGGCGCCCTGGGTGATGAAGATGCGCATGATGCTGGCGGGGCTGGCCCCGAGCGTGCGCAGGATCGCGATGTCGGAGAGCTTGTCCGTCACCGTCATGACCAGCATGGAAACAAGGTTGAACGCCGCCACCGCCACGATCAGCATCAGGATCACGAACATCATCCGCTTCTCGATCTGCGTCGCCGCGAACCAGTTGCGGTTCTCCTGCGCCCAGTCCCGCACGTAGAGGCCGGGCGGAAGCTGGCGGGCGAGCGAATCGGCGATGGAAGGGGCCGCCATCATGTCGCTCGTGCGCAGGCGCACCCCGCTGACCCCGTCGATCCGGAACAGCCTGGCCGCATCGGAGATGTCGACGAGCACCAGGTTGCTGTCGTACTCGTAGTGTCCGGAGGAGAAGATGCCGCTGACGGTGAACTGGCGAAGCCGCGGGATGATGCCCGCCGGCGTGGGACTGCCCTGCGGCGCGATCAGGGTCAGCTTGTCGCCGACTTCGAGCAGCCACTGGTTGGCCAGTTCCTTGCCCACGATGATCCTGAACTCGCCCGGCTGCAGCGAATCCAGGCGCCCGCTCGCGAGCCGGCTCGCATAGTCGGCCACCCCCGGCTCGCTCGCCGGGTCGATCCCGCGCACCAGGATGCCGCGCACGCTCGCGTCCCGCGTGAGCATCGCCTGCCCCGCGACGAACGGGGCGCCCGCGATGACGTCGGGATGCTCGGTGGCCCGGGCGACGAGCGAGTGCCAGTCGTGGATCGGGGCGCCGCCGGCGAGCACCTCGATGTGCGAGAGCACCGACAGCATCCGGTCGCGGACCTCCTTCTGGAAGCCGTTCATCACGGACAGGACGATGATCAGGGCCGCCACGCCCAGCGCGATCCCGGCCACGGAGAGACCCGAAATGAACGAGATGAAGCCGTTGCGACGGCCGGTGCGCCGACCGGCCCGCGTATACCGCAGGCCGATGAAGTATTCGTATGGCAGTGTCATGAGTGCGCCGGCAGTTTGCCATAGAATCGGCCGGTGACTTCCTGCATCCTGTGCCCGGGCGCCCTTGCCGACCCCGACGCGCACGGTCCCGCGCAAGCCCCCCCCGACTGGCCCGCCGCCGCGGCGGCCGCGATACGGGGCATGCGACTGCGGCGCGGCCGGATCCTGCGACATGACGTCACGGAGGCGCCGCTGGCGGACTGGCCGCACGACCGGTGGCTGCGCGAGCGCTTCGGCCTTGCCGACCATGCCCATCCGGATGCCTGCGACGCGCTCGACCTCCTTGGCGACTCGCGGCCCGAAGGCGCGCTCGTGGTGCGGCCGGCCAGCCTGCATGTCGGGCTCGACCAGCTGATGCTGATGCCGCCGCATGCGGTATGCCTGGCGCCTTCCGCGGCGGGGGAACTGTGCGATGCGGCCAATGCGCATTTCGGCGACCAGGGGCCACGGCTCGAGGTCCTCGCCCCCGGCTGCTGGCTGCTCCTGCCGCCGCGGCCGCTCGACGTGCGCACGCGTCCGGCCAGTGTCGCGGTCGGACGCAGCGTGGGCGACTACCTCCCCGAGGGCCCCGATGCCCGGCTGCTGGCCGGCTGGATCAACGAGGTCCAGATGCTCTGGCACGGCCACGAGGTCAACGAGGCACGCGAGTCCACCGGCCACCTGCCCGTGAACTGGCTCTGGGTCGACGGCCCCCTGCCCGAGCCGCGCTCGAACCCGTTCGCTTCCGTCCACGCCGACCGGCCGAGCCTGCGCGGCCTTGCCCGGGCCGCGGGTACGGAGGAGATCACCCCGGCGCCCCGCGCGGCGGCCGAGCTTCTCGCGCTGCTCGATTCGCGGCCGCGGCTGGTCGAGCTGGCCGGCTGGCGGCGCCCGGTCCTCGAGGGGGATGCCGCGGGCTGGCGCGACGCCTGGGACCGCTTCGCGGAGCTGCTCGCCCCCGCCTTGCGGTCCGCGCCGCGAAGCGCCCGCCTCGATGTCGTCCTCACGGGCGAGCGCTCCCTCGTCGTCCTCCAGTGGCGTGCCGCCGACAACTGGAAGTGGTGGCGCGCCGCGGACCGGGGGCCTCGCACGACGGCGGCACGATGATCCGCAGGCGCCGGCCGCTTCAGCGGCACGAGGACCCTGCCATCGCCCGCGCGCTGCTCGACCGCGGCCTGCATCCGGTCCTCTGCCGCCTGCTGGCCAGCCGAGGGGCCCGCGATGCCGCGGAGCTCGACATGGCCCTCGCCGGGCTCGCCGCCCCGGATGCGCTCGCCGACGGGTGGCGGGCCGCGGAGCTGCTCGCCGGCGCGATCGATGCCGGAGAACGGATCTGCGTGGTGGCGGACTACGACTGCGACGGGGCCACCGCGTGCGCCGTCGCGGTCAGGGGCTTGCGACGGTTCGGCGCCAGGATCGACTACCTCGTGCCGAACCGGTTCACGCATGGCTACGGGCTCAGCCCTGCGGTGGTCGCGCTCGCGCGCAGCCATCCCCGCCTCGGCGAACCCCAATGGCTGGTGACCGTGGACAACGGCATCGCGAGCGTCGAGGGAGTCGAGGCCGCGCACCGCGCAGGGATGAAGGTGATCGTCACCGACCACCACCTGCCCGGGCCCGTGCTGCCGGCGGCCGAGGCCATCGTCAATCCCAATCGCGTCGATTGCGGCTTCCCCAGCAAGCACCTGGCCGGCGTGGGCGTGGTGTTCTACCTGCTGGGACTGCTGCGGGCGCAACGGCGCGCCCGGGGCGACGCAAGCGTCGATCTCGTCGACCTGCTCGACCTGGTGGCGGTAGGAACCATTGCCGACGTCGTGCGCCTCGACGCCAACAATCGCCGCCTGGTGGCGGCAGGCATGCGGCGCATTCGCGCGGGCCTCGCCTCCCCGGGTGTGGCCGCGCTGCTCGCGGTCGCGGGCGTCGATCCGGCCCGTGCCACCGTGCGCGACATCGGCTACGGCGTCGCGCCGAGGATCAATGCCGCAGGACGCCTCGCCGAGATTTCCACCGGCATCGAGTGCCTGCTCACCGAAGACCCGGGGCAGGCCGCGCGACTGGCCGGCGAGCTGGATGCGATCAACCGCGAGCGCCGTCGGATCGAGCAGGACATGCGCGCGCAGGCGCTCGCCGAGATCGGGGCGCCGGACGCCGCCCGGGCGCCCGTCCTGGTGGTCTGCCGGGACGACTGGCACGAGGGCGTGGTCGGGCTCGTGGCCGGTCGCCTGAAGGATCGCCACTGGCGCCCCGTGATCGCGCTCGCGCCCGCGCGAGGCGAACCCGGGATGCTGCGCGGCTCGGGGCGGTCGATCCCCGGCCTGCACCTGCGCGATGCCCTCGAGACGGTCGCCAATCGCCATCCCGGGATGGTGGCCCGCTACGGCGGGCACGCGATGGCCGCGGGCCTGAGCCTCCCCGCCGCCAACCTTCCCGCCTTCGCCGCGGCCCTGCGCGAGGCCGTCCTCGAACTCGCGGACGACCATGCCTTCGACGAGACGCTGCTGCACGACGGTCCACTCGCCCCGTCGGACCTGGACCTCGCGCTGCTCGATGCGATCGAGTCGGGCATCTGGGGCCAGGGATTCCCGCCACCGACCTTCGTCAACGAGTTCCATGTCGAGCGCCAGCGGATCGTGGGCGAGGCGCACCTGAAGCTCTCGCTTCGCCTCGGCGACCGCGCGTTCGACGGAATCGCCTTCGGCCGCACCGACCCGCTCCATGCGCGTGCCCTGCTCGCCTACCGGCCCGAACGAAATGCCTGGCAGGGCCGCGAGTCGATCCAGCTCGTCATCGAGGACGTCCTGGAGCCCCACCCTCCGATATAATTTCCGGTTTCCCTACCGAGCACGACGACCATGGAAGCCGAGCGACTCAACCAGATCGAATCCCGCATCGACGACCTGCGTACCCGGGTCGGAGAGCTTCGGAGGTATCTTTGACTACGATCTGAAGAAGGATCGTCTCGAAGAAGTCAACCGCCTGCTGGAAGACCCCGACGTCTGGCAGGATGCGGCCAACGCCCAGGCGCTCGGGCGCGAGAAGAAGTCGCTCGACGACGTCGTCCTCGTCATCGACCGGATCGAGTCCGACCTGAACGACGCGAGCGAGCTGTTCGAGATGGCGCGCGACGAAGGCGACGACGAAACCCTACTCGCCGTCGACCGCGATGCCTCCGCCATCGAGGAACGGGTCGAGTCGCTCGAGTTCCGGCGGATGTTTTCCAATCCGGCGGACGCCGGGCCCTGCTTCCTGGAGATCCAGGCCGGCGCCGGCGGCACCGAGGCACAGGACTGGGCGGCCATGCTGCTGCGGCAGTACCTGCGCTACTGCGAGCGCAAGGGCTTCACCACGGAGATCCTCGAGGAATCCGAGGGCGAAGTCGCGGGCATCAAGGGCGCGACGATCCGGGTCACGGGCGACTACGCCTATGGGCACCTGCGCACCGAGACCGGCATCCATCGACTCGTCCGCAAGTCGCCCTTCGACTCGAGCGGCGGCCGGCACACCTCGTTCGCCTCCGTGTTCGTGTATCCCGAGGTGGACGATTCGATCGAGATCGAGATCAATCCGGCCGACCTGCGCATCGACGTCTATCGCGCCTCGGGCGCGGGCGGCCAGCACGTGAACCGGACCGAATCCGCGGTGCGCATCACGCACCTTCCGACCGGCGTGGTCGTGCAGTGCCAGAACGACCGGTCGCAGCATCGCAACAAGGACGAGGCGATGAAGATGCTCCGCGCCCGTCTCTACGAACTCGAGATGCGCAAGCAGCGGGCCGAGCAGGAGAAGGTGGAGGCGGGCAAGACCGACATCGGCTGGGGGCACCAGATCCGGTCCTACGTCCTCGACAACTCCCGCATCAAGGACCTGCGCACCAACGTCGAGGTGTCCAACACCAAGGCCGTCCTCGACGGCGACCTCGATCCCTTCATCATCGCCAGCCTGAAGGCGGGAGTCTGAGCCAGTGAGCGACGAAAGCACCGGGACGCCGCCCGCGGCCGCGGTCGACGAGAACCAGGTCATCAGCGAGCGCCGCGCGAAGCTCGCCCGCCTGCGCGAGAAGGGCATCGCCTTCCCGAACGATGCGCGTCCCACGCATCGCGCCGCGAGGCTCATCGAGGAGCACGACCACAAGACGCGCGAGGAACTGGAGGCCGAGCGGCCGCGGGTGTCCGTCGCCGGACGCATGATGCTCAAGCGGGTGCAGGGCAAGGCGAGCTTCGCCACGCTGCAGGACGGCTCGGGCACGGGCGCCAGGGGCCGTATCCAGCTCTGGATGAACGACGACGGCATCGGGGCCGAGCGACATGCCGAGTTCAAGCACTGGGACCTCGGCGACATCGTCGCGGCCGAGGGCGTGCTCTTCAAGACGCGCAAGGGCGAGCTCACCGTCCGATGCGAGACGATCCGGTTGCTGACGAAGTCGCTGCGGCCACTCCCCGACAAGTTCCACGGACTCGCCGACCCGGACATCCGCTACCGGCAGCGCTACGTCGACCTCATCGTCACGCCGCAGACGCGCGAGACCTTCATCACGCGCAGCCGGGCGATCGACGCGATCCGGCAGTTCATGCGCGACAACGGCTTCCTGGAGGTGGAGACGCCCATGCTGCATCCCATCCCGGGAGGCGCGGCGGCCCGCCCGTTCGTGACGCACCACAATGCGCTCGACCAGGAAATGTTCCTGCGGATCGCGCCCGAGCTCTATCTCAAGCGACTGCTGGTCGGCGGGTTCGAGCGGGTGTTCGAGATCAATCGCAGCTTCCGCAACGAAGGCATCAGCACGCGGCACAATCCCGAGTTCACGATGATGGAGTTCTACGCCGCCTACACCGACTACCGGTGGCTGATGGACTTCACCGAGCGCATCCTGCGCGACACCGCGATCGCCACCAACGGCAGCGCCGTGCTCGAGTACCAGGGCGCGCGCATCGACCTCGGCCCACCGTTCCCCCGGCTCAGCATCGTCGAGGCGACCCGCGAGTACGGGGGCGCCGAATACGCATCCGCCCCACTCGACGATCCCGCCTACCTGCGCCAGGCGCTGCGCCGGCTGGGGGTCGATCTCTCGACACCGCAGCTGGCCGATGCCGGCGTCGGTACCCTGCAGCTCGCCCTGTTCGAGGAGGTCGCCGAGTCGAAGCTGGTGCAGCCGACCTACATCGTCGACTATCCGGTGGAGGTCTCGCCGCTCGCCCGCGAGTCGGACACGCGCCCCGGCATCACCGAGCGCTTCGAGCTGTTCATCGCGGGCCGCGAGATCGCCAACGGCTTTTCCGAGCTCAACGACCCGGAGGACCAGGCGGCCCGGTTCCGGGCGCAGGCCGCGGCCAAGGAGGCCGGGGACCTCGAGGCGATGTACTACGACGACGACTACATCCGGGCGCTGGAGTACGGCATGCCGCCGGCCGGCGGATGCGGCATCGGGATCGACCGCCTGGTCATGCTCCTGACCGACAGCGCCAGCATCCGCGACGTGGTGCTGTTCCCGGCGCTGCGGCGCCTCGACTGAAGGCGCGGGGCGTGCTGAGCCGCCTCCTGCAGAGCTACGACATCGTGCTGCTGCAGCGCATGCGGTCGGTTCTCGAGGACCGGGGAATCGTCGTGCACATCAGCGACGAATTCACCTTCGCGATTTCGGGTCTGCCCGGCGCCGAGCAGCCTCGCGGACTGTGGGTGCGCCGGGAAGACCGGGATGCGGCCGTCAGGGCCTTGCGGCTGGTCATCCCGCCGGACGAGCTGCCGCCGCTCGAGGACGAGTGAGGGCTGCGGCCCTGAGGACCCGCCGTTCAGACGTTGAACGACTCCCCGCAGCCGCACTCGCTCTTGACGTTGGGGTTGTTGAAGCGAAAGCCCTCGTTTAGGCCTTCCTTCACGAAGTCGATCTCGGTGCCCTGGATGTAGCGCAGGCTCTCCGGGTCGACGAAGACACGGATCCCGTGGCTCGCGAACTCGAGATCGCCCTCCTCGACCGCGTCGGCGAAGTCGAGCTTGTACGCGAGCCCAGAGCAACCGGTCGAGCGCACGCCGAGCCGCAGGCCGAGGCCCTTGCCCCGGCGCGCGAGGAAACCGCCGACGTGGTCCGCGGCGGCCTTGGTGAGAGTGATGCCCGTAGTCATGCCTTCAGGTCTTGTCTCTTCGAATGGCCGTCGACCGGTCCGTCGCTCAGACGGTGGTCAGCCGGCCGTTGCTCAGCTTGATCGGCTGCAGCGTGGAGGTGGGGAACGCCAGCGCGGCGCGGTGTTCCTTGACCGCCGACACCTCCCGCGGCTTTGCCTGGGCGACGCGGTCCTTCTGCTTCTCGACGAGCGACTGCAGCGTGACCGAGTCGAGGAACTCGATCATCTTCTGGTTCAGGGTCGACCAGAGCTCGTGCGTCATGCAGGGGCCGTCGTCGTGGCAGTT
>CAZDYQ010000034.1:0-32489 GCA_964509685.1 uncultured Burkholderiaceae bacterium
CCGGCACCGACTGGCTCGCTCCGAGCGGGCGCACGGCGCGCTCCTGCAGCACGCGCAGCAGCGTGACCTGCAGCGCCGGCGGCATGTCGCCGATTTCGTCGAGCAGCAGCGTGCCGCCGTCGGCGGCCTGGAACAGCCCCTTGTGGTTGGCGTGGGCGTCGGTGAACGCGCCCTTGACGTGGCCGAACAGCTCCGATTCGAGCAGCGCCTCCGGGATGGCGCCGCAGTTGACGGCCACGAACGGCTTTTTGGCGCGGCGGCTGGCCTTGTGGATGGCGCGGGCCAGCACCTCCTTGCCCGTGCCGCTGTCGCCGCGCAGCAGCACGCTGGCGTCGCCCTGCGCGATCAGGCGCGCCTCGGCCAGCAGGTCGGCCATGCGGCTGGAGCGGCTGATGATCTCGGCGCGCCAGGCATCGTCGGCGCTGCGCGGCGCGGGCGCTGCCGGGTGCAGCGCCACGGCCTGGGCGATCTTGTCCAGCAGTTCGCGCGCGTCGTAGGGTTTGGTCAGGTACGAGAACACGCCGCGCGAGGTGGCCTCCACGGCATCGGGAATGGTGCCGTGCGCGGTCAGCAGGATGACCGGCAGCGAGGGGTGGCGGCGCCGGATCTCGTCGAACAGGGACAGACCGTCCTTGCCGGGCAGGCGCACGTCGGAGAGGACGACCTGCGGGCGTTCGATGTCCAGGTGGCTCAGTGCGGCCTCGGCCGAGGCGACGGCGGTGACCCGGTAGCCGGCCGCTCCCAGCCGCATCGAGAGCAGACGCAGCATGTCCGGGTCGTCATCGACGACCAGCAGCCTGGGCTGTCCGGCATCATGGCCGGTGGTGGGTGGGGTGCGCGATGGCATGGGCAAGGCTCAGCGTGAGGGTGTGGCCGCCGGGCGGGGCGAGAGGCTGCGCTCGATCGCGCGCATGGCGTCGAGCTGGTCGTTGAGCAACTCGATGCGGCGCTGCGCGTCGCGCCATTGCAGGTTGAGGCGCTCGTTGCTCTCTTCCAGCTTGCGCTGCGTGGCCAGGCGCGTGGCGAGCAGGCGTGCCAGGGGCTTGAGCGCCACCGCCTCATCGCCGGGGTGGCTGATCACCCGCTGCAGCAGGCCCAGGGTACGCACGGTGTCCTGGGGCGGGGGCGCATGCATGAGGGCCAGGGCCAGTTGCATCTGCAACCGGGCACTGCTGCCCGGTTCGCCCAGGTCGGCGATCTCGGCAATGACCTGGGCCGGCGGCATCTGCCGCAGCCGCTCGGCGTAGGCCAGTGGCCAGCCCGGCAGGCCAGGGGACGGCGCCACTGCCCCGGTGGGTGGCGATGGCACGGCGGAGGTGCCGTCCGTGGCCGACGGTGGTGGCGGCGACGTCGGGGTGTCGGCGGTGGCCGGCGCCGGCGTGGTGACTTCGGCGGGCACGGCGGGTGCGCTGGCGGTGTCGTCGACGCGAACCGGCGTGGCCTGACAGGCCGCCAGCAAGACCAGCGAGACCAGGGCCGCGGTCATGGCCGGTCGGCGGCTGGTCCATGGCAGCGTCGTGGCCTGTCGGCCACTGGGTTCAATCGGCATGGGGAAGTTCGATCCGGAAATGGGCGCCTCGTGGCGAGGGCAGCAGGGCAATGCGCCCTCCGTGGGCATGGATGTATTCTTGCACGATGGACAGGCCGATGCCGGTGCCCTTGGCGGCGTCTTCCGGCTGGCGTGCACCACGGAAGAACGGCTCGAACACCCGGGCGGCATCTTCTCCGGCCACGCCAGGGCCTTCGTCGGTGATGTCCAGCTGCGCGATGCCCGGCTGCCGTGTCAGTTCGATCCCGATGCGGCCTCCGATGGGCGAGAAGCGGATGGCGTTGGACAGCAGGTTGCCCAGCGCCGAAGCGATTTTCGCCGCGTCCAGGGGCAGCGTCATGTCGGTGCCCTGCACGCTGACCTTGAGCTGGCGCGCCTGCCAGCGCAGGCGCTGCTCGTCCACCTGCGACTGCACCAGCGCCAGCAGGGGGGTGGGCTGGCGGTTGAGCTGCCGGGCCTCGAAGGCCGCGGCATTGAAGCGCAGCAGCGCCTCGATCTGCTGCTGCAACTGCTGCGTGTTGTGGCGCAGGATGGTCACGACCTCGGCCTGGCTCTCGCTCAGCGGTCCGGCCACGCCGTCGCCGAGCACCGCCACGCCCTCGTGCATGGAGGCCAGCGGGGTCTTGAGCTCGTGCGAGATGTGGCGCAGGAAGCGTGCCTTGTCGGCGTCCAGTTCGGTCAGGCGCAGGCGCAGCCATTCGAGCTGCTGGCCCACGCTGCGGATGTCGGGTGGCCCCGGGATGTCGATCGGCTCCTGCAGGCGGTTTTCGCCCAGGCCGACGATGGCGCGCTCCAGGCGTTTGAGCGGGCGTGTGAGCCAGATGCCGAAGCCGATGGCCATGGCCGCCGCCAGCACGATGGAGCCCAGCACCAGCATGGCCAGTTGCTGGCGGTTGCGCTCGAAGCGCGCCTGCAGGGCTTTGTTGCGGTGACCGATCACGGTCTGCACCTGCTGCGCGACCAGGGCGTTGAGCCGGTCGAGCTCGCGGAACTCCTGCGCCACCTCGCGCTCTCGGTCCAGCGCCGTCTCGATCGGGCCGTCGAGCAGATGTTCGATGAGCTCGAGCTGCTTCTGCCAGAGGCCGACCGTCTCGGGGGGCAGGTCGTTGTCGCGCAGGCGGCGCAGGATCTCGTGCGACTGTTCGGCGCCCTGCAGGAACACCTGACGCAACTGGCGGTCGCCCAGGATCAGGGCCTGTCGTGCGGCGCGTTCCATGGCCTGGCTGCGCTCGCTCAGCGACTGGGCGGCGGTGCTCAGCTCGATCGCCTGTTCCGTGCTGGCCCGGCTGAGCGACATCAGCGACTCGAGCAGGAACAGGCTGCGCAGCGCCGTGGCACCCAGCAGCGCGCCGATGACCAGGAAGGCCACCAGCAGCAACTGCGGAAACGAAAAGCGCAGCGGCCGCACGGCCGGTCAGGCGGTTTCGCGGACCAGAACCTCGCCGCGCAGCGAGTGCGGCAGCGCCTGCGTGATGCGCACGTCGATCATCTGGCCGACCAGGCGCGCCGCGTTCGGGCCACCGTCAAAGTTGACGATGCGGTTGCACTCGGTACGGCCCATGAGCTCGGCCGGGTTCTTGCGCGAGGGGCCCTCGACCAGGATGCGCTGCACGGTACCCTCGCGGCTGGCGCTGATGCGGCGCACGTTCTCCTCGATGGTGGCCTGCAGGTGCTGCAGCCGGCGCAGCTTGACCTCGTGCGGCGTGTCGTCCGGCAGGTTGGCTGCCGGCGTGCCCGGCCGCGGGCTGAAGATGAAGGAGAAGCTGCTGTCGAAGCCGACGTCGGTGATGAGCTTCATCATCTTCTCGAAGTCTTCCTCGGTCTCGCCCGGGAAGCCGACGATGAAGTCGCTGCTCATGGAGATGTCGGGGCGGATCGCGCGCAGCTTGCGGATCGTGCTCTTGTATTCCATGGCCGTGTAGCCACGCTTCATCGCCATGAGGATGCGGTCGCTGCCGTGCTGCACCGGCAGATGCAGGTGGCTGACCAGTTGCGGCACCTTGGCATAGGCCTCGATCAGGCGCGGCGTGAACTCGTTCGGATGGCTGGTGGTGTAGCGGATGCGCTCGATGCCCGGGATCTCGGCCACGTACTCGAGCAGCAGCGCGAAGTCGGCGATCTCGGCCGTGTCGCCCATGACGCCGCGGTAGGCATTGACGTTCTGGCCCAGCAGCGTCACTTCCTTGACGCCCTGGTCGGCCAGACCGGCGATTTCCACCAGCACGTCCTCGAACGGGCGGCTCACTTCCTCGCCGCGCGTGTAGGGCACGACGCAGTAGCTGCAGTACTTGGAGCAGCCTTCCATGATGGACACGAAGGCCGAGGCACCCTCGACACGGGCGGGCGGCAGGTGGTCGAACTTCTCGATCTCCGGGAAGCTGATGTCGACCTGGGGCTGCTGCAGCCGGTCGCGCGCCTTGAGCATCTCGGGCAGGCGGTGCAGGGTCTGCGGGCCGAACACCACGTCCACGAAGGGCGCGCGCCGGATGATCTCGGCACCTTCCTGGCTGGCCACGCAGCCGCCGACGCCGATCAGCACGCCCTTTTGCTTCAGGTGCTTGACGCGGCCGAGGTCGGAGAACACCTTCTCCTGCGCCTTGTCGCGCACCGAGCAGGTGTTGAACAGGATCAGGTCGGCCTGTTCCGGGTCCTGGGTTTTCTCGAAGCCTTCGGCGGCGCCGAGCACGTCGGCCATCTTGTCCGAGTCGTACTCGTTCATCTGGCAGCCGAAGGTCTTGATGTAGACCTTCTTCGTGGGGGTCGTGGTGGTGGTCATGGCATGGCTCCTGGGCGCGGGGGCGCACGGCCGCCGCGGCGAATGAAAACGGATGCGCGATGGTGCGCGTGAAGGCTCAGCGGGGGCTGTCGCCGAGCGTGGAGTAGTTGTGCTGGCTGCCCAGGCGGGCGCGCTTCTCGGCGGCCTCGGCTTCGGTGAGGAGCCAGACCTCGTGCACCTGGCCGTGCGGGTCGGACAGGTAGTTCACGGTCAGGGGCTGGCCGACCAGGGTGCCGGACAGCACCAGTGTGTTGGTGGTGCCGCGGATGCGGGCGCCCGGCGACAGGCGCATGGGCGTGCCGTCCATGGTGATCTCGGGCGGTGCCTTGACCACCATGGTGGCGCGGATGGCCTTGTCCGGGAAATGGCGGAGGGTGGTCTGGGCCAGCACCTGGCCGGCCGTGGCCAGCGCGAGGGCGGCAGCGGCCAGGGCGGCGGGTGGGCGCCAGGCGCGCGCCGGGGAGCGGATGTCGCAGCGGTTCATGGTGTAGATCCAGAGGCTGGGGGAACAGCCCGGGATTGTCTCACGGCGCCGGGGACGCCAGCCATCACTTCCAGCGCACGGGCTCCAGCAGCACGCTGCCTTGGGGGCTGGACAGGGTCAGGGTGCCGTCCTGGATCAGGGCCTGCAGTGGCATGCTGCGTTCGGCCAGTTGTGTCAGCGCCTGGGCCTGCCCGGCCGGCAGGCGCCACACCTGCAGGCGCTCGAGCCGGGCCAGTTTGGGCGCGATGCCCTTCCACCAGACCTCGGCCGCCGGCCCGAAGGGGTACACGGTCACCGCATCGGCCTGGCTGCAGGCCTTGGCCAGTGGCTTGTCCTCGGGTTGGCCCACCTCGATCCACAGGCGTTTGCGGCCGGTGAAGTCGGTCAGGGAGGCGTCCGGGTCGTCCGGGTCGGACAGGCCGGCACCGAAGGCCAGGGTGCCGTCGCCACCGCAGGTGTCGTTGAGTTCATGGGCCTGCAGCGCCAGCGCCGCCAGGCGCACCATCATGCGCTCGTCGGTCTCGCTCGGGTGGCGGGCCAGGGTCAGCGCGTGGTCGGCGTAGTAGCCGTGGTCGATGTCGGCGATGGCGACGTTCGCCTTGAAGATGGTGGACTTGAGGGCCATGGCGAAGGCAGTCAGCGAGCGGGCAAAAGAAAAAGCGGACACCGTCGCCGGGTCCGCTTTTCAGGTCTGGTGGCGATAGGTGGACTTGAACCACCGACATCAGCATTATGAATGCTGCGCTCTAACCAACTGAGCTATATCGCCGAAGACGCGCATTGTAGCCTAAAAAATGCCCGCCGCTCAAGCGTTCCTGAATTTTGCTTCGCGCTTGTTGAGGAAGGCGTCCATGCCTTCCTTCTGGTCCTCGGTGGAGAACAGGGCGTGGAACATGCGGCGCTCGAACATCAGGCCGTCGGAGAGGTTGCCCTCGAAGGCACGGTTGACCGATTCCTTGGCGGCCATCACCGCCAGTTGCGAGAACGCGCAGATCTGCAGCGCGGCGCCCAGTGCCTCGTCCATCAGCTTGTCCAGCGGCACGACCCGGCTGACCAGGCCCGAGCGTTCGGCCTCGGTGGCGTCCATCATCCGGCCGGTCAGGGCCAGGTCCATGGCCTTGGACTTGCCGACTGCGCGCGGCAGGCGCTGCGTGCCGCCGGCGCCGGGGATGATGCCGAGCTTGATCTCGGGCTGGCCGAACTTGGCGTTGTCGGCGGCGATGATGAAATCGCACATCATCGCCAGCTCGCAGCCGCCGCCCAGGGCGAAGCCGCTGACGGCCGCGATCACGGGTTTGCGGATGCTGCGGATGGTTTCCCAGTTGCGGGTGATGAAGTCACCCCGGTAGGCGTCGGCGAAGGTGTACCTGGCCATGGCGCCGATGTCGGCGCCGGCCGCGAAGGCTTTTTCGCTGCCGGTGACGATCATGCAGCCGATGGCCTCGTCGGCATCGAAGGCCTTGAGCGCGGCACCCAGTTCGTCCATGAGCTGGTCGTTCAGGGCATTGAGCTGTTTGGGGCGGTTCAGCGTCACGATGCCGACGCGGCCTTCGGTGCGCACGGTGATGAGTTCGGGGGAGGTGGCTGTCTCGCTCATGGGATGTCCTTGCAAGGGTGGGCGGTTGGAATTGACGTGAACGTCAACTATAGCCCGGCCGGGGCCTTGGCAAGCACCCGCCGGCCATGACCGCGCGGCGGGGCGCCGGCCTCAGTCGATGTGATCGACCGTGTCGGGGTCGGGCACGTCGCCGATGGCCTGGCGCGTGCGCTCGGCCTCGCGCAGCAGCCAGTCGCAAAAGGCCTTGACCTCGGGGCGCTGCACGCTGCGCGGCGCCACCAGCAGCCAGTAGGCCAGCGGCGAGTCGAGCCGCAGCCGGGGCAGGGGCTCGATCAGGTCGCCGTTGGCCAGGCTTTCGGCCACCAGCGGCAGGCGTGCCAGGGCCACGCCCTGCCCCGTGAGGGCGGCCTGCACGATCTGGTTGGCGTAGTTGAAATACAGCCAGCGCTTGGGTGACAGGCGCAAGCCGGGCCGGCCGCGCGTGTCTTTTGCGCCGGTCGCCGGGGCGTGCAGGTCCAGCCAGCGCTGCCAGGTCAGCCATTCGAGGTGGCGCGTGCGGTGGGCGTCGCCGGCCTCGATCAGCGCGTGCCGGGCCAGATCCTCCACCCGGTTCAGCGGCGTCTCGCGCAGCAGCCACGGGCTGGCCACAGGGGTGAGCTGCTCGCCGAACAGCCGCACCGCGCCAGAGCCCATGGCCGAGGGGGCGGCGTAGCGCAGGGCCAGGTCCACATCGGCGGTGGCCAGGTCCACCGCCGCATCGGTGGCGTCGATGCGGATGTCGATGTCGGGGTATTCGCGCTGGAAGGCTTCCAGCCGCGGAATCAGCCACATCGACGCGAACGAGGCCCAGGTGGTGATGGCCACGCTGCGGCGCCCCGCACTCTGGCGGATCTGCCGCACGGCCGCGTCCAGGCGCTCCAGCGCCGCGCCGGTGGCGCGCAGCAGCAGCGTGCCGGCGCTGGTCAGCTCGACCGCGCGCGTGTGGCGCAGGAACAGGGGCATGCCTACCTCGTCCTCCAGCGACTGGATCTGGCGGCTGACGGCGCTTTGCGTGAGCGACAGCTCCTCGGCGGCGGCGCGGAAGTTCAGGTGGCGGGCCACCGCGTCGAAGGCGCGCAGGTAGCCGACCGAGATCGGGCGCGTGCGGGGGTGGCTGGCGGGCAGGCTCATGGGCGGGTCTCCGGTGGTTCCGCATTGATGCGAAGTCCGAATCAAACGGCGCATCGCATTTCATTGGACGCAGCCATGGGCTTCGCGGATCATCGCCATGACAGAAGCCCCATCCGGGTGTCCAAGGAGATCGTCATGACCGCCGTCATTGTTGCAGAAAACGTCAACCGCTCATGTCTTGAGGGCATCAATGCGCCGATTGGCAAGCCGGTGACCGGCGCATGGCGTCTGCGCCCGGGGCAGGCCCTGGGCCTGCGCCCGCTGTCGCCGGCGCTGCTGTTGGTGCGGCAGGGCCGGGTCTGGGCCACGCTGGGCATCGACGGGCTGCGCGTGCCGGGTGAGATGGGCGACCACTTCCTCGGCGTCGGCGAGCGGTTGCGCGTGCCCGCGGGGGCGCGGCTGGTGATGGAGGTGGTGGCGCGCCAGGGTGAAGCGGCGCAGGAAGCCTGCTTCGACTGGCAGGACGCGCCGACGGCCGGGGTGCCGCAGGCCCGTTTCGAGCGCGAGGTGCTGGTCCACTGGCGCGCGCTGGGCCGCGGCCTGGTGCAGGCGGCGTTGGCCGCCGGTTTCCTGCTGCGTGGCGTGCTGGGCTATGCCGCCGGCAGCCTCGCGGGGCGGCGCCAGCTCGATACCGTGTCCGGCTGCCGCGGCTAGCGGCCGGCGCGGTCCGCCCGGCGGCGCCGGTGGGCGGGCCGCTGCCGGGCCGCCAGCGCGGCCTCCAGGGCCAGGCGGGCCCAGGGCGCCATGAGCGCTGGCGATTCCAGCGCCTCGGCCGGTGGCGTGTGGTAGCGCAGGCGCGTCGTGCGCCCCTGGGCGGTGTACTCGAAAGGCCGGCCTCCGGCCTGCACGAACATCGGCTCCGTGGCGGCGTGGGTCTTGAGGAACAGGGTGTCCCAGGCGATGATGCCCACCGTCATGCCGTCCACCGACAGCCCCCAGCCACCGAACAGGCGTTGGGCCCGGCACTCGCCGAGCACGGACAGCAGTTCGCAGGCATGCAGGACGAAGGGGTCGGTCACCGGTCGCGGCATGGGCAATGGAATTTACGAATGCGAAATTAATTTCGATTAGATAAAATCGACGTCCTGCAGCAGATCCACCCCACGGAGACCACCATGAGCAAAGCTTTCGCTTCCCAGGCCGACCTGGAGGACAAGAAGATCACCTTCGAGCAACTGAGCCCGCACTGCTGGGCCTACACCGCCGAGGGCGACCCGAATTCCGGCGTGATCATCGGCGACAAGTACATCATGGTCAGCGACACCACGGCCACCCCGGCAATGGCCAAGGACCTGATTGCCAAGATCCGCACCGTTTCCGACAAACCCATCAAATACGTGCTGCTGACACATTACCACGCGGTGCGCGTGCTCGGTGCCAGCGCCTACCAGGCCGAGGGCGCGACCGAGGTCATCGCCAGTCGCGGCACCTACGAGCTGATCGTTGAGCGCGGCGCGCAGGACATGCAAAGCGAGATGGAGCGCTTCCCGCGCCTGTTCCGGGGTGCCGACAGCGTGCCGGGCCTGACCTGGCCGACCATCGTGGTGGGCGACGGCACACCGGGCCGTCAGGGCTCGATCGAGCTCGACCTGGGCGGCGTGAAGGTGCAGATCTGGCACCCCGGCATGGGCCACACCCGGGGCGACACCATCGCCTGGGTGGAGCAAGAGAAGGTGCTGTTCAGCGGCGACCTTGTCGAGTACGAGGCCGGCGTTTACACCGGTGACGCCCAGCTGCAAGAGTGGCCCGCCACGCTGGAAGCCCTGCGCGCCCTGGAGGCCGAGGCCCTCGTGCCGGGCCGTGGCGAGGCGATGAAGGGCAACGCCAACGTCAACAAGGCGCTGGACTACACCCAGCGCTGGGTCACCATGCTGTACGAGGCCGGCAAGGAGGCCGCGGCCGCGAAGATGGACCTCAAGGCCGCCATGGCCCATACACGTCAGCGCATGGACCCGGTGTTCGGCCACGTGTTCATCTACGAGCACTGCCTGCCGTTCGATGTCTCGCGGGCCTACGACGAGGCGAGCGGCATCAAGCATCCGCGCATCTGGACGGCGGAGCGCGACATGGAGATGTGGAAGGCCCTGCAGGGCTAGGCGCGTGGCGGGATGCCCGGCGGCGTCCCGCGATGGGGCGAGGCCTCAGAAGCTGGCCGCGACCCGTCCGCCGGGGAGCGCCCCGAGAATGCCGTACTCGCTGAGGCCGCTCACGATCTCCACCTGCCCGAGACCGCTCGCGATCGGGCCGTCCCAGCTGGCGCCGTCGATGCTGCGCCAGACGCCACCGGTGTCGTCCACGGCGATGAAGGCGGTCGTGTAGCCCACCCCCACGAGATTCGGCGCCCCGGGCAACGCCTGCAGCTGCCAGCTGCGGCCGTTGTTGCGGCTGATCGCGACCGTGCCACCCTCGCCGACGACCACCCAGGTGTCGATTTCCTCATGGCCCGCGCTGCCGGGGTTGGTGTTGTTGTTGCCGTAGGCGGCCCCGCGCAGCCGGGCGGTGGTGCCGATGTCGATGCGGGACCAGCCCGTCGCGTCCCCGCTCATCAGCAGGGTGCCGTTGTCGCCCACCGCGAGGAAGCTGCCGTTGTCGTAGGTGACGAAGTTCAGGTTCTCCGTCGTGGGCGACTCGCGCTCGAACCACTGCGTCGTGTTGCTCGTGACCGCGATGCGCCCGCCGTCGCCGACGCCGACGAAAGTCTCGAACCGGTGCGTGAGCGAGCGCAGGGTCCGGGTACCGGGTACCGGTGCCGCGCTGAGGATCCAGTCGACCCCGTTGTAGCTGCGCAGCGTGGCGGTCTCGGCACCGACGGCGAGCCAGGTCTGCTCGAGGTCGCGCAGGTTGCCGGGCCTGCGGGTGAAGACATCGACGGCGTAGAGGTCGCCGGTGAAGGCCGGATCGACCGGCTGCTTCGTCCAGTTCACCCCGTCGGGGCTGGTATGGATGCTCGCCGCGTCGCCGACCGCGATGAAGAGGCCGGTGGCGGGGCGCTCGTTATCGGTGACGGCGTTGACCGTACGGCAGCGATCGACGAGCGCGAAGCCGAGCGCATTGACGGGCGTGCCGAGCGTCGTCGTCGTCCACGTCTCGCCGGCGAGCCGCGGCGTGGCGCTGACGGAGGGAGACCCCGGGCCGCCTTCCGCGGTTCCCGTGCGCGCATTGATCGTCGCCCAGTACGTGGTGCCGTTCTCGAGCGCGCAGACGGGCTGCGGGCTGCGGCCGCGGATCACGCTGAAGCTTGCGGGCATGGTGATCCAGTTGTCGACCGTGACGTTGGGGTCGGCGGCGCCGAAGATCCAGTACTCCACGCCGGGCTGGGCATCCCATGCGAGCACGATGCGTCCGTCGCCGGGCGTGGCGGTGATGTTGGTGGGTGGGGGCGCGGGATCGCCGTCGTTGCTGCAGGCGGCGAGCGCGCCGGCCACCAGGGCGGCGAGCGTCAGGCGGAGCATCGGCTGGTGCATGGTTTCTCGTCGTCGAATCCGGCGAGTGTACGACAGCTTCGTCCGACGACCAGCGCGGCCGGCCCCGGTGCCGGCCCCGTCAGTCGAGGAGCGCGAGGATGTGACGCCACTCGGAGTCGGTGACCGGCGTGATCGACAGCCGGTTGCCGCGCCTCAGCACGATCATGTCGGCCAGGGCAGGGTCGGCGCGCATCTCGTCGAGCCCGAGCAGGCGCGTCTTGCGCAGGGCGCGCACCTTGAGCATCAGCCAGCGCGGCGCATCGCGGCTGCTGCGCGGGTCGTAGTAGGGGGAATCGGGATCGAACTGCGTCGGGTCGGGCTCGGTCGTCGAGGCGATCTCGGCGATGCCGGCAATGCCCGGCTGCGGGCAGCTCGAGTGGTAGAAGAGGACGCCGTCGCCGGGGCGCATCGCGTCGCGCATGAAGTTGCGCGCCTGGTAATTGCGCACGCCGGTCCAGTCGACCGTGGATTCGGGCGCCGCGAGCGCATCGTCGATCGAGCACTCGTCCGGCTCCGACTTCATGAGCCAGTAGTTCACGATGGGAAAAGCCCCGCCAGTGCCGGTCGGCCAGCATCCTGAACCAAACAGTTCAGATCGGCCGCGGTAGTCCTCGCATCAGGTGCGTCCGGATGGACGCTCACAACAGCGAGGCTCACGAACCGCAACCTTGATGCGTACATTGGTCAAGGAATATATGACCGTATCGAACACCGCAGGGCTGGTTCGATTGTACGCGCAATTGCGTCGCCAATGACCATCCCCCATCGCACCGCGGGCTAATCGAAGGTCCGATGCAACGGGCCGTGCGCGACGCTCAGAAGAGGCTTTCCTGCCTGCGGATTTCCGCCTCGACGGCCTCGTTCATGCGCCGCAGCCGCTGCAGCGATTCCGGTGCCGCGGCGATCGCCTCCGCGCGTGCATTGGCGGCTTCCTCGCGAATGCCGAGGATCTCGTTGGCGAACTGCAACGCGGCCAGCACCGCGATGCGGTCGAGGCTTCCGAGCTTGCCCGCGCCCTTGATCTGGCGCATCCGCGCATCGACCATCTCGACGGCCTGCATCAGCCGCTCCTCGCTGCCTTCCTCGACCGCGAGCGTGTAGTTGCGGTCGAAAATCTTCACTTCGATCTGCTTCATCGGGAATCCTTGCGCGGGGTCCGGTTCGGCGGGGCGGGGCGATGCTCAGTCGGCCGGCGGCTCTGCGGCGGCCGCTTCGGCGGGCGGCGTGCCGAGCGGGAGGCGGGCCAGTGCCGCCTCGACGCGCGCCCGCGCTTCGTTCATTCGCCCGCGCAGGCGCTCCCGCTCGGATTCGATTCGCTCGCGTTCGGCCTGGAGCCGTTCGAGCTCGGCGCGGAGGCGGCCGTTCTCCTCGGTGAGGCGCTGCGACAGCTCGAGCAGCCGCTGGAGGCGCTCGTCGAGCGCGGCGATTTCCTGGTCCATGCCGGATGTTAGAAAGGGCCTATCGGTGGGTCAAGCAAGCGGGCGGACCCGCGGCGGACAGCGCCCGGGCGCGCCAGGGAACCGATCTTACCCTGTTCGGGCCGGGCCCATGGCCTTGCCCGGGCGACCAGCGCCGCGGCCCCGACGACCGGGTGGACGGCGCCCCGCGGGGCGAGGGTCGGGCCGGCCGCGTAAAATGCGGGGCGAGCCCGTTCCCGGAGCGCATGTCGATGTATCGTGTCCAGGGTGGCCCGGTCCGGGTGGTCGGCCGCCTGCTTGCCATTCTCCTCCCGGCGCTTCTCCTCCTCCTGCCCGAGCTTCTCGCGACGCGCCCGGCGAGCGCCGCGCCGGTGCGGGTTGACGCGGTCGAGGCCGAGCTCGTCGCCGACCGCGACGCGGTCGTGCCCGGCCAGCCGCTGCGCCTCGGGCTGCGCCTCAGGCACGATCCCCACTGGCACACCTACTGGCGCAACCCGGGCGATTCCGGCCTGCCGACCCAGTTCGAGCCGAGCCTGCCGGAGGGCTTCCGGGCCGGACCGATCGAATGGCCCGCGCCCGCCCGCATCCTGATTCCGCCGCTCGCGAACTACGGCTACGAGGACGAGATCGTGCTGCCCCGGCGAGTCGAGGTGCCCGAGCGCATCGAGGCCGGCTCGGTGCGGTTCGACGTGGTCGCGAGCTGGCTGGTCTGCCGCGACGTCTGCATCCCCGGGGAGGCGAAGCTCGAGCTCACGCTGCCCGTCGCGCGCGACGGCACCTCCGGTCCCGGTCCGCACCTGCCGCTGTTCGAGCGTGCCGCCGCGCGCTCGCCCGGCGCGGCGGTGCCCGCCGACTACCATGTGGACGAGCAGGGCAGGCTCTCGATCCTGGTCCCGGAGGGCGCAGGTGGCCCCGACGCGGTCGTGGAGTTCTTCCCGCATGTCGAAGGCGCAGTCGTGGCCGCGGCGCCGCAACGGCTCTACCGTCTTGCGGACGGGCGCCGGCGCCTCGAGATCCGGCTCGACGACGACTGGCGCGCCCGTCCCGCCGACCAGCGCACCGCGCCGGTCGACGGCGTGCTCGTGGCCGCCGACGGCGCCCGGCCGCTCGCCGTGGTGGCGGGCAATCCCGTGCCGCTCGAGGGGGGCGAGCTGCTTGCCGTCGTCGAGGGCGTCCCGGTGCAACTGGACGAGGCCGGGCCCGGTTCCCTGCTCGGCGCCCGCCTGCGCGATGCCGCCGGGCTCGGGACGGTCGCCCGTGGCGACGCGGCGGCCGCCGGATCCTCGCCGGTCGCCGGGGGCCCGCTCCCGATGCTCGCCATGGCGCTCGGGTTCGCCTTTGCCGGCGGGCTGATCCTCAACCTCATGCCCTGCGTCTTTCCGGTCATCGGCCTGAAGATCCTCGGTTTCGCCGGGCAGGGCGCCGGCGGCGACAGGCTGGATGCCGCCGCGCGTCGCCGGGTGCGGCACGGCGCGGGCTGGTTCGCGCTGGGCGTGGTCGTCTCGTTCTGGCTGCTCGCGGCGATCCTGCTCGCGCTGCGCGCCGGCGGCGCGGCCGTCGGCTGGGGCTTCCAGCTGCAGTCGCCCGTCTTCGTCGCGGCGATGGGCCTGCTCTTCGTCGCGATAGGACTCAGCCTTTCCGGCGCCTACGAGTTCGGCGCCTCGCTCACCCGCATCGGAGCGCTCGACCGCATCGACGAGCGCCATCCCGCCTGGTCCTCGTTCGCCTCGGGCGGACTGGCCGTGCTGGTGGCGACGCCGTGCACGGCGCCCTTCATGGGTCCCGCCCTCGGTTACACGCTCACCCAGCCGGCGCCGCAGGCGTTCGCCGTGTTCACCGCGCTGGGACTCGGGATGGCCGCTCCCTACGTCGTGCTGGGCTGCCTGCCGGGCTGGCTGCGACTGCTCCCCCGGCCGGGACGCTGGATGGAGAGCCTGCGGCAGTTCCTCGCGTTCCCGATGTACGCGGCCGCCGCCTGGCTCGCCTGGGTGCTCGGCAAGCAGGGCGGCGTCGATGCGGTACTGGGCTTCGCGATCGCCGCGATCCTGCTCGCCGCGGGGCTCTGGGCCTGGGGCCGCTTCGGGCAGCGAGGCGTGCGGGCGGGATCGCGCGGCCTTGCCGCGCTCGCTGCCATCGCCTGCATCGGCGGCGCGCTCGCGCTCGCATGGCACGGCGCGAATCGCACGCCCGCGCCGCTCGACGCGACCGCGAGCGGCGACGTCGAATGGCAGCCCTGGTCGAACGAAAGGCTCGCGGCCGCGCTCGCAGCGGGCGAACCGGTTTTCGTCGACTTCACGGCGGCGTGGTGCGTGACCTGCCAGGCGAACAAGCTCATGGTGCTCGACGCCGACAGCGTGCGCGAGGCGTTCGATGCGCACGGGGTGCGCCTGATGCGCGCCGACTGGACGCGCCGCGATCCCGCGATCACCGCCGAGCTCGCGCGACACGGACGCAACGGGGTGCCGCTCTACCTGCTCTACGACGGCACGGGCGGCGAGCCGCAGGTGCTGCCCGAGCTGTTGTCGACGGGCATGGTGCTCGATGCGCTCGAGCGGATCGCGTCGCGCTGATGCGTGCCGGCCGCGCAAGTCTCGCGCGCTCCATGCCTGCTTTGCTACTATCTGCCGGACTCCGAGACGGGAGTTGCCGAATCGGACGACCCCGACAGACCACAAGAGAGACCCCGGCGGCCCGCATGGCGCCCGGTCCGATCGCTGAGCCGAGGAGTAGAGACCTATGCCCGTTGTCGCGGTACTGAATCCCAAAGGCGGTGTCGGCAAGACGACGCTCGCGACCAATCTCGCCGGATACTTCGCAGCCAGCGGCGCGCGCACCATGCTGGGCGACATCGACCGGCAGGAATCCGCGAAGTACTGGTTGCGCCTGAGGCCGAAGGGACTGCCGCAGATCGAGACCTGGGAGATCAACGGTGTCGTGGCCCGGCCGCCGAAGGGCGTTACCCATGTCGTCCTCGATACGCCCGCGCAGATCAGCGAGGCCAAGGTGGCCGACATCGTGCGCGTGGCGGACAAGATCCTCGTTCCCGTCGCGCCGTCGCTGTTCGACGTGGTGGCGACGGAGGACTTCCTCAAGTCGCTGCGCAGCGCCTATCCGAATGCCTCGGAGTTCCGCAAGCGCGTGCGCGTCGTCGGCATGCGCGTCGATCCGCGCACCAAGGCGGCCGACGAGCTCGCGCGCTGCCTGTCGCACATGCAGATCGACGTTGCCGGCTACCTCCGCAACACGCACAACTACGTGCATCTCGCCGCCCATGGCATGACCGTGTTCGACGTGCCGTCCAGGCGCATCGAGGCCGATCGCGAAACCTGGGCGCCCCTGCTCGGCTGGGTGACGCGCCACTGAGCCGGGTCCATTGCTTCGGCGGGCGCGCCCGCGCATGGTGACATCCCGGCGCGGCCTGCTGGCGATGCTGGGCGCCGCCGGTCTCGCCGGCGTCGGGGCGTGCGCGCTGGGGCCCGTCGCCGGTACGCTTCCCGACGCGGCGCTGTCGGCCGACTATCTCCTGCTCGGCGAAGTCCACGACAATCGCGAGGGCCATGCGCTGCGGCTCGCATGGCTGCGCGCGCTGCCGGCCGGGCCGTCGCGCGCGCTCGTGTTCGAGCAGTTCGACCGGGAGCACCGGGCGGCCATTGCCAGGTGGCGCGCCGCGCATCCGGATGCCCGCGGCCCCGAGGCGGCGCGCGCGCTGGCGCGCGCGGGCGGCTTCGCATTCGATGCCTGGGATTTCGAAGCGTACGGACCGCTGATCGAGCTCGCGCTCGAGCGGGGGTGGGAGGTACGCGCCGGCAACCTGTCGCGCGCGGACGCGATGCGCATCGCGCGCGACCCCTCGGGTGCGGAGCCGCCGCCGGCGGGCTGGACCCCGGCCGGCGATGCGGCGCTCGCGGAGGCGGTGCGCCAGGGGCACTGCGGGCTCGTCCCGGAGGCGCGGATCGCGGCGATGGCGCTCGCGCAGCGCAGTCGCGACGCGAGCCTGGCACAGGCCATGCTCGCCGCTCGCGCCGAAGGCGCAAGGCAGGTCGTGCTGATCGCGGGCAACGGGCATGTGCGGCGCGACCATGGCGTGCCGGCGCACCTGCGCGCGGCGCAGCCCGCCGCGCGCATCTTCACGGTCGGATTCGTCGAGGCCGGTGCCGAGGAGGGCGACTTCGACGCCAGGCGCATCGTGCCGCCCGCATCCCGCCCCGATCCGTGCGATCGGCTGCGCGGGCGGTTCGGCGGAACGGGGGGCATGCGCGACGGACGCTGAGCGGCCGCCCGCGTTCCACCTTCAACGCGCGCTGGCGACCTGCGCGCCCTGGGGCATGCCGAGGACCAGGGTCCAGTAGGCGCCGTAGCGGTCGTCGCCGTTCGGGCTCGTCACCCGCGCGATGCCGAACTCGGTGAAGCGCGGATCGATCAGGTTGCGGCAGTGGCTGTCGGACAGGAGCCAGCCGCGAATCGCCTCCTCGATCGATGGATGCCCCGCGGCGAGGTTCTCGCCCACGACCCTGTAGCGATAGCCGGCCTCGCGGGCGCGCGCGCCGACGGTGCGTCCGCGGCTGTCGACATGGTCGAAGTAGCCTTCCGTGGCCATCGATTCGGAATGCGCCCTCGCCGCCTTCGCGAGGAGGGGATTCCAGCGCAGTTGCGGACGCGCGCCGATGCGTGAGGGCGCCATCGATGCGCTCCCGCCCGCCGCCGCCGTCCCGCCGACCGCCAGCATCCCTTTCTCCCCGCAGGCGTCGAGCCGCGCCCGGATGTTGTTGATCAGCTCCGCGGCGCGACGGATCGTCGCCTCGTCCTCCGCGTTCGCCGGCGCGGCGTGCGGGACGAGGCATGCGAGGGCGATCGCGATGGCGGCGAGACGCGGGCGATTTCCGGCGGCCGCCTGGAGGCGGCCGGAGGGCGGATGCGACACGGGTGTCCTTCGTACCGCTCCCCGGCATGGAAGGACTTATCGGTGTTATGCGGGGGATTTCACCCGGTCATCGACGGACCGGCAGCCGCCCGGACGATGGACGGTCGAGGGGGCCGGCCGGGCGGCCGCCCCGGGGCACGCGCCTATCTCAGGCCGAGCACGTCCTGCATGTCGAAGAGCCCGTTCTCGCGCCCGGCGAGGAAACGGCAGGCGCGCAGGGCGCCATGAGCGTAGGTGACCCGGCTCGCCGACCGGTGCGTGATCTCGATGCGCTCGCCGATGCCGGCGAAGAGCACGGTATGGTCGCCGACGATGTCGCCGCCGCGGATCGTCGCGAAGCCGATCGAGGAGGGATCGCGCTCGCCCGTGACGCCGTGGCGCGCGAACACGCCGACCTCGTCGAGGTTGCGCCCGAGGGCCTGGGCGATGACCTCGCCCATGCGTAGCGCGGTGCCGGAAGGCGCATCCACCTTGTGCCGGTGGTGCGCCTCGATGACCTCGATGTCGTAGCCGGTGGACAGGATGCGCGCCGCGAGCTCGAGCAGCTTGAAGGTGACATTGACGCCGACGCTCATGTTGGGCGCGAAGACGATCGGCACCGTCCTGGCCGCCGACTCGATCGCGAGGCGGCCCGCATCGTCGAAGCCGGTCGTGCCGATGACGGCGCCCACCCGGTGGCGCACGCAGGACTCGAGGTGCGCGAGCGTCCCGGCGGGGCGGGTGAAGTCGATGAGGAAGTCGGCGTTCGCGAGGACCTCGTCGATGCTGGCGCTGATGGACACGCCCGTGCTGCGTCCGAGGAACTCGCCGGCATCGCGGCCGATCGCCGGATTGCCCGCGACCTCGAGCGCGCCGGCAAGCTCGATGTCGTCCGCGTCCAGCGCGGCCTCGACCAGCATCCGGCCCATCCGGCCGGTGGCACCGGCAATCGCAACCTTCAGGCGTGACATGATGTTCTCCCTCGATGGCCGCGGCTCAGGCGTCGTCCGGCGGACGATAGCCGGGCAGGGCCGGGTCGCCGGGATTCTCGACCTGCGGCAACGGATCCGCATCGATCTTCGCGACGCGGCCGTTCTCGAAGACGACGACCACCCGCCGCAGCTCGGCGTCACCGTTGGCGTGCAGGTAGCGGAATACGTAGTTCCAGCGCTGGGGCGCGAACACGTCCACGAGCAGCGGCGAGCCGAGGGCGAATCGCACCTGCTCGGGGCTCATGCCCGGGCGCACCCGGTCGAGCATCTCGCCCGTGATGTAGTTGCCCTGGGGGATGTCGAAGCGATGCGGCTCGAAGATGCCGCTGCGGCTCGAGTCCCGCGACGCGCAGGCGCCCAGCAGGGTTGTCGCCGCCAGCGCGATCACCAGGGCGATGCCGGCTGTGCCCGGTCGGGCCGGCTGGCGTGCCGCTATGCGGGTATCCGGCATGGCAATGTCGATATAGGCTGGCTGGATGAGGAAAGCGCTTATGATAAGCGTTCCCGTGCAGACGAGCGTCGGTCCGGGCCTGGACCCTCGCTCACGAACACAAGGTGCCGCCGCCATGGCGGACAGCGAGCGACCCCGATCCATGCCCGAAGCCTCCGAACTCAAGAGCGCAGGTCTCAAGGCGACGCTGCCGCGCCTGAAGATCCTCGAAGTCTTCCAGTCCGGCCGTCAGCGCCACATGAGCGCCGAGGACGTCTTCAAGGAGCTCCTCGCCGACAAGCACGAGATCGGCCTGGCGACCGTGTACCGGGTGCTGACCCAGTTCGAACAGGCCGGCCTGCTCAAGCGCAGCAATTTCGAGTCCGGCAAGGCCGTATTCGAGCTCGACCACGGCGACCACCACGACCACCTCGTGTGCCTGCGCTGCGGCCGCGTCGAGGAGTTCTTCGACGAGGAGATCGAGCGCCGGCAGCGCGAGATCGCCGTTTCCCGGGGCTTCACGCTGCAGGACCATTCCCTGGCGCTGTACGGCTACTGCAACAAGCCCGACTGCCGCGCCCACGAGTGATGGGTCCGCGCCGCCGCCGTGCTAGCGGCGCGCGGCGAGCAGTTCCCGCGCGTGTTCCCGGCCGGCGCCCGTGAGTTTCGCGCCGCCGAGCATGCGCGCGATCTCCTCGACCCGCTCTTCCCCTTCGACCTTCCCGATCCGGCTCGTCGTGGTCGAAGCGCGCGTGGACTTGCTCACCCGGTACTGGTGATGCGCGCGCGCGGCGACCTGCGGCAGGTGGGTGACGCACAGCACCTGGCGCGATTCGCCGAGGGCGCGCATGCGGGCGCCGATCGCGTCGGCGACCGCCCCGCCGACGCCCGCGTCGGCCTCGTCGAAGATGAGCGTCGGGACCGGGTTCGCCTCGGCCGCGCTGACCGCGATGCCCAGGGCCACCCGCGAGAGCTCGCCGCCAGAGGCCACCCGACCGATCGGCCGCGGCTCCACCCCGGCATGGCCTGCGACCAGGAACTCCACCCGGTCGATGCCGCCCGGGCCGGGCTCGCAGGGCTCGACCACGATGCGAAGCCGCCCGCCCGTCATGCCGAATTCGCGGATCGCCTCGGTCACCTGTCGCTCGAGGCGCCGCACGGCGGCCTTGCGCTTGGCCGACAGCGCGCCGGCGCGCGCATCGTAGTCCGCCTGGGCCGCAGCGACGCGCTGGCGCAGCGCGTCCTGGTCCTGGGCCCGATCGAGGCGGTCGAGCTCGGCGCGCAGGCGCTCGAGCTCGGCGGCAAGCGACTCCGGTTCGAGGCGCAGCTTGCGGGCGGTGGAGTGCAGGGCGGACAGCCTCTGGTCGACGGACTCGAGCCGCTGCGGGTCGAGGTCGATCCGGCTGGCGTAGCTCGCAAGCTCCGAGGCCGCCTCGTCGACCTGGATGGCCGCGCTGTCGAGCATCTCCACGACGTCGGCGAGGCGCGGATCCGCATCGAGGAGGCCCCGCAGGCGGGAGAGGATGCGGTGCAGCCGGGTGGAGACCGCGTCGTCCTCGCCCGCCAGCGCGTCGCTCGCCTGCTGGGCGGCATCGATCAGCTCGGCGGCATTCGAGAGACGGGCATGGTCCTCGGTGAGGGACTGCCATTCGCCTTCGGCGGGCTCCAGCCGGGCCAGCTCGTCCACCTGCCACGCGATGCGCTCGCGCTCGAGTTGGAGGTCACGGCTCGCCGCCTCGGCCGCCTCGAGTTCGGCGCGCGCTTCACGCAGGCGGGCCCATGCCTGCCCGGTCTCGCGCACCAGCGTGCCGAGGCCGGCGTGCGCATCGAGCAGGGCGCGCTGGCCCTCCGGCCGCAGCAGCGACTGCGACGCATGCTGGCCATGGATCTCGATGAGGCGAGCGCCGATCTCGCGCAGCATCGCGGCCGTGGCGGGATGCCCGTTGACGAACGCCTTGCTGCGGCCGTCGGCCTCGACGACGCGGCGCAGCAGCACCCGGTCCTCGTCCCCGTCGAGCTCGCGCTCGGCGAGCCATTGCGCCACGTCGTCGTCGATCCGGAAGCAGGCGGTGATGTCGGCGCGGGCCGCGCCCTGGCGCACCGTGCCGGCGTCGGCCCGTGCGCCGAGCGCGAGGCCGAGCGCATCGACCAGGATGGACTTGCCGGCGCCGGTCTCGCCCGTCAGGACGCAGAAGCCCTCGCCGAACTCGACCTCGGCCGCATCGATGATGACGAAGTCGCGCAGTCGAATGCTTTCCAACATCGCGGCGAAGGACTCAGGAGCTCTTCGGATGCAGGATGGGGAACTCGTGCCAGTACAGCTTGCTGCGCAGCGTGGCGAAATAACTGTAGCCCAGGGGATGGAGGAAGCGCACGACGAACGGGGCGCGCGCCACGATGATGTCGTCGCCGCTCTGCAGGTCGCTGAAGATCTGCATGTCGCAGCTCACGCGCGGCTCGCGTCCGTCCACGACGCGGATGCGGACCTCGACGTCCTCGGGCAGGACGATCGGCCGGTTCGAGAGCGACTGCGGGGCGACCGGCACCATGGCGAGCCCCGCGAGGCGCGGATGCAGGATGGGCCCGTTGGCCGACAGCGCGTAGGCGGTCGAGCCGGTCGGCGTGGCGACGATCAGGCCGTCGGCGCGCTGGCTGTACATGAAGACCCCGTCCACCGCGACCTCGAGCTCGATCATGCCCGAGCGCGAGGAGCGGTTCACGACCACGTCGTTGAGCGCCAGGTCCGACCAGACCGTCTCGCCGTCGCGCACCACGCGTGCCGTGATGAGCGTGCGGTCCTCGGCATCGAACTTGCCGTCGAGGATCGCGCCGAGCGCGGAACGCCAGGCATCGAGGGAGATGTCGGTGATGAAGCCGAGCCGGCCATGGTTGATGCCGACCAGCGGTACCCCGTCCGGTGCGAGGCGGCGGGCGACGCCCAGCATGGTGCCGTCGCCGCCGACCGCGACCGCGAGGTCGGCGGTCCGGCCGATCTCGTCCATGCTCGCGCTTTTCGCGAGCGGGTCGTGCACCGACCCGGCGGTGTCCGCCTCGAGGAGCACCTCGACGCCCCGGTCGCTGAGGAAGCGCGTGATGGCGGAGAGGGTCGCCCCCAGGCCGGCCGTCTGGTAGCGGCCGATCAGCGCCACGCAGCGAAAGGGGGACGCGGTCTTCATGCGCGCGATTAGACCATATCGGCGTGCGGCGCGCCGCCGCCGGCGGGCGCGCGCGGGCACGCCGACCCGGGCAGGTCCCGCGGCCGGCTCAACGGTGGACGAGCACCGGGATCTGGCAGTGGTTGAGGACCTTGGCGGTCTCGCTGCCGAGGAGCAGGCCCTTGATCCCGCCATAGCCGTGCGAGGCCATGACGATGAGGTCGCAGCGACGGGTCTTGGCGACGCGGATGATCGCCTTGTAGACCGAGTGGTCGAACTCGCTGACCGTCTCGCAGGGGACGCCAAGCGCGGCCGCCTGCTTCGCGATCTCGTCGAGGATCCTGGACGAGGCTTCGCGCACGAGCTTGTCGTACTCGGTGGGATTGTGGAGGAAGGCCGCCGGTACTTCGCCGGCGATCGGCGGCTGGTAGGGGGGCTGGACATTGAGCGCCGTCACCTTCGCGCCGAAGTCGCGCGCCATGCGCAGGCCGGCCTTGACCGCCTTTTCGGACAGGGGCGAACCGTCGCTGACCACCAGGATGGATCGGTACATGTCTTGCGGCTCCGAAGGAGGTGTCGGGGATGAACCAGCGCCGCCGGGCTTGCCCGTCGGGCCAGTATAGAATGGCGCCCCTGTCGGCGGGCCGCGGCGACCGTGTAATCGCGTAGCGGCGCTGGACGGCCAGCGGCCCGGCGGGCGATCCGGCCGCGACGACCAGGAGGTACACCGATGCAGATCCTGATGGCCGGCGTCATCGTGCTGGGAGCGCTTTCCCATTGGCTCGCCTGGCGCTTCAAGCTGCCCTCGATCCTCTTCCTGCTGCTGATCGGGATCGTGGCGGGTCCGGTGGCGGGCGTGCTCGATCCCGACCTCGTCCTCGGCGAGGCGCTGTTCCCGCTCGTCTCGCTCTCGGTCGCCATCATCCTGTTCGAAGGCAGCATGACGCTGCGCTGGACGGACTTGCGCGGCATCGGGCCGGCGGTCTGGGGACTGAGTCTCCTGGGGGCCGCGATCACCTTCGTCCTCGTGGCGATCGCCGCCCATTACCTGCTGGCGCTGTCGTGGCCGGTCTCCGCGCTGCTCGGCGCCATCTTTTCCGTGACGGGGCCGACGGTGGTCGTGCCCATGCTGAGGGCGATCAGGCCGGTGCCGAGCGTGGCCAACACGCTGCGTTGGGAGGGCATCATCGTCGATCCGCTCGGCGCCATGCTCGCGGTGCTGGTGGCGGAGTTCATCCGCACGCAGTCGTTCGATTCGATCTGGGTCGCGATCGCCTGGCTGGTCGCCTCGGGCATGGCATGCGGGCTGGTGGGCGCGTTCGGGCTGGCCTTCCTGCTGCGCCGGAACCTCGTTCCCTGGTACCTGCGCAACGTGGTCGCGCTCGCCTTCGTGCTGGCGAGCTTCGCGGTCGCGAACCATTTCGCGCACGAGTCGGGCCTGCTGGCGGTCACCGTCATGGGCATGGCGCTCACCAACATGCGCCAGGTCAATGTCGACGACATCTTCGACTTCAAGGAGAGCCTCACGCTGCTGCTCGTGGCAGTGCTGTTCATCGTGCTCGCCGCACGCCTCGATTTCGCCGATTTCCGCCAGCTGAACTGGGGGCTGCCGCTCTTCCTCATCGCCGTGATGTTCGTGATCCGCCCGATCGCCGTGTTCGGCAGCACCTTCCTGTCGCGGCTCACGTTGCGCGAGAAGCTGCTGGTGAGCTGGATCTCGCCGCGCGGCATCGTGGCAGCCTCGGTCGCGTCCCTCTTCGCGCTCGACCTGCAGCGGCGCGGCATCGAGGGCGCCGAGCAGGTGGTGCCGGTAACCTTCTCCGTCATCATCGCGACCGTGGTGCTGCAGAGCGCGACCGCCGGCCGCCTCGCCAACCGGCTGGGGCTCGCCAATCCCGATCCGCGCGACATCATCATCGTGGGCGCGACCGAGCCCAACCGCGCCTTCGCCCGCAAGCTCAAGAATGCGGGCTACGGCGTGCTCTTTGCCGATACCGACTGGAGCGAGGTGCGCCAGGCGCGAATGGCGGGTTTCGACGCCTACTTCGGGCGCATCGTTTCCGACCATGCCGAGATGCACCTCGACTACGGCAGCATCGGCTACCTCTTCGGGATGTCGCCCGAGCGCGACCAGAACACGCTGGCGGCCCTGCATTTCCGGCCCGACCTCGGTGCCGATGCCGTGTTCGTGATGCAGACCGACGAGGAACGGGCGAGCCACATGAAGGAGCTGGCCGGCAGCCTGCGGGTGCCGAAGCTCTTCGGGCCGGATTTCACCTATGGCGAATGGGCCCGCCTGGTGGCCGAAGGCGCGGAGTTCCGCCTGACCAAGATGACCGAGACCTTCGGGTTCAAGGAGTATCGGGACTCGCTGCCCGGCGATTTCATTCCGCTCCTCGGCATCGACCCGCGCGGCAAGCTGAAGCCCTTCCTCGCCGACGGCCACCCGGTGCTGCGGCCGGGCTGGCAGCTGCTGTCGCTGATCCCGCGCGCCACCCTCGACGCGGAGGGCTCGCAGCGTCGCAACGGCAACGAGCGTCCGGCGGATGCCGGCGGCAACGGCGCGGGGCAGGCGGCGGCGCCGCAGCGGAAGTCCGCCGCGGAGTCGCTGCGCGGCCATTCCGCCCACGAGCGGCAGCAGGAGGCGCCCGGCCAGCGGCCGAATGCCGGCCCGGCGCAAGCCGCGGGGCAGGGTCGCGGCGGCGACCCCGGCGACGCGGATCCGGGCGCGGGGCCGGCCGCCGCCTGAAACGCGCGCCCGGCGTTCGCCCGGCGCCGCCGGAAGCCGACCGTGACGCCCGCGTACGGGTGCTCCCGGACGGCGGCTTGCACGTTACAGTCCGGTTTGTGGACAATGAGATGGAAATGTTGGATCGTCGCGCCAAGACCCTGCTCAAGTCCCTGGTCGAGCGGTACATCGCCGACGGGCAGCCGGTGGGTTCGCGCACGCTCGCCCGTCATTCGGGCCTGGACCTCTCGCCGGCCACCATTCGCAACGTGATGGCCGACCTCGAGGAGATGGGGCTGATCGCCAGCCCGCATACGTCGGCCGGGCGTGTGCCCACACCCGCGGGCTACCGCTTCTTCGTCGATACCCTGCTGCAGGTCGAGCCGCTCGGCCCCGAGCAGGCGTCGGCGTTCTCGGCCAAGCTGCGGGTGGACGACCCCTCGCGCCTGATGTCGTCGGCGGCATCGCTGCTGTCCAGCCTGTCCCGGTTCGCCGGGGTGGTGCGCACGCCGCGCCGCTCGTCGGTATTCCGCCAGATCGAGTTCATGCGGCTGTCGGACTACCGCTACCTCCTCATCATCGTCACGCCCGAGGGCGACGTCCAGAACCGGATCATCCAGGCCGACCGCAAGTTCAGCCAGGACGAACTGGTCGAGGCGGCCAATTACCTCAACCGCAACTATGCGGGGCTGCACTTCGACGAGATCCGCGAGCGCCTGAAGTCCGAGCTGATCGCGCTGAGGAGCGAGATCGCCGGCCTGATGCGGGATGCCGTCGAGGCGAGCGATGCCGCCCTGTCCGAGGAAGCCGAGCCGGTAGTGATCAGCGGCGAGCGCAACCTGCTCGACATCTCGGACCTCGCCCAGGACATGTCGCGGCTGCGGGGGCTCTTCGACCTGTTCGAGCAGAAGACGCGGCTCGCCAGGCTCCTCGAGGCCTCCGGGCGCGCCGAGGGCGTGCAGATCTTCATCGGGGGCGAATCCGACCTCGTGCCGATGGAGGAGCTGAGCATCGTCGTCGCTCCCTACGAGGCCGATGGCCGCGTCGTCGGAACCCTCGGGGTGGTCGGCCCCACTCGCATGGCCTACGACCGCGTGATCCCGATCGTGGACATCACCGCCCGGCTCATGTCGAGCGCGCTCAGCGGCTCCGGTGGCGCCCTGGGCGCCTCCCACGGTAGCGGCTCATGAGCCGCCCCGCGCGGCCGGAGCCCTGCCCCCCGTCCCCATCCCCCGGTCGCGCGCGCTGCGGCGTCCTGCTGGTGCAGCTCGGGACGCCGGACGAGCCGGAGCCGGCCGCGGTTCGTCGCTACCTCGCCGAGTTCCTCTCCGACCCCCGGATCGTCGAGATCCCCCGGGCGGCCTGGCTGCCGATCCTCCACGGCGTGGTGCTGCGCACCCGGCCGGCACGCTCGGCGCGGAAGTACCGGCAGGTCTGGACCGACGAGGGCTCGCCCCTGCTGGTCAATACCCGGCGCCAGGCGAGCCTGCTGCGAGGGCTGCTCGGCGAGCAGGGCTTCGAGCTCGAGGTGGAGTTCGCGATGCGCTACGGCAATCCCTCGGTGCCCGCGGTCCTGCGCTCGATGCGCGACTCGGGGGTGGACCGGCTCCTTGTCGTCCCGATGTACCCGCAGTACAGCGCCACCACCACGGCGAGCGCCTGCGACGCGGTCTTCGCGGAACTGGGTCGCTGGCGGGACCAGCCGGAGCTGCGCACGATCCGCAGCTTCCCGGACGACGGGGCATGCCTGGATGCGCTTGCTGCCCGGATCCTCGCCCGCTGGACCGCGGACGGGCGGCCGGACCACCTGCTCATGAGCTTTCACGGCGTGCCCGAGCGCGCGATCCGGCTCGGCGACCCCTACCGGGACGAGTGCGAGCTGACCGCCCGCCTGCTGGCGCGGCGCCTCGGCCTCGGCGACGACCAGTGGACCCTCTCGTTCCAGTCCCGCTTCGGCCGCGCGAAGTGGCTGGAGCCCTATACCGATGCCAGCCTGGTCGCGCTGGCCCGGCGGGGCGTGGCCCATGTGGATGTCACCTGTCCCGGCTTCGTGGCCGACTGTCTCGAGACGCTCGAGGAAATCGCGATCGAGGGAAGAAACTCCTTCCTCGCCGCGGGCGGCAGGCGCCTGCGCTACCTCGACTGCCCGAACGGGGACCCGGGCTTCATCCGGGCCCTGGGCGCGCTGGTTGCCCGCCATCTGGCGGGGTGGCCATGCGGCCGGGAGGGGAAAGACGACGGGAAGGTCCGCCAAATGGCGGAATCGAACCTGCCCGCGCCTTGAAATCGGCTCCGGCCCCCCCATTTCGTCAATCAGAGCACCGCAAATAACCGAAATCAAGCAAGCCAATCGAGAGAGCCACACGATCGACATGACGCAAGGCCCGGACAACAATCGACCCGAACCCTACTTTTCCGACCGCCAGCCCGGTGAGGGCGCCGGGCCGGGGCCCGAGGCTCCCGCCTCCTCCTTCGGCGCCGCCCAGGGCAATGCGCCGGGTTCCGCGTATCCCCGCGCCGGCTCCCAGGCCGCCCCGGAACCCACTCCCGCGCCGGCCGGCGGGGGGACGGGATCGGGGCAGGCCGCCCCGGCCGGGGCGATGCCCGGTGCGGGCCAGTCCGAGGGCGACCAGCCCGTGGGCGAAGCGGCCGCCGGCCAGGCGGGCGACCCGGCGGCTCTCGAGGCCCTGAAGGCGGAGCTCGCCGAGGCCCAGGCCAGGGCGGCGGCGACCCATGAGCAGCTGCTGAGGGCCCTGGCGGAGAACGAGAACATCCGCCGCCGCGCCCAGGAAGAGATCGCCAAGGCGCGCAAGTTCGCGATCGAGGCGTTCGCCGAGTCGCTGCTGCCGGTCATCGACAGCCTCGAGCTCGCCCTCAAGGTGGAGGCCCCGACCGTCGAGAGCATCCGCGAGGGCGTGGAGGCGACGCTGCGGCTCATGGTCTCGGCATTCGAGAAGAACCAGCTGGTCGGCATCGATCCGGCGGGCCAGAAGTTCGATCCCAACCACCACCAGGCCATTTCGACGGTGCCGGCCGATTCGCTCGATCCGCCGCTGCCGGCCAACCATGTGGCCGCGGTGCTCCAGAAGGGCTACCTCATCAACGACCGGGTCCTGCGGCCCGCGCTGGTGACGGTGGTGCAGGGATAGCGCTTGAATCGTGCGGATCGCTCCCCATCTTCGTGACGGGGCCGAGTGGCACAATTTTTACGAATCCAGGAAGAAAACATGGGCAAGATTATCGGGATTGACCTAGGGACGACCAACTCCTGCGTCGCGGTCATGGAGGGCGACAAGCCCAAGGTCATCGAGAATTCGGAAGGCGCGCGGACCACGCCGTCGATCGTCGCCTATCTCGAGGACGGCGAGATCCTCGTCGGCGCACCGGCCAAGCGCCAGGCGGTCACCAACCCGCGCAACACGGTCTTCGCGGCCAAGCGCCTGATCGGCCGCAAGTTCAAGGAAGACGAGGTCCAGAAGGACATCGACCTGATGCCCTACGAGATCGTCGCCGCCGACAACGGTGACGCGTGGGTGAAGATCCGCGACAAGAAGCTCGCGCCGCCGCAGATCTCGGCGGAGGTCCTGCGCAAGATGAAGAAGACCGCCGAGGACTACCTCGGCGAAGAGGTGACCGAGGCGGTCATCACCGTGCCGGCCTACTTCAACGACAGCCAGCGCCAGGCGACGAAGGACGCCGGTCGCATCGCCGGCCTGGACGTCAAGCGCATCATCAACGAGCCGACCGCGGCCGCGCTCGCCTTCGGCCTCGACAAGGGTGGCGCCAAGGACCGCAAGATCGCCGTGTACGACCTGGGCGGCGGCACCTTCGACGTGTCGATCATCGAGATCGCGGATGTCGACGGCGAGAAGCAGTTCGAGGTGCTCTCCACGAACGGCGATACCTTCCTCGGCGGCGAGGACTTCGACCAGCGGATCATCGACTACGTGATCGCCGAGTTCAAGAAGGAGCAGGGCGTCGACCTCGGCAAGGACGTGCTCGCGCTGCAGCGGCTGAAGGAAGCCGCCGAGAAGGCCAAGATCGAGCTGTCGTCCAGCCAGCAGACCGAGCTGAACCTGCCCTACATCACGGCCGATGCGTCGGGTCCGAAGCACCTGAACATGAAGATCACCCGCGCCAAGTTCGAGGCGCTGGTGGACGACCTCATCGAGCGCACGATCGAGCCCTGCCGCAAGGCGATCAGCGATGCGGGCCTCAAGGCCTCCGACATCGACGACGTCATCCTGGTGGGCGGCATGACGCGCATGCCCAAGGTCCAGGAGAAGGTCAAGGCCTTCTTCGGGAAAGAGCCGCGCCGTGACGTCAACCCGGACGAGGCCGTGGCGGTCGGCGCCGCGATCCAGGGCGCCGTGCTCTCGGGCGATCGCACCGACGTGCTGCTGCTCGACGTCTGCCCGCTGACGCTCGGCATCGAGACGCTCGGCGGCGTCATGACGCCGATGATCAAGCGCAACACCACGATCCCGACGAAGTACACGCAGGTGTTCTCGACGGCCGACGACAACCAGCCGGCGGTAACGATCAAGGTGTACCAGGGCGAGCGCGAGATCGCCTCCGGCAACAAGCTGCTCGGCGAGTTCAATCTCGAGGGCATCCCGCCGGCGCCGCGCGGCGTGCCGCAGATCGAGGTCACCTTCGACATCGACGCCAACGGCATCCTGCACGTCTCGGCCAAGGACAAGGCCACCGGCAAGGAGCAGAAGATCACCATCAAGGCTTCCTCCGACCTGTCTGACGAGGAGATCGAGAAGATGATCCGCGACGCCGAGGCGCACGCCGAGGAGGACCGCAAGGCGCGCGCGCTGGTCGACGCCCGCAATCAGGCGGACAGCCTGATCCACGCTACCGAGAAGTCGCTGAATGAATACGGCGACAAGCTTGAGGCCGGCGAGAAGGAAAACATCGAGAAGGCCGTCGCCGACCTGCGCGAGGTCATGAAGGGCGACGACAAGGACGCCATCGACCAGAAGATGCAGGCGCTTGCGCAGGCTTCGCACAAGCTGGCCGAGAAGATGTACTCCCAGGCCGGCGAGCAGGCCGGCGGCGGAAGCGAGCAGCAGGCCGGTGACGACGACGTCGTCGACGCCGAGTTCGAGGAAGTCAAGGACGAGAAGAAGTGATGTCGCTAGACGTGAGATGAAAGACGTGAAACGGCGGCAGCCGCAGTGAAGCGGCTGCCGTCATTGTTGAAACCGAGCAAGGGGACAGAGGAGCTGAAGCGTGGGACGCGCGTGAGACATCGTCTCACGTCTCACGTTTCACCTCTCACGACGACCGATGAGCAAACGGGACTACTACGAGGTTCTGGGTGTAGAGCGCAACGCGTCGGATGCCGAACTGAAGAAGGCATACCGGCGTCTTGCCATGAAGTATCACCCGGACCGCAACCCGGGGGACAAGGAAGCGGAGGCGCACTTCAAGGAGGTCAAGGAAGCCTATGAAGTGCTTTCCGACCCGCAGAAGCGTTCCGCCTATGACCAGTTCGGCCATGCCGGTTTCGATCCCGCCGCCGGCGGTTTCGGCCGTGGCGGGTTCGGCGGCGCCGACTTTGGCGACATTTTCGGGGACATCTTCGGCGACATCTTCGGCAGCGGCGGCCGGCGGGGCGGACGGCGCGTCTTCCGCGGCGCCGACCTGCGTTACGAAATGATGCTCGACCTGGAACAGGCGGTCTTCGGCGACACCGTCGAGATCCGCGTGCCGCGCATGGCCGCCTGCAACAGTTGCGGCGGCTCGGGCGCGCGCGCCGGCAGCGCGCCGCAGACCTGCGGCACCTGCGGCGGCGCCGGCCAGGTCCGCATGCAGCAGGGTTTCTTCTCCATCCAGCAGACCTGCCCCGAGTGCCATGGCGCCGGCACCGTGATCACGGAACCGTGCCCGGACTGCGGCGGCCGCGGCCGCAAGCAGGAAGTCCGCACCCTGTCGGTGAAGATTCCCGCCGGCGTGGACACCGGCGACCGCATTCGCCTCACCGGCGAAGGCGAGGCGGGACAGAATGGCGGTCCGCCGGGCGACCTGTACGTGGAAGTGCGGGTCCGGCCGCATCCGATCTTCCGCCGCGAGGGCAGCGACCTGCATTGCGATGTGCCGGTCAGCTTCACCACGGCCGCGCTCGGCGGCGAGGTGGAGGTGCCGACGCTGGACGGCCGCGTGACGCTGAAGATTCCGCCGGAAACCCAGGGCGGCAAGCAGTTCCGCCTGCGCGGCAAGGGCGTCAAATCGGTGCGCAGCCAGGTCACCGGCGACATGCTCTGCCACATCGTGGTGGAGACGCCCGTGAACCTCACCCGCGAGCAGAAGGAGCTGCTCAGGCAGTTCGAGGAGTCGCTGGAGTCCGGCGGCAAGCGCCACAACCCGCGCAAGTCCTCGTGGCTGGATGGGGTGAAGGCGTTCTTTGACGGCATGAAATCCTGATGACGGGGCCTGCCGCGCCCCGTTACTGCAGCGCTGCAAAACCGGTAACCTTCCCACCGACGAATTCCCACCAACACACGCCGCGGGGGAGCAATGCCCGATCCGATCCGAATTGCCGTGCTTGGCGCCAGCGGCCGCATGGGCCGCGCCATCATGCGGCTTGCGCTCGATGACGCGCGCTTCCGGCTGGCTGGCGCCTGGGTGCGGCCCGGCAGCGTCGCTGACGGCGTGCAGGCGGCCACGCTGCTTGGCCGCGGGACCTGCGGCGTACGGGTGGCAAGTGATCTTGCCGCAGTGATCCGCGCCGCCGATGTCGCGATCGATTTCACCCGCCCGGCCACCGCCGTCGAGGCGGCCGGCATCTGCGCGGCCGAGGGCCGTGCCCTGGTCAGCGGCACCACCGGTCTTTCGTCCGGCGACCGCGCCACGCTCGAACGCGCGGCTGACCGCATTCCCGTGGTGTGGGCGCCGAACATGAGCGTGGGCGTGAACCTGTTGCTGCGCGCGCTGGACGAAGTCGCCCGCCGCCTGGGCGAGGATTACGACGCCGAGATCGTCGAGGCTCACCATCGCCACAAGGTGGACGCGCCTTCCGGCACGGCGCTCGCGCTCGGCGAGGTGCTGGCGCGGGCACGCGGGCGTGAACTCGCGGAGCTGATGGACTGCGGCCGCGAGGGACAGACCGGCGAGCGCGTCCCGGGGCGGATCGGCATGCACAGCCTGCGCGGCGGCGAGATCGTCGGCGAGCACGACGTGCGGCTGATCGCCGCCGGCGAGGAGCTGCGCCTCGGACATACCGCGTTCGGCCGTGATGCCTTCGCCGCCGCCGCGCTGCGCGCCGCGCACTGGCTGCAGGGGCGCGACCCGGGCCTGTACGGCATGGCCGAGGTGCTTGGGTTCTGATGCCAGGAGCCCTGCGCGGCGTGGACAGCGAACGGCGCCTTCAGTAGAATTCGCGCCATTCTTCGCATTTTTCCGGAAGCGGGACGGATCGACGATCCATCCCGCTTTTCGCATGCGCGCGGGGCCTGATCCCGGCTGACCGGGATATCGCGTACCAGGCGGCAGCGCGTCGGAAACGGGGTTCATCACCCGCTTTTCGCCCGGTCCTGCCGTTGCCCGCAACGGCCCCGTGTTCGCGACAACGTTATGGAGGTCAACTTGGGCAAGCCGGCCGAGTTCAAACCCGCCATCCTCGTGCTCGAGGACGGCAGCGTGTTTCGGGGAACATCCATCGGCGCCGATGGCGTCACGGTGGGAGAGGTGGTGTTCAACACTGCCATGACCGGCTACCAGGAGATACTCACCGATCTTTCCTACCGCCAGCAGATCGTCACCTTCACCTATCCGCACATCGGCAATACCGGCGTGAACGCGCTGGACGTCGAGGCCGCCTCGGTGGCGGTCGCCGGGCTGATCGTGCGCGACGT
>CAZDYQ010000035.1:0-32132 GCA_964509685.1 uncultured Burkholderiaceae bacterium
CAGCTGGGCGGCGCGCAGATCCTGTTCAAGCGCGAGGACCTCAACCATACCGGCGCGCACAAGATCAACAACGTGATCGGCCAGGCGCTGCTCGCCCGGCGCATGGGCAAGCGGCGGATCATCGCCGAGACCGGCGCCGGCCAGCACGGCGTGGCCACCGCGACGATCTGCGCGCGCTACGGCATGGAGTGCGTGGTGTACATGGGCGCCGAGGATGTCGAGCGCCAGGCCCAGAACGTCTATCGGATGAAGCTGCTCGGCGCCACCGTGATCCCCGTGGACGCCGGCTCGCGCACGCTGAAGGACGCGCTCAACGAGGCGATGCGCGACTGGGTCACCAACGTGGCCGACACCTTCTACATCATCGGCACCGTGGCCGGGCCGCATCCCTATCCGGCCATGGTCCGCGACTTCCAGCGCGTGATCGGCGAGGAATGCCTCTGGCAGATGCCGAAGCTGATGGGGCGCCAGCCCGACATCGTCGTCGCCTGCGTGGGCGGCGGCTCGAACGCCATCGGCATCTTCCATCCGTACATCGACCAGCCGGGCGTCGAGCTCGTGGGCGTCGAGGCGGGCGGGGAAGGGATCGCGTCGGGCCGCCATGCCGCCTCGCTCAACGGCGGCTCGCCGGGCGTGCTGCACGGCAATCGCACCTACCTGCTGCAGGACGACGACGGCCAGATCATCGAGACGCATTCGATCTCGGCGGGGCTCGACTACCCCGGGGTCGGGCCCGAGCATGCATGGCTCAAGGATTCCGGCCGTGCGCGCTACGAGGTCGTCGACGACGACGAGGCGCTCGCGGCATTCCACGGCTGCTGCCGCATCGAGGGCATCATCCCGGCGCTGGAGTCCTCCCACGCGATCGCCTGGGCCACCCGCGTCGCTCCCGGGATGGCGACCGACAAGCTCATCCTGGTCAATCTTTCGGGCCGGGGAGACAAGGACATGCACACCGTGGCCAGGCGTGCCGGCATCGAGTTCTGAGGTCGTGCCGATGAACCCGCGCATCGTCGCGACCTTCGACCGGCTGCGCGCGGCCGGCCGCAAGGCGCTGATCCCCTACATCACCGTCGGGTTCCCGACCCGGGCCGTCACGCTCGACGTCCTCCGCCAGTGCGTTGCCGCCGGCGCCGACATCATCGAGCTCGGCGTGCCGTTTTCCGACCCGATGGCCGACGGGCCGACGATCCAGCGCGCAAGCGAACGGGCGCTCGCGCAGGGCGTGAAGCTCGCGGACGTGCTGGCGGTCGTCCGCGCCTTCCGCGAGTCCGACGACACCACGCCGATCGTGCTGATGGGATACGCGAACCCGATCGAGCGCATGGGACAGGAGCGCTTCGCGAACGAGGCCGCCGCCGCCGGCGTGGACGGACTGATCGCCGTCGACTATCCGCCGGAGGAATCGGCGGAGTTCGCGGCGGCCCTGCGCGACCGGCACATCGACCCGATCTACCTGCTCGCCCCGACCTCGACCGACGAGCGCATCGCCTCGGTCGCCGGCCAGGCGAGCGGCTATGTCTACTACGTGTCGCTCACGGGCGTGACGGGCGCCGGCCACATGAACGTGGACGACGTCCGCCGCGGCGTGGAGCGCCTGCGCAAGGAGATCCGCCTGCCCATCGGCGTCGGCTTCGGCATTCGCGATGGCGAGACGGCGCGAACCATCGCCGGCTTCGCCGACGCGGTGATCATCGGCACCCGCATGATCGAGGTGCTCGACGACGGTCCCGCGCAGGACGCGCCGCGACGCGCGGCCGAGTTCATCGCCGCGGTGCGCCAGGCCATCGACCGGCCCGCAGGAGCAGGAGAGGGCGCCCGTTAGCGCCCCGCTAGCCATGAGAACGAGGGGGAAGCCACGATGAGCTGGCTCGACAAGCTGCTGCCGCCGCGGATCAAGAAGCCGAGCGGAAGCGGCAAGCGAGTGCCCGAGGGGGTGTGGGTCAAGTGCCCGTCCTGCGAGACGGTGCTGTATTCGGCCGATCTCGAGGCCAACCTGCAGGTCTGCCCGAAGTGCGCGCATCACCTGCGCATCGGCGCACGCGCGCGGCTCGATGCGCTGCTCGATGCGGACGGGCGCACCGAGATCGGTTCCGAGGTCCTGCCGGTCGATACCCTGAAGTTCAAGGACAGCCGCAAGTACCCGGACCGCCTCCAGGAGGCGGCGGCCCAGACCGGCGAATCCGAGGCCCTGGTGGTCATGGCCGGGTCGATCCGCTCGCTGCCGGTGGTGGTCGCCTGCTTCGAGTTCGAGTTCATGGGCGGGTCGATGGGTTCGGTCGTCGGCGAGCGCTTCGTGCGCGGCGTCAGTGCCGCCCTCGAACAGCGCGTACCCTTCATCTCGGTGGCCGCCTCCGGGGGCGCCCGCATGCAGGAGGGCCTGCTCTCGCTGATGCAGATGGCGAAGACCACGGCGATGCTGACGCGGCTCGCCGATGCGCGCCTGCCCTACATTTCGGTGCTGACCGACCCCACCATGGGCGGGGTGTCGGCTAGCTTCTGCTTCCTCGGGGACGTCGTCATCGCCGAGCCGAAAGCGCTCATCGGGTTCGCCGGCCCGCGGGTCATCGAGCAGACCGTGCGCGAGAAGCTCCCCGAGGGCTTCCAGCGCGCCGAGTTCCTGCTCGAGAAGGGCGCGATCGACATGATCGTCGATCGCCGCAACATGCGCGACGAGATCGCCGCGCTGCTCGCGCTCCTGCAGAAGCAGCCGGCCGAAGCGCTTTCCTGAACACGGCCACCGGATACGTGCCCCATCCATCCACGGTTCCCGAGCGCGCGGCGATGCCGTCCGCGCCCGGCTCGCGATGAGCGGGCAGGGGACGCCGGGCTACGGAGGGCCGGCGCTCGCCGCCTGGCTGGAGCGGCTCGAGCGCATGCATCCCAGCGCGATCGAGCTCGGCCTGGACCGGGTCGGCGAGGTCGCGTCGCGCATGGGCCTGCGCTTCGACTGCAAGGTCTTCGTGGTGGCGGGCACCAACGGCAAGGGCTCGACCTGCGCGATGCTCGAGGCCATCCTGCTCGCGGCGGGCTTCCGGGTCGGCCTCTACACCTCGCCGCACCTCGTGCACTTCAACGAGCGAGTCCGCATCGACGGCGTCGCCGTGGAGGACGGCCCCATCCTGGCCGCGTTCGAGGAGGTGGAGGCGGCGCGCGGCGAGGTCTCGCTCACGTATTTCGAGTTCACCACGCTCGCGCTCTGCCGGATCCTCTCGCGGGCGAGGCTGGACGCGGTCGTGCTCGAGGTCGGCCTCGGCGGGCGGCTCGATGCCGTCAACCTGTTCGATGCCGACTGCGCCATCGTGACCTCGATCGACGTGGACCATGCGCAGTGGCTCGGCGACTCGCGCGAGGCGATCGGGCTGGAAAAGGCCCATGTCTTTCGCGCCGGCCGCCCGGCGATCTGCAGCGATCCGCAGCCGCCGGCCTCGCTCGTTGCCCATGCGCAGGCGATCGGCGCCGACCTGTGGCTCTTCGGGCGCGACTACAACTACGCCGGCGACCGGCAGCAGTGGTCGTGGGCCGGCCGCAACCGTCGGCGCAACAGCCTCGCCTACCCGGGATTGCGCGGCGCGAACCAGCTCCTCAATGCATCCGGCGCGCTCGCGGCGCTCGATGCGATGCGCGACGTGCTCCCCGTGCCGCAGCAAGCGGTCCGGCAGGGGCTCGCCCAGGCCCAGCTCGCGGGCCGCTTCCAGGTGATGCCCGGCCGGCCGGTCGTGGTGCTGGACGTCGCGCACAATCCGCACGCCGCCGCGCACCTTGCGACCAACCTCGAGCAGATGGGCTTCTTTCCCTCGACGTGGGCGGTGTTCGGCGCGATGGGCGACAAGGACATCGACGGCATCGTCGCCGCGATGGCCCCCGTCGTGAGCCACTGGATCACGGTATCGCTGCCCGGCGAGCGGGCCGCGACCGGCGAGGCGCTCGCCGCCCGGCTGCGGGCGAACGGCATCGGCGTGGCGGGAGACGGTCGCACCGTCACGGTCGTGCCGACACCCCTCGACGGGCTCCTCACCGCGCTGGGTGCGATTCGCGATGCTGATAGAATCGTGGTCTTCGGATCGTTCCTGACCGTAGCCGACGTGATCGGCAGGTGGCGCCGGTAGCGGTGCTCGCAGTGGCCGCCTCCGGCGCGCACGATCGACCTGGTGACAGACGTACCTGATGGCCAAGAGCGCACGCAGCCAAGCCGACAAGGAGCCGGCGTCCCCGCAGACAAGGCGGGCCCGCCGCCGGCTGATCGGTGCGGCGGCGCTGGCGATCGCCGCGGCGGTCGTCCTCACCCTCGTTCTCGATTCCGAGCCGCGCGGCACGCTGCGCGAGGTCGAGGTCACGATTCCGTCCCGCACCGAAACGGCCGATGCCGGCCGCAACCATGCGCCGGCACGGCCGGTCGCGCCCGCGCGTCCCGAATCCCCCGCCGGCGTCGTCGAGGGCCGGGTGGCAGGGACCATGGTGCCGCCGCCGGACGAGCCCCCGGCCGCGTCGGCCGACGCCGCCCCGCCTGCGGCCGATGCGGCGGGCGATGCGCCCGGCGCCGCGGCGGCGAGCGCCGGCCAGCCCGAGCCCGCAAGCCCGCCGCCCGACGTGGCGCGCGAACAGCCGCAGGCACCCTCGCCGGATGCCGAACAGGCGGCGGCCGGAACGCAAGCGCGCGCGAGCGGATCGCCCGCCAAGCGTCGTCCGCGCGACGAGGTCGCCTCGGGCGAAACGACGGCCCGGGAGGCCCCGGCCGCGCCGAAGGAAACCGCCGCCGTCGCCGCGCCGTCCGCGACCGCGAAGGCGCCGGCCGCGCAGGCCCCCGCAGCGGCCGCACCCTCGTCGGCTTCGGTCCCCGCCGGCAAGCCGGGCGCTTCGAAGCCGGCCCGGGGCTACTCGGTCCAGGTCGGCGCCTTCTCCACCGACGAGTCCGCGCAGGCGCAGGCGCAACGCGTCCGCGAGGCCGGATTGCCCGTCTACACGGAGAAGGTCATCACGTCGCAGGGCCCCCGCATCCGGGTGCGGGCCGGCCCGTTCGGCAACGGCGAGGAAGCCGAGCGCGCCCGGGCGAAGCTGCAGCTGGCCGGCATCGAGTCGGCCATCGTCAAGCCCTAGTCGTGACCCTCGACCAGTTCACCGGCTGGGACTACCTGGTCCTTCTCGTCCTCGGGATCTCCGTCATCCTCGGCCTGCTGCGGGGAATGATCCGGACGCTCTTCGCGCTGGCCGGCTGGGTCGTGGCCTTCGTCGGCGCGCCGGTGCTGACCCCGCCGCTCCTGGGGCTCACCGGGCTGGCCGTCCCGCCCTGGGTGGCGCTCGTCGTCGTCTTCTTCGCGCTGCTCCTGCTGACCCGCCTGGCGGGCACCCTGCTTGCGCGCCTGACCAGCAGCGTGGGACTGGGCGGCGTCGACCGCGGCATGGGCGTCGTGGTGGGCGCGGCGAGGGCGCTCCTCATCGTCGCGGCCCTCGCGGTGGCCGGCCGCCTCCTCGACATGCACGAGCAGCCCGCCTGGCAGAAGGCCATGTCGCGTCCGCTCCTCGACCGCATCGTGCAGATCGTCGACCCGTATCTGCCCACGCGCCTTACCACCACTGCCGGGCGGGTCTGAGTCCGGCGCGGGAAAACATCATGTGCGGAATCCTCGGCGTCGTCTCGCGCTCCCCCGTCAACCAGCTCCTCTATGACGGCCTGCTGCTGATGCAGCATCGTGGCCAGGATGCCGCGGGGATCGCGACGGCGCAGAACAAGACGTTCAACATGCACAAGGGCAACGGCATGGTGCGGGACGTGTTCCGGACCCGGAACATGCGCTCGCTGCCAGGCAACTCGGGCATCGCACATGTGCGCTACCCCACGGCCGGCTCCGCGTCGAACTCGGAGGAGGCCCAGCCGTTCTACGTGAACGCGCCCTTCGGCATCACGCTCGCGCACAACGGGAACCTGACCAACTCGGACGAGCTCACGGAGCAGATGTTCCTGCGCGACCGCCGGCACATCAACACGGACTCCGACTCCGAGGTGCTCCTCAACGTGTTCGCCAACGAGCTGCAGTCCGCGGCCTCGGGCGTGCGCCTCGACGCGAGCACCGTGTTCCGCGCGGTGGCCGCCGTTCACAAGCGCGTGCGCGGCGCGTACGCGGTGGTCGCCGAGATCGCGGGCTACGGCATCCTGGGCTTCCGCGATCCCTACGGCATCCGTCCGCTGTGCTACGGCGTCGCGGAAACCGACGCCGGACCCGAATACATGATCGCCTCCGAGTCGGTCGCGCTCGAGGGCACCGGTTTCCGGCTCGTTCGCGACGTGCAGCCGGGCGAGGCGATCTTCATCGACCTCGACGGCAACTTCCAGAGCCGCCAGTGCGCGGAGGCGCCGTCGCTCAATCCCTGCATCTTCGAGTACGTGTACTTCGCCCGGCCCGACTCGCTGATCGACGGCGTATCGGTCTACGACGCGCGGCTGCGCATGGGCGAGTACCTCGCCGAGACGATCGCCCGCCAGCCCTGGGCGAGCGAGATCGACGTGGTGATGCCGATCCCGGAGACCTCGCGGCCCTCGGCGATGCAGCTTGCCATGAAGCTCGGCCTGTCCTATCGCGAGGGCTTCTTCAAGAACCACTACGTCGGGCGCACCTTCATCATGCCGGGGCAGGCGGTGCGCAAGCGCTCGGTGCGCCAGAAGCTCAACGCGATGAGCGTGGAGTTCAAGGGGCGCAACGTGCTGCTGGTGGACGACTCGATCGTGCGGGGCACGACCTCGCGCGAGATCATCCAGATGGCGCGCGACTCGGGCGCGAAGAAGGTCTTCTTCGCCTCGGCCGCGCCGCCGGTGCGCTTCCCCAACGTGTACGGCATCGACATGCCCACGCGCAGCGAGCTGATCGCGCACGGCCGCACCGACGAGGAGATCCGGATCGCGCTCGGCGCCGATGCGCTCGTCTACCAGGACGTCGAGTCGATGAAGCGCGCGGTCACCGAGCTCAATCCGCGGCTGACGAGCTTCGACACGTCCTGCTTCGACGGCAAGTACATCACGGGCGACATCACGCCCGAATACCTCGACCGCATCGAGATGGCCCGGCTCGGCAAGCCGGACCTCTCGGACGACGACGCCCCAAGGGCCCAGATGAACCTGCTGTTCGGCGCGTTCCACCGGGACGGCTGAGCGCCGGGAGAGATCCAGATGTCCATCCATTCCAAAGTGACCCGCATCACCGCGCCGGCGATCACCGCGCGCAAGGGCGGCGAGAAGCTCGTCTGCCTGACCGCCTACACCGCCCCGATCGCCGAGATCCTCGACGAGCATGCCGACCTGCTGCTCGTGGGCGACAGCCTCGGCATGGTCGTGCACGGCCTGCCGAGCACGGTGGGCGTCACCCTCGACATGATGATCATGCACGGCAAGGCGGTCGCCCGCGGCGCGCAGCGCGCGATGATCGTCGTGGACCTGCCCTTCGGCACCTACGAGGCCTCGCCTCGACAGGCCCACGAGAGCGCGGCGCGCATCATGGCCGAGACGGGCTGCCAGGCGGTCAAGGTCGAGGCCTGCGACGGCATTCCGGAAATCATCGAGTTCCTGGTCGGCCGCGGCATCCCGGTCCTGGGGCATGTCGGCCTGCGGCCGCAGGCCGTCAACGTGGACGGGGGCTTCCGCGCGAAGGGGCGGACCGAGTCGGAGCGCGAGCGCGTCCTCGCCGAGGCAAGGGCGGTCGAGGCGGCCGGCGCCTTCGCGACGGTGGTGGAGGGCGTGGATGCCGAGATCGCGTCGGAACTCACGGCGAGCATCCGCATCCCGACCATCGGCATTGGCGCGAGCGCCGACTGCGACGGCCAGATCCTCGTGACCGACGACATGCTCGGCATGTTCGACTGGAGCCCGAAGTTCGTGCGGCGCTATGCGAACCTGCGCGAGGTGATCGGCCAGGCGGCCGCCGCCTATGCCAGCGACATCCGCGCGGGCGCCTTCCCGGGCGAGGCCGAGCTGTATCGCCTAAAGCGCGGCAAGTGACCGGGCGCCGGGCGCCGGTTTTCGCGCGGGGGAGCGCCGCGCGCCCGGCTCCCGCGTCGCCTCGCGCTTGCGTCGGCCACTGCCGCCGTGGTGTAATGAAAGACAGCGCTGATTTGTCCCAGCTTGCGGGCGCTCAATAAATCCAGCTAAACAGGGGACCGGATGAGCCGGTCCTGTCCGGGTAGTCCTTCCAGGGCCCCCCAAGCTGAACCCGCGATGCCTCGGTCCGGATCGCGGGTTTTTTGTTTTCCTGGAGCACTATCTTGACCACTTCCCCCGACCCCTACGAAAGAAGCCTTCCCGAAGGACTGGCCCCCGAGACGCTCGCGGTGCGCTCGGGCCTCGCCCGGACGCAGTACCAGGAACACGGCGACCCGATCTTCCCGACCTCGAGCTTCGTGTTCGAGAACGCGGCCCAGGCCGCCGCGCGCTTTGCCGGGGACGAGGACGGCTTCATCTACTCGCGCACGGACAACCCGACCGTGGCCGCCTTCGCGCGGCGCCTCGCGGCCCTGGAGGGGGGCGAGGCCTGTGTCGCGACGGCCTCGGGGATGTCGGCGATCTCCGCCGTCGTCATGAGCCTGACGCGCGCTGGCGATCATGTCGTCGCGGCGCGCGAGCTGTTCGGGGCGACGGTGCAGATGTTCGGCATCCTCTCGCGCTTCGGCGTGTCCACGAGCTTCGTGCCGCTCGCCGATACCGAGGCCTGGGCTCGCGCGATCGGGCCGCAGACGAAGCTGCTCTACCTCGAGTCCCCGTCGAACCCGCTCAACGAGGTCGCCGACATCCGGGCGATCGCCGCGATCGCGCGCGCGCACGGCATCCCGCTGGTGGTGGACAACTGCTTCTGCTCGCCCGTGCTGCAGAAGCCGCTCGAGCTCGGCGCGGAGATCGTCGTGCATTCGGCCACGAAGTACATCGACGGCCAGGGTCGTGTGCTGGGCGGGGCGGTGATCGGTCGCCGCTCCTACATCGTCGATACCCTGGGGCCGTTCCTGCGCACCATGGGCCCCACCCTGTCGCCGTTCAACGCGTGGGTGCTGCTCAAGGGCTGCGAAACCCTGTCGGTGCGCATGCACCAGCAGTCCGCCAATGCGCTCGAGGTCGCGCGCTGGCTCGAGGCGCAGCCGGGCGTCGAACGCGTGCACTATCCCGGCCTGGAGTCCCATCCGCAGCACCGGCTCGCGATGTCGCAGCAGAAGACGGGCGGGGCGATCGTGTCGTTCGACGTCGCGGGCGCGGACGACGCCGCGCGCAGGCGCAATGCCTGGGCGGTCATCGACAACAGCCGGATCCTGTCGATCACCGCCAACGTGGGCGATGTCCGCACGACCATCACCCATCCCGCCAGCACCACCCATGGCCGGATCGGCGCCGAGGCGCGCCGCGAGGCGGGCATCGGCGAGGGCCTGATCCGGCTGGCGGTCGGCCTCGAGGCGCCGGCGGACATCATCGCGGACCTGGAGAGGGGCCTCTCGCGGGTGGGCCGCTAGCCGCGCGCCGGGCGACCGAGTGCGCGGTGCAATGAGCGGGCGGGCGATCGGCTACCTCAGCCTTGCCGTCACTTCGGTCGGCTGGGCGTTCAACTGGCCGCTGATCAAGGTCATCCTCCAGGACTGGCCGCCGCTCTTCGCCCGCGGGCTGGCGGGCGTGCTCGCCGCGCTCCTGCTGGCCGGCATCGCGCTGGCCCGGCGCCAGTCGCTGGCCGTACCGCGCGCGGCGAGGCCGCGGCTCCTCTTCGCATCGTTCACCAACGTGTTCGCCTGGATGGGCTTCTCGACGATCGCGATGAAGCTCGTCACCGTCGCCGAATGCGCGCTCATCGTCTACACGATGCCGATCTGGGCGATGCTGCTCGCCTGGCCGTTGTCGGGCGAGCGGCCGTCGCTGCGCGGCGCTGCCGCCATCGTGCTCGCGATGGCGGGCGTGGCCCTGCTGCTGGGCGGCGACGATCTCGAGTTCGGCCCCGACAAGCTGCTCGGCATCGCGCTGTCGCTCGCCTCGGCGGTACTCTTCGCGCTCGGCAACGTGCTGAACCGCGAGCCGCCGGCCGTCCCGCCGCTCGTGGACGTCGCCTGGCAGGTAGGGCTCGGCTGCGTCGTCATGCTGGCGATCGGCGTCGTGTTCGAACGACCCGACTACGCGGCCCTGTCCGCCGCGGGCGTGGCGAGCTTCGCCTACATGGTGGTCGTGCCGATGGGCGTGTGCTATCTCGCCTGGTTCGAGACCGTGCGGCGGCTTTCGTCGGTGACGGCCTCGACGGGCATCCTCCTCGTGCCGGCGCTCGCGGTCGTCGCCGCGGGCGTCATGCTCGGCGAACCGCTGGGCGCGCGTGAGGTGTCCGCGATCGCGCTGACGCTGGGCGGCGTGGCGCTGGCCCTGCGCCGACCCCCTCCGCCGCGAGCAGCGTAAGCGCCGCGGCCTTCGCGGCGCGCGCCACGTCGGCGCCTGCGCCGCGCACGAGCGCCGTCGCGATGGCGCCCTCGAACAGGATCATGAGCTGGTCGGCGAGGCCGCGCGGATCGCCGGCGCCGGCCTCGCGCATGGCCTGTTCGAACCATGCGCGGCGCTCGGCCTTGAGCTCCGCCGCGACGGCCACCGCCGGATGGCGCGGCTCCGCGCCCAGCTCGCAGACCGCGTTGACGAAGGGGCAGCCGCGAAAGCGCGAGCTCGCGAACCAGCGTTCCAGCATGTCGAATGCCTTCAGCACGCGATCGAGGGGCGCGCCGTCGTGGGTGATCAGCGCGTGGGCGCGGCGTCGCAGGTAGGCGGCCACGAGCAGGTCCTTCGAGGGATAGTGGCGATACAGGGTGCGCTTGCTCACCCGGGCGGCGGCCGCGACGGCATCGACGCCGACCGCGCGGATCCCCTCGCCGTAGAACAGGCGCTCGGCGGCATCGAGGATGCGCTCGCCGACGTCGATGGCCCGGTCCTCGTGGGCGGGGTGGCTCATGCGGTGGCGGGCAGCGGCGGCCGGGGCGGTCGCTTGCCGATGAATGCGAAGGCGATCTGCATGACGCCGGCCGCCAGCCCCAGGGAGACACCGATCTGCCAGGCGGCATCGTAGGAGCCGGCGGCATCGAAGATGAGCCCGCCGCCGAAGGCGCCGGTGGTGCTGCCGATCTGGTGGCTCACGAAGGCGATGCCGCCCAGCATGGCCTGCCAGCGCAGCCCGAAGGCCTCGACGATCCAGCCCGCGACGAGCGGGCCGACGCCCATCCAGAGGAAGCCCATGATCGAGGCGAAGACGAGCGTCGAGGTGGGCGTCGGCGGGGCGATGAAGTAGAGGGCGAGGACCACGGAGCGTGTGAAGTAGATGGTGCCCAGCAGGCCGAGCTTGCTCCAGCGGCCGCCGGCCCAGCCGAAGAACAGGCTGCCCAGGATGTTGAACGCGCCGATCGCGCCGAGCGCCTGCGCGCTCAGCATCGGGTCCATGCCGCAGAGGTCGAGATAGGTGGGCAGGTGCGTCGTGAGGAAGACGAGCTGCATCCCGCACACGAAGTACGCGAGCGCCATCACGAGGAAGGCGGGATCGCGCAGCGCGACCTTCGCCGCCGCGCCGGCATCGAGCTTGTCGGTGGTCGTGGGCGGGGTGGGGCTGGGGATGTGGTCGACCTTGCCGGCGCTCCAGGCCGCGGGGATCATGACCAGGCCGAGGACGACGAAGCCGGCGACACCCACGCGCCAGTCCCAGGCCTGCGCCAGCATCTGTCCCATGGGCGCCGCGACCATGGCGCCGAGCGAACCGGCGGCCGAGACGATGCCGAGCACGGTGCTGCGAACCGCGGTCGATACGGGCTTGGCCGACACCGCCATGGTGATGGCCGGGCCGGTCGCCGCCATCGCGGCGCCGATCGCGATGCCGGCGCCGATGAAGACGGCGATGAAGCCCTGCGCGAGCATGAGCATCACGAGGCCCGCGAGGTAGAGCAGCGCGCCGCCGAGCATCAGGCGCCGGTAGCCGAGGCGATCGGCCCAGGCACCGGCGAAGGGCTGGAAGAAGCCCCAGGCGAGGTTCTGGATCGCGACCGCCAGCGTGAACTGGCCGACCGAGATGCCGATCTCCTGCGTAAGCGGCGGGACGAAGATCCCGAGGCTCTGGCGCAGCCCCATCGAGATCGTCAGCAGCAGCGAGGCGCCGACGAGGATCGGCAGGATGGGGCGCAGCGCGCGCAAGTCGGTCATGGACTGTCTCCGGGCGCCCGGGCGGCGCCCTGTGGCCGTCCGGTGCAGGGTAAACCGATCGGTTTACCTGAGGCGGGATCCTAGCACCGTTCGGCCCGGCGCGTCGGCCGGGCATTCAGTGGAAGTCGCGCGAGCGCGTCACCAGCCTGCCCAGCAGCGCGCTGTGGTCGACGATCCGCCGGGCGACGAGGTGGCGTACCTGCCCGCTGTCCGCATCGCGCTGCCAGACGCCATAGACGGTCATGAGCCGGGAGCCGAGCAGCGCCGCGCGATAGCGTTCGACCAGGTCGGGCCAGACGATGACGTTCACCTGCCCGGTGTCGTCCTCGAGCGTCACGAAGACCACGCCCCTGGCGGTGCCGGGGCGCTGGCGATGGGTGACCAGCCCGCTCGCCCGTGCCGGCCGGCCGTCCGGATAGTCGGCGAGTTCGCTCGCCGGGCGCACCCCGAAGCGATCGAGATGGCGGCGCAACAGGGCGACCGGATGCGTGCCCATCGGAATGCCCAGGGACTGGTAGTCGGCGATGATCTCTTCGCCGACGCCCGGTGCGGCCAGCGTGGCGGGCGCTTCGTCGAAACGCGAGGGCTCGAGCAGCGCCGGCAGCCTGGCGAGGCCGGCGGCTTCCCATTGGGCCTGCGCCCGATGGCCGGCGAGCGAACGCAGGGCATCGGCCCGCGCCAGGGCCTGGAGGTCCTGGCGGTCGAGCCGCGCCTCGCGAGCGAGGTCCTCCACGCTGTCGAAGGCGAGGCGGCCATCGGGCGCGACCGGGAGGCTGCCGTCGCCGCGGGCCATGGACCGTCGACGGTCGATCCCGCGCCCGGCCTCGCGCCGGCGCCGCGCCTCGAGGAGGCGCTCGATCCCCGCGGTCGACAGCCCGCTTACCCGCGCGAGGCCGAGCCGGACCGCCGGCTGTGGCCTCGGATCGATGCCGCGCACGAATGGCGATCCGTCTCCCGCGGCCGGCGATGGCGCCGCGTCCGCGCCGGCTTCCTCCAGCGTGCAGTCGGATTCGCTCACGAGCACGTCGACGCCGCGCACTTCGACCCCGTGTTCGCGCGCATCGCGCACCAGCTGTGCCGGTGCATAGAAGCCCATCGGCTGGCTGTCGAGCATCGCGGCGAGGAAGGCGGCCGGCTCGTGGCACTTGATCCAGCTGCTGGCGTAGGCGAGCTGGGCGAAGCCGGCCGCATGGCTTTCCGGGAAGCCGTACTCGCCGAAGCCCTCGATCTGCCGGAAGATCCGGTCGGCGAACTCGGGCGGGTAGCCTCGCGCGAGCATGCCGTCGATGACCCGCTTCTGGAACGGTCCGAGCCCGCCCTTGCGCTTCCAGGCGGCCATCGCGCGGCGCAACTGGTCGGCCTCGCCCGGCGTGAAGCCGGCGGCGATGATCGCGACCTGCATGACCTGCTCCTGGAAGATCGGCACGCCCAGGGTGCGTTCCAGCGCCGGGCGGATTTCGTCCCGGGGGTATTCGACCGGCTCCAGGCCCTGCCGGCGGCGCAGGTAGGGATGCACCATGTCGCCCTGGATCGGGCCGGGGCGCACGATCGCCACCTGCACGACGAGGTCGTAGAACTCTCGCGGACGCAGGCGGGGCAGCATGCTCATCTGGGCGCGCGACTCGATCTGGAAGACGCCGATGGTGTCCGCCTTGCAGATCATGTCGTAGGTCGCCGGGTCGCCCGCCGGTATGTCCTGCATGCGGAAGGGCGCGAGCCGGCCGCAGGGCAGGCGGCCTTCCCGATTGCCCGTGCGGCGCTCGGTGATGAGTTCCAGCGCGCGGCGGATGGCGCTCAGCATGCCGAGGGCCAGCACATCCACCTTGAGCAGGCCGAGCGCGTCGAGATCGTCCTTGTCCCACTGGATGACGCTGCGATCGGCCATCGCGGCATTCTCGATCGGGACCAGCCGGTCGAGGCGATCGCGCGCGATCACGAACCCGCCGGTGTGCTGCGACAGGTGGCGAGGGAAGCCGACGAGGGTGTTCACCATCCGCATCCAGTGCTGGACCACGGGCGAGCCGGGATCGAAGCCCAGCTCGGCGAGCCGCGCGGGATTCACGCCGCGGCCGTCCCACCATTGGTGCGATTTCGCCATCAGGTCGAGCCGCTGTGCATCGATGCCGAGCGCGCGACCGACGTCGCGCAGCGCCGAGCGCGGGCGATAGCTGATCACGGTGGCGGTGAGCGCCGCGCGCTCGCGACCGTACTTCGCGTAGAGGTACTGGATGACCTCCTCGCGGCGCTGGTGCTCGAAGTCGACATCGATGTCGGGCGGCTCCCTGCGCTCGCGGCTGATGAAGCGCTCGAAGAGCAGGTTGCCGTGCGCGGGATCCACCTCGGTGATCCCCAGGCAATAGCAGATCGCGGAGTTCGCGGCAGAGCCGCGTCCCTGGCACAGGATGCCGCACTCCCTCGCAAAGCCGACGATATCGGCGACGGTCAGGAAATAGGGCTCGTACTGCAGCTCGGCCACGAGCGCCAGCTCGTGTTCGATCTGCCGGGCCACGGCCGGCGGCAGTCCCGCGGGATAGCGCCGTCGCGCGCCTTCCATGGTGAGCTTGCGCAGCCAGCTCGCAGGCGTCTCGCCGGCCGGGACGATCTCCTCGGGATACTCGTAGCGCAGCTCGTCGAGCGAGAAGCGGCAGCGGGCGGCGATCCGGAGCGTCTCTTCGAGGAGTTCCGGCGGATAGCGCTGGGCGAGCCGCAGCCGGCTGCGCAGGTGCTGCTCGGCATTGGGCGCGAGCGCCAGGCCGCATTCCGCGAGGGGCTTGCCGATCCGGATCGCGACGAGCGTGTCGTGCAGGCTCTTGCGCGAGCGGCGGTGGTAGTGGACGTCGCCCGCGGCCACCAGCGGCAGGCCGGTTTCGCGGGAGACGCCGCGCAGCATGCCGAGCAGCGCGCCGTCGTGGCCGCGGGTGAGCAGCTCGACCGCGAGCCAGCCGTGCCGGTCGAAGCGTTCGCGCACGAGGCGGGCCTGCGCCAGCAGGCGCTGGTGCGCCATGGGGTCGACGAGCGCAGCCGCTTCGGGGACGAGCAGGGCAATGCAGCCAGGAACGCCGTCGGCGAGATCGGCCATCTCGAGGCGGTAGCTTCCCTTGGGCGCCCGCCGCCGGGCGCGGGTGACGAGTTCGGACAGGTTGCCGTAGCCTTCGCGATCGGTGGCGAGCAGCACGAGGCGGGCGTCATGCTCGGGCCTGCCGCCGGTGGCCGGGGATGGCCCGGCCCGGGCGCCGCGGCGCTGGGCGGCGCCGGCCGGAGACGGGGCCGGCCGGCGTGGCCAGAGGTCGCGCAGCGAGAGCTCCGCGCCGACGAGAAGGGGCAGGCCGGCGGCGCGCGCCTGCAGGTGCGCGCGCACCACGCCCGCGAGCGAGCATTCGTCGGTGAGCGCGAGCGCGGCGTAGCCCAGCGCCTGCGCGCGGTCGATCAGCTCCTCGGGATGGGAGGCGCCGCGCAGGAACGAGAAGTTCGAGACACAGTGCAGCTCGGCGTAGGGGGCGACCATGGGGAGAAGTACTGTACAAACGTACAGATACTATCACCCCGCGCGGCCCTCGCCGCCGCCGGCCGGCGCCCGCGGTCTCTGGCAGACTTCGCCCGACGGGCCGCGGCACCGGGCCGCGGCGACCCCACGGGAGTTCATGCATGAGTGTCTGGAAAAGGCCGATCTCGGTCGAGGCGCTGACCGCCTCTCACCATCGGACCGTCGCCGAGCGCGTCGGGCTCGAGTTCCTGGAAGTCGGGGACGACTTCATCCGGGCGCGGGTGCCGGTGGACGAGCGGACCAAGCAGCCGGCGGGGCTGCTCCACGGGGGCGTGTCGGTCCTGCTCGCCGAGACGCTCGGCTCCTGCGGCGCGGCCTTCGCCGCCCCGCCCGGGCACCAGGTCGTCGGTCTCGAGATCAATGCCAACCACATCAAGGGCGTGACCTCGGGCTGGGTGACCGGCATCACGCGGCCGGTCCACATCGGCCGCTCCACCCATGTCTGGCACATCGAGCTGCGCAACGATGCCGGCGAGCTGACCTGCATCTCGCGCATCACGATGGCCGTGCTGCAGCCGCGGCCCGCGCCGGCCACGAACTGAAGCGGCGCCGCCCTGCGCAGCCCGGAAGGAGAAGGGACGATGACCGATTCCTATCGCGACGAGCATCCGACGCGTGCCCAGGTCGAGGCGACCCGGGGTCCCCTGGTCCTCGAGTTCGGGAACGACTGGTGCGGTCACTGCCAGGCGGCGCAGCCGGTCATCGCCGAGGCCCTCGCGGCCCATGCCGGCATCGCCCACCTGAAGCTCGCCGATGCCCGCGAGAAGCGCCTCGGCCGGTCGTTCGGCGTCAAGCTCTGGCCGACACTGGTCTTCCTGCGCGACGGCCAGGAGCTGGCCCGCGCGGTGCGCCCGCGCGACCCGGCCGATCTCGCCGAGGCCCTGGCGCGGATCTCGCGGCCGGACCCGGACTGAACGCAATGCCGGCCGCCGGCCGGACCCGTTCGTCGGTATTGCCACAACCCGCTGGCCAGCGGGCGAAATGTGCAACGTAGAATAGCCCGCTATGTTCGGACGATCCAAACCCGTTGTCTTCGAACCGCACGGCTACCGGCGCGGGCGTTCCTGGAAGATCCCCCGCTGGCTGCTGATCCTGCTGTTGGGCATCGCGATCGGCGTGGGAGGGGTGCTCTACGTGCAGGAGGAGTACGGCCCGCCGCGCCTCACGGCGGCCGAGTCACAGCGGCTCCAGGCCACGCTCGAGCAGACGGAGTCGGAGCGCCAGCGCCTGCAGGAGGAGCTGGGCGCGACGAAGCGCGAGCTGGAGGCGGCGCAGGCCGAGAGCCGGACGCTGTCCGAGCAGCTCGCCGAGAGCCGGGCCTCGGTCGAGACCCTCCGGCAGGACATCGACCTGTTCGTCCAGGCGCTGCCGCCCGATCCGCGCGGCGGATCGACGGAGATTCGCGCGGCGCGCTTCGCCAGCAACGGCGGCAAGCTCGAGTACCACGTGGTCGTCACGCGCGACCGGCCCACCGCGAAACCCTACCAGGGCGTGATGCAGTTCGTCGTCACGGGCACGCGCCCGAGCGGGGCCGAGAGCCACGTCACGCTCGATCCGGTGGAGGTCACGCTGCCCGTCTATGCGCACCTTCGCGGCAGCCTGCCGCTGCCGGAGGGTTTCACGCCGCGCGAGACGACGGTGCGCATCATGGATTCGGTGGGCGGCGCCACCCGCGCGATGCGCGTCCTTTACGTTCGCTAGACCCGCAGGCGCCAGGCGTCGCCGTCGCGCACGATGTGCCCGGCGGTCGCCCCGGCGAAATGCGTGCCGATCACCAGCACCGGCGTGTCGGCGAGTTCCCCGAACATGCGGCGCCGCGTGGCCGTGGACTGCTCGGGGTCGTAGTCCACCGAAGCGGCCCAGTCGGGGCGCGCGAGCTGGCAGGGATGGTGGATGAAGTCGCCGGTGATGAGCGCCGCCTCGCCTCCCGACTCGATCCGCACGCTCACATGGCCGGGCGTGTGGCCGATGGTCGGCACGAGCCGGACCTCGTCGCAGATGCGCGCGTCGGTATCGACGAGTTCGACCAGGCCCGCCTCGAACACCGGCGCGATCGAATCCGCATACAGGGGCGAAGCCTCGACGTTCTCGTGCCGGTCGGTCCAGTACTCGAATTCGGTGCGGCCCATCAGGTAGCGCGCACGCGGGAAGGTGGGGACCCATCGGCCGTCCACGAGCATGGTGTTCCAGCCCACGTGGTCCACATGCAGGTGGGTGCACATCACGGTGTCGATCGACTCGCGCGGATAGCCGGCCGCGGCGAGACGCTCGAGGAAGTCCGTCTGCAGGCCGTTCCATCCGGGAATCTCCCGGCCCTGCTTGTCGTTGCCGAGGCAGGTATCGACGATGATGCGTCGCTGCGGCGTCTCGATCACGAGCGCATGGATGCTCATGATCAGGCGGCCTTCCTCGGTCATGAAATGCGGGCGCATCCACTGGTACGGCAGGACCGCCTCGCGGGTCGCCTGCGGCAGGATGAACCGGGTGCCTCCCGCCACTTCCATCTCGACGATCTTCGTGACGGTGACTTCGCCGATGCGCCACTTCATGCCTGTCTCCCCGTTCGTCATGGTTCGCGCGGGCGCGGCGTGCCCGCGGTGGCGGGCACCTTAGCACAGGGCGACCGTGCCCGTTCGCCCCGAGTCTTACAATGCCGCTGTGAGCGCTTGTAACGCGGCTCGCCATGGATTCGAAGCTGCACTAGTCTCCACGCATGTCCGACTATCTGCACTGCTCCGCCGTCGTCGACTGGCAGGATCCGCGCATCATGCGCAAGGCCCGCGAGCTGGCCGTCGCCTGCACCTCCGAGAATGCGCTCGTCAAGCGCAGCTTCGAGTTCGTGCGCGATGCCGTGCGCGATCCGGTGCCCGGCGCGGCGCTCGCGATCAGCGCTTCGGAGGTGCTGGGCACGGGATCGGGCTGCAGCTTCGCGAAGACCCATCTCCTGGCGGCGCTGCTTCGGGCCAACCGGATCCCGGCCGGCCTGTGCTACCAGCGGCTCGCTTGCCGGGACGATCCCGGTCGCTACGGACTGCACGGCCTGGCTGCCGTGCGTCTCGCGCAGCATGGCTGGTATCGGCTCGATCCCACCCGGGGGGCCGACGGGCTCGGCATCGGCGAGTTTTCCCCGCCGGTCGAGCGATTCGCCCGCAACGCGGTCGAACCGGGGGAGGGGAACCTGCCGGAGGTCTGGACCGAGCCGCTGCCCATCGTGATCGAGGCCATGCGCGCGAGCGTGGACTGCATCGATCTCGCCCGCCGCATTCCGGACATCGAGCTCGTCGGCGCCATGCGCTGAACCGTTCGTCGCCGCCAGGAGCGCGGTGGTCCCGGGCGTTCACCGCCCGTCGGCACGGGCCCGCCACCGTGCCGGACGGCACTGCGGGTCGGCGGCCCGCGCACTAGCATGACGTCGGGGGCAACACCCTCGCAGGCAGGACCCCTCGCAAGCAGGACCCGATCGGCCAGCCGCCATGATCCGGAAGTGCCTCATCCTCGCCCTCGCAGGCCTCGCGGCCTGCGCCTCGCGCGAATCGCCCACCCCGGGCGAGACGCCGCTCGTCGTCGCCCGCGTCGAGCGCGTCGAGGGGCCCGCGACGCTGGCCGGCTCGCCAGTGTTCGACGCACTCGGGCCGATCGGGCTCGCGCTGCGCGCGCTCGTGGGCGAGGGCAAGCCTCCGACCGAGGCGATCCTGCTCACCCAGACCGGCGAGACGATCCAGTTCGCCCTCGCGCCGACCGCGGGCCGATGGCCCGCCGCGGGCGACTGCGTGGGACTGCTGCCGGCCGACTCGAGCGCCGGCCTGCAGCCGCACTACGGCCCTGGCGAGGCCCGCCTGGCCCCCAGCCGCGCCTGCGACCAGCTCGGCAAGTAGGACGCCGACCGTGCCGGCGACGCCGCGTCGCCGCCACGCCTCGGCTGCGCCGGTCCCGGGGCTCCGGTATGCTCATGCCGACCCAGGCATGGTGCCGAAGACCCAGGAGACAAGTGATGGCCGAAGAAGCCGAGATCCTCTACGAGGTTCGCGACCGCATCGCGCGGATCGTTTTCAATCGCCCCGACAAGCTCAACGCGATCACCCGGTCGATGCAGGTCGAACTGCGTCGACGCGTCGCCGAGGCGAGCGTCGATCCGGCCGTTCGGGTCATCGTGCTGACCGGGGCGGGAAGGGGTTTCTGCGCGGGTGCCGACATGAACCTGCTCTCCGGCATCAGCGCGGCGGGCGGTGAGGCCGGCAAGGCCGCGCAGGCGGAACCGCCGCCGCAGGTCCGCAATCCGTTCGGCCCCAGCCTCGCCGAGCACTACAAGGGCCGCTTCACCTACCTGCTCGAATGCCCGAAGCCGATCATCGCGGCGATCAACGGTCCCGCGGCGGGCCTCGGCCTGGTGCTCGCGCTCTATGCGGACGTCCGGATCGCGGCGGCCGGCGCGCGTTTCACCACCTCCTTCTCGCAGCGCGGGCTTATCGCCGAGCACGGCTCGAGCTGGCTGCTGCCGAGGCTCGTGGGACCCTCCCACGCGCTCGACCTGCTCATGACGAGCCGCAAGTTCGGTGCCGACGAGGCCCTGCGCATGGGCCTGGTGAACCAGGTCCTCGAGGACGAGCGCTTCGAGGCCGGGGTCACCGAGTACGCCCGTATCCTCGCGGACACGGTGTCGCCGCATTCGCTCGCGGTGATCAAGGCCCAGGTGTATGCAGCGCTCGTGCAGGGCTTCCCGGAGGCGATGTCCATCGCCGACGCCGCGATGGAGGCGAGCTTCGGGCGGCCCGACTTCAAGGAGGGCGTGGCGCACTTCCTCGAGAAGCGGCCGGCGCGGTTCCCCGACCTGGTGCAAGAGTGAGCGCGACCGCCTGGCCCTATCCCCGGCACATCGCCCACCGTGGCGCCGGGCGGCTCGCGCCCGAGAACACGATCGTCGCGCTGAACACCGGTTGGCAGCACGGCTATCGCATGTTCGAGTTCGACGCGAAGCTCACGTCCGACGGCAAGGTCGTGCTCATGCACGATGACACGCTGGAGCGCACGACGGACGGCGTGGGGCCGATCGCGACCCGGAGCTGGGACGAGATCCAGCTGCTCGATGCGGGCTACTGGCATTCGGCCGCGATGGCCGGCGAAAGGGTGCCGGATCTCGATCGGGCGGCCGACTGGCTGATCGAGCGTGGCGCCTTCGCGAACATCGAGATCAAGCCGTGCCGGGGGCGGGAGACGGAGACAGGCGTGGCGGTCGCGCTGGCGGCGGTCCGCTGCTGGGCGGGGATCGATCCCCCGCCCCTGCTGTCGTCCTTCTCGGTCGACGCGCTGGTGGCGGCGCGGCAGAGTGCGCCGGACCTGCCCCGCGGGCTGCTGTTCGCCCGCCCGCCGGCCGACTGCATCGAGCAGGCGCTCGAGCTCGAGTGCGTGTCGCTGCATGTGGACTGGCGGGCGGTCGATGCCGAGCTGCTGCGGGCGGCGCACGGGGCCGGGCTCCGGCTGCTCTGCTACACGGTCAACGACCCGGCGGAGGCGGCGCGCCTGCGCGAACTGGGCATCGACGGCCTGATCACCGATTCGGTGGACCGGATCCAGCCGATCGACTGAAGCTTCGACAGGGAAGACGGACGCGGGCGTATGCGGCGCTCCGCGGGCGTGCGTCTATACTGGGGACATCGTCGGGACATCGCCGGTCCCGCGGAAGACTTGGGGGTGATCCAATGAGCTTGAGTGCAGCCGATCTCGAGGCGCTGAAGGCGCAGTTGCGCGAAAGGGCGGCGGTCCTGCGCAGTGAAATGGAACGCAAGCTCGAAGAGACCGACGAGACGCGCGACGCGGGCGTGCGTGGCGACTCCGGGGAGCGCAGTTTCGCCGTGGCCGAGAGCGAGGTCGATGCCGGCGAGGCCCAGCGCGACCAGAGCGAGCTGGGCGCGATCGAGCGCACGCTCGCGCGGATCGAGGAGGGCATCTACGGCATCTGCGTCGAGTGCGGTGCCGACATTCCCGTCGAGCGCCTGCGGGCGCAGCCGCTGGCCTCTCGCTGCACGAACTGCCAGAGCGCCCGGGAGGCCCGGGAAAGCCGCTTTCGCTGAGACTCCCCTGCCGGCGGACGTCAGCCGAATCGCCCCTGCATGAACCATCCCGGCGAGGCGCCGGCCGTGGCCGTGCGCTCCCGGTAGATCCAGTACAGGACATGATGGGCGTCCTCGGCGATGAAGTAGTCCCGCTGGACGAGCGACTGGTCCCACCAGCCGGTCTCGATCCGCTCCGGCCCTGCGAGCAGGGCGAGGGGCGTGCCCCACCAGGGCTGGCCGCTGCGTTCGGCAAGCCGCAGCGGCTCGCGCAGCAGCCATAGGGGCCGGGGCAGGACGCCGGGCTCGACCACGCCGGCCGGCGCCTGCGGCATCCCGGCCGGTGTTCCCTTCCCGCCGGTGGGGGCCTTCCGGTTCCGCGCGACGTCGGGCTCCACCGCGGGCAGCCGCTCGAGCGTGCTGGCCCGCCAGGCGGATTCGGGCCGGTGGTCGGCGACCAGGTGCAGGCGTCGCACCTGGTCGCGCCCGAGCCGGGCCTGCAGCCGTTCGAGCAATTGCCCGAGGCTATGCCGGGCGCTGGCGGCCGATGGCAGCAGGCTGCCGCTGTCGCCCGGCAGCGGCAGGACTTCGGTGCACGCCAGCTCGAGCGTCTCGACGGGGGCGGGCAGCCGGAAGCCGGCCAGTCGTTCCCGAAGTACCCCGAAGAGCCGGTCGATCTCGCGTCCCGGATCGGCGAGCCGGACCTCGACCGGGGTGCTGCCGCCGTCCTCATGGCGCAGGTTCAGGACGAATCGACGCACCGCGGCCTGCCGGGCCGCCAGCCAGGCGGCGAGCTCGCCGAGCAGGCGACGGGCGGCGAAGAGCAGGGGCTCCACCGCGGTGACCCTGGCCAGCAGGTCGAGCCGGCCGGAAAACTCGGCCGGGGCCCGCAGCCAGGCGTGGACCTCGGGCCGCCGGCCGCGGGCACGGTCGATCTCGTCGAGCAGGGCCGGATCGAACCGGCGGGCGATGCCCGCCCGGGGCAGGGCATCCAGCTGGCCGATGCGGCGGATCCCGATCGATTCGAGCGTGGCCAGATGCGGGCCGGCGGCGGCGAGCAACGTGACCGGCAGGGCATCGAGCCGCCGGCGCAGGGCCCCGGGATCCCGGACCTCGATGCCGTCGTGATGCCGGGCGAGCAGCCAGGCGCCGCTGGCGGTCGGCGCGATGGCGCAGGTGGCGCGGTAGCCGAGCAGGCCCAGGCCGGCCCGCACGCGGGCGAGCAGGGATTGCGAGCCCCCGAACAGGCGCAGGCTGGGTTCGACTTCGAGCACCAGCCCGGCGGGCAGCGTGGCGGGCGGGGCGGCCTGGCCGGGGCCCGTCCGGCGGCCGCGTCCGGCGCCGTCGGCCCCTCCCGGGGATCCGCCTGGCGCGGGGGATACCTGGGGAAAGGAAACCGAAGGCGTGAACTGCAGCGCCCAGTGTCCCAGGCTCTCGAGCGCCGCCCGCTCGCGGGCCGGGTCGCGCTCGACGAGCCGCAGCGTGGGCAGCAGGGCCTGGGCGCTGGCCCGGCGCATGCCGCGGGTTATCCCCGCCTCGCGAGCCGGGGCATTGGGAAGCAGGACGTGGCGGTGGTCGCAGACCGCGAGAGGCAAGGGACTGCCGCCGGGGCCGGGCAATGCCGGCGCCGCCCGCTCGAAGACCTCGAGCGACAGGTCGGGGAAATGCAGGGCGAGCCACAGCATGAGGGGTACCGCCAGGGGGCGCGGCCGGCGGCCGGGCCTAGTTCAGCAGGGCGCCGTGCGGGCCGGGCCGGGCGGGGAGGAAGTCGTCGGCCCGGGACGGCGCCGGGCGCCGCGCGCGCGCCTCGGCGGGACGCTGGCGTAGCGGCAGGGCGCTTCCGGGCCGGGGCAGCTCGATGGACAGGGGCTTGCCGAGGACCGGGCCGCGTCGCTTGAGGATCTGGACCGAGAGCCGGTCGGCGGGCTGGGGCAGCAGCAGCAGCCGCAGCGGGGCGGGCGAGGGCTCCATCTGGGCGGGGAGTTCCCGGAACACGAAGACCGGGCCCGTCGTGCCGTGGGCCGCCGACTGCAGCCGGCGCAGGTGCTCAGGGCGGGTGTGGGCCTGGGGCAGCCAGGCGAGCAAGGCGCCGAAATTCGCGCTGCGCAGCGCCTGTTCGATGGCCCAGAGGCGGTCGGCCGGCCGAGGGGCGTCGACGACCACGAGATAGTCGAGGTCGATGCCGAAATCGGCCAGCGCCGGTGCGTAGGGCAGCAGCGGCGGTCCGAGCAGGACGACGATCCGGCGTTCGTTCGTGAGCTGGCGCAGCACCGGTACGAGCAGGCGCAACTCGCCGATGCCGGCCTCGCGGCAGATGAGTTCGGTGAGCATGCCCAGGGGCCAGCCGTGGCCCGGCAGCTCGGCATCGAGCGCCGGATGATGGCTGCCCAGGGCCCGGACGGCCCCATGGCCGAGCTGGCCCGCCCGCCATACCGCCGGATGCGCGAGGGGAGCCTTCCCGTTCATGCCGCCCGCCATGTGGTCGTGTCCGCGTTGCGTGCCCGTGCTACAGGGCCCGGCCCGTGCGCAGCAGGCCCACCCCGATTCCCTCCAGCGCGAACTGGTCGTGCCGGGTATCGACGAGGATGGGCTCGAATTCGGGGTTCTCGGGCAGCAACTGGATCTGGGCCCCCTGGCGGCGCCAGCGCTTGACGGTGACCTCGTCGCCGATGCGCGCGACGACGATCTGGCCGTTGCGGGCTTCCTGGGTGCGCTTGACGGCGAGCAGGTCGCCGTCGAGGATGCCGGCGTCGCGCATGCTCATGCCGCGCACCCGCAGCAGGTAGTCGGGCGCCTGGGGGAAGAGGGCCGGATCGACGGCATAGCTCGCCTCGACATGCTCCTGGGCGAGGATGGGGCTGCCCGCCGCCACCCGGCCCACCAGCGGGAGCCGCATCGCGATCTGGACCGCGCTGCCGGTATCGCCCTCGCCGGGCACCAGCTTGAGCCGGATGCCGCGCGAGGCGCCCGAGGTGAGCTCGATCACGCCCTTGCGCGCCAGTGCCTTGAGATGTTCCTCGGCCGCATTGGGCGAGCGGAAGCCGAGCTGGCGGGCGATCTCCATGCGGGTGGGAGGAAAGCCGGTGTCGGCGATGTGCTGCTTGATCAGGGCGAGGATTTCCTGCTGTCGGGGGGTGAGTGCGCGCACGGGGGTGCTCCGGTCGATGGTCGGCATGCCAGCCTGTATTTTTATACAGCCCGCTTCCGAACTCAAGCAGGGCCAAGGGTTTTCGACCGGTCGCGGATTTCCCGTACTCTCGTCATGGTCCTGTGCAAACGCCCGGGCTTGTGGCAGAGTGACATTTCCGCAAGGCCCACGCTTGCGAACGAACCCCGCAGCACAGGCCTTGTGTGGGGTTGCATTTCCCGGTTCGCTGAGATCGGTTCGCCTCGAAATGCAATGCATCCAACGATTCGATGGACACCGATTTCATGCCCACCAAGATCTACGTCGGCAACCTTCCCTGGCGAGCCACCGATGCGCAGCTCTCCCAACTCTTCGGCGCGCACGGCGACGTCTCCGAGGCCAAGATCGTCACCGATCGCGAAACCGGCCGCTCGCGGGGTTTCGGCTTCGTCACCATGACCGATGACGGCGCGGCGCAGACCGCCATCCGCGCCATGAACGGCTACTCGCTCGAGGGCCGCAATCTCGTCGTCAACGAGGCCCGCGACCAAGGCGGCGGCGGTGGCGGCGGTTTCCGCCGTGGTGGCGGTGGCGGTGGCGGTGGCCGCGGCGGCTTCGGCGGCGGTGGCGGCGGCTACGGCGGTGGCGGCCGCGGCGGCTACGGGGCCAGCGGCCGCGGCGGCTTCGACCGCGGCGCCTGACCACCCGACTTCATCATTTCCCCAGCACGCCGGAGGGCGCCGGGCAGGCCCGGCCCTTCCGGCGTCGTCGTCACATGTTGGGATAGTTGGGGCCGCCGCCGCCCTCGGGGACCACCCACACGATGTTCTGCGTCGGGTCCTTGATGTCGCAGGTCTTGCAGTGCACGCAGTTCTGCGCGTTGATCTGCAGCCGGTCGGCGCCCGTGGCCTCGTCCTTCACGAACTCGTACACGCCCGCCGGGCAGTAGCGCTGCTCGGGCCCGGCGTACTTCCTGAGGTTGATGTCCACCGGCACCGACGGATCCTTCAGCGTCAGGTGGACCGGCTGGTTCTCCTCGTGGTTGGTGTTCGAGATGAACACCGACGAGAGCTTGTCGAACGTCAGCTTGCCGTCGGGCTTGGGGTACTCGATCGGCGTGCATTCGGAAGCCGGCCTGAGGTACTCGTGGTCGGGTTTCTCGACGTGCAGGGTGAAGGGCGCCTTGCCCTTGAACAGCACCTGGTCGATGCCCACGAGCAGCGTGCCCAGCCAGAGGCCCTTGTTCATCGCGGGCTTGAAGTTGCGCGCCCGGTAGAGCTCGTCGTGCAGCCAGGATGACTCGAAGGCCTTCGGGTAGGACTCGAGGACGTCGTGGCCGCGGCCGGCGCCCAGTGCCTCGAACGCGGCCTCGGCGGCGAGCATGCCGGTCTTGATCGCCGCATGGCTGCCCTTGATGCGCGCCGCATTGAGGAAGCCCGCCTCGCAGCCGACGAGCGCGCCGCCGGGGAACACCGTGCGGGGCAGGGCATTGAGCCCGCCCGCGGTGAGCGCCCGCGCGCCGTAGGAGATGCGCTTGCCGCCCTCGAAGAAGCGGCGGATGACCGGATGCGTCTTGTAGCGCTGGAATTCCTCGAATGGCGACAGGTAGGGATTGGTGTAGTTCAGGCCCACCACGTAGCCGACCGCCACCTGGTTGTTCTCGAAGTGGTAGAGGAACGCGCCGCCGTAGGTGTCGTTCGGAAGCGGCCAGCCGGCGGTGTGCATCACGAGCCCTTCCTCGTGGCGGGCCGGGTCGATCTCCCACAGCTCCTTGATGCCGATCCCGTAGCTCTGCGGATCCGCGTCCTTCGCGAGGTCGTAGCGCGCGAAGAGCTGGCGCCCGAGATGCCCGCGCGAGCCTTCCGCGAACAGGGTGTACTTCGCGTGCAGCTCGATGCCGGGCTGGAAGTTCTCGGTGGGCTGGCCGTCCCGGCCCACGCCCATGTTGCCGGTCGCCACGCCGCGCACGGCGCCGTCCTCCGTGTACAGGATCTCGGCGGCCGCGAAGCCCGGGTAGATCTCGACGCCCAGCTCCTCGGCCTGCTGGCCGAGCCAGCGCACGACATTGGCGAGGCTGACGATGTAGTTGCCGTGGTTCTTGAAGCAGTCGGGCAGCATCCACTGCGGGGTGCTGCGCGCGCCGGTCTGGCTGAGGAACAGGAAGCGGTCCTCGGTGACCATCGTGTTGAGCGGGGCGCCGCGCTCCTTCCAGTCGGGAATGAGCTCGGTGAGCGCCTTCGGGTCCATGACGGCCCCCGACAGGATGTGGGCGCCGATCTCCGAGCCCTTCTCGAGAACGCAGACGCTGACTTCGCGCCCGTGCTGGGCCTCGAGCTGCTTGAGCCGGATCGCGGCGGACAGGCCGGCCGGGCCTCCCCCCACGATGACGACGTCGAACTCCATCGCGTCGCGTTCGATTTCCATGCGGGTCTCCAGGGTCAGTGCGCCGGGCGCCCCGGAGGGCGCGCGGCTACGGCAGTCTTCGGATTCCGCAATTGTCGCGGAAACCGCTGCGCCCGTCCAAATCGGAACGATCGGCTATGATCGGCGGCATCGACCACGACGATGCGCGGAAAGGGAGACGGACGGTGGCGACCTCATTCGACCTCACGGGCAAGACGGCACTGGTGACCGGCGCCTCGAGCGGCCTGGGAGCCCGGTTCGCCACGGTCCTCGCCGACAACGGGGCCCATGTGGTGCTGGTGGCGCGACGGGTCGAGCGGCTGGAGAAGCTGCGGGCGTCCATCGAGGCGGCCGGTGGCACGGCGAGCGTCGTGGCGCTCGATGTCACCGCCTTCGATGCCATCGACCCGGCGATCGCCGCTGCGGAAGCCGAGGCGGGGCCGATCGACATCCTCGTGAACAACTCGGGCGTGAGCACCACCCAGCGGCTGCTCGACGTCACGCCGGCGGACTTCGACTTCGTCTTCGACACCAACGTGAAGGGCGCCTTCTTCGTGGGCCAGGCCGTCGGGCGCCGCATGGTCGAGCGCGCGAAGGCCGAGCCCGGCCGCGAGGCGCGCATCATCAACATCGCGTCGATGGCCGGGCTGAAGGTGCTCGCGCAGATCGGGCCCTACGCCATGAGCAAGGCGGCGGTGATCCACATGACGCGGGCGATGGCGCTGGAGTGGGGGCGCTACGGCATCAACGTGAACGCGATCTGCCCGGGGTACATCCGCACCGAACTGAACGACGCCCACTGGGAGACCGAGGGCGGGCAGCGCCTGATCGCGATGCTGCCGCGCCGGCGCGTGGGAAATCCCGAGGATCTCGACGGCCTGTTGCTGCTGCTCGCTTCCGGGCGGTCGGGATTCATCAACGGCGCGGTGATCGCGGCCGACGACGGCTTCGCGCTGTAGGCCCGGCGCCCGCCCGTCCATGCACACCTGCAGAGGCGGAGGCTGACGCATGAGCGAGGAAGCGGCCGGCGAGCGGCCGATTGCGGTTTTCGAGATGGACCTGCCGATCCGCTGGGGCGACATGGACGCGATGGGCCATGTCAACAACGCGGTGTACTTCCGCTACATGGAGCAGCTGCGGATCGACTGGTTCGACCGCCTCGGCTTCCCGCCGAACCCGGCGGGCGAGGGACCGGTGATCGTGAACGCGCACTGCAGCTTCCTGCACGAGATGCGCTATCCCGGCTTCGTGAAGGCAAGGCAGATCGTCGGCCGGGTGGGCCGCTCCTCGATCGAGACGCTGGTCGAGATGCGCCACAGCGACGATCCGGACCGCATCTGCGCGACCGGCGGCGCGACCATCGTCTGGGTGGATTTCCCGAAGCGCAAGTCGGCGCCGCTGCCCGGCTGGGTGCGCGAGATCGTCCGCAAGCCGCTCGTGGACTGAGCCGTCCCCGGCCCACGCCCGGATCGGCGCCCGCCCGGCGCGGGCGGGCTGCTGGCGGCCGGACGCCCCGGCCGGGACGCCCGCCGCGGTCGGCCTCAGGCGAGCGCGCTGGCGTCGACCGGGCAGCCTGTCTTCGCCTGCAGTTCCTCGACCGTCACGCCCGGGGCGAGTTCGACCAGGCGCAGGCCCTGCGGGGTGACCTCGAGCACGCCGAGGTCCGTGATGATCTCGTCGACCACGCCCACGCCGGTGAGGGGCAGGGTGCACTCGGGCAGGATCTTGAGGTCCTCGGTGCCGTCCTTCTTGCGCGCGACATGCTCCATCAGTACCACGACGCGGCCTACGCCGGCGACGAGGTCCATCGCGCCGCCCATGCCCTTGACCATCTTGCCGGGAATCATCCAGTTGGCAAGGTCGCCCTTCTCGCTCACCTGCATCGCGCCGAGGATGGCGATGTCGATCTTGCCACCGCGGATCATGGCGAAGGAGTCGGCGCTCGAGAAGATCGAGGAGCCGGGCAGGGTGGTGACGGTCTGCTTGCCGGCATTGATGAGGTCGGGATCGACCTCGTCCTCGGTCGGGAAGGGGCCGATGCCCAGCAGGCCGTTCTCGCTCTGGAGCCAGACCTCGATGTCCTGCGGGACGTAGTTGGCGACGAGGGTCGGCAGGCCGATGCCGAGATTCACGTAGTAGCCGTCGCGCAGTTCCTTCGCGGCGCGGGCGGCCATCTGCTCACGGGTCCATGGCATGGCGGTCTCCTCAGCGGGTCGGGCGCGTGGTGCGCTGTTCGATGCGCTTCTCGGGGGTCGGGTTGTGCACGATGCGGTGCACGTAGATGCCGGGCAGGTGGACGTGGTCGGGATCGATCTCGCCCGTGGGCACCAGCACCTCGACCTCGGCGATGCAGATCCTGCCCGCCATCGCCACGTTCGGGTTGAAGTTGCGCGCGGTGCGCCGGAACACCAGGTTGCCCGCGTGATCGGCCATGTACGCCTTCACCAGGGCGACATCCGGCACGAGGGAGCGCTCCATGACGTACATCTTGCCGTCGAACTCGCGGGTCTCCTTGCCCTCGGCGACGATGGTGCCGTAGCCGGTCGGGGTGTAGAACGCCGGGATGCCGGCCCCGCCGGCGCGCAGCTTCTCGGCGAGGGTCCCCTGCGGGGTGAACTCGAGCTCCAGCTCGCCGGCGAGGTACTGGCGCTCGAACTCCTTGTTCTCGCCCACGTAGCTGGCGATCATCTTGCGGATCTGGCGGGTCTGGAGCAGCAGCCCGAGGCCGAAGTCATCGACGCCGGCGTTGTTCGAGATGCAGGTGAGATTCTTGACGCCGGAGTCGCGCAGCGCGGCGATCAGGGCCTCGGGAATGCCGCAGAGGCCGAATCCGCCGACGGCGATCATCTGGCCGTCGGCAACGACATCGGCCAGTGCGCTCTTGGCGTCCGGAAAGACCTTGCTCATGGAAAACCTCGCTGGCAGGGGCGGGTGGCGATGAACGATTATAAGCACCGGCCCGGGGCTGGCGGCCCGGCGCTGGAACCCCCGGCCCCGGGGCCCGGAACGCCCGGAGCGCGCCCTCTCCACGATATAATCGCCTTTTCCGGCGGGCTGTTCATGACCAAGTACGTTTTTGTCACCGGTGGCGTGGTGTCGTCGCTGGGCAAGGGCATTGCGGCGGCATCCATGGCCGCGCTCCTCGAATCGCGCGGCGTCAAGGTGACGCTGCTCAAGCTGGATCCCTACATCAACGTCGACCCGGGCACGATGAGCCCGTTCCAGCACGGCGAGGTCTTCGTCACCGAGGACGGCGCCGAGACCGACCTCGACCTCGGCCATTACGAGCGCTTCATCTCCGCGCGAATGCGCCGGGCGAACAACTTCACGACGGGCCAGATCTACGAGTCGGTCATCAAGAAGGAACGCCGCGGCGAATACCTCGGGCGCACCGTCCAGGTGATCCCGCACATCACCAACGAAATCCAGGCCTTCATCGAGCGCGGCGCCGGCGTCGGCACCCCCGATGCCGCGGAGGTCGCGATCGTCGAGATTGGCGGCACCGTGGGCGACATCGAGTCGCTGCCCTTCATCGAGGCCGCGCGCCAGATGAGCCTCAAGCTCGGGCGCGGCAACTGCTGCTTCGTGCACCTCACCCTCGTGCCCTTCATCCCGTCGGCGGGCGAGCTCAAGACCAAGCCCACCCAGCACTCGGTGCAGAAGCTGCGCGAGATCGGGATCCAGGCCGACCTGCTGCTGTGCCGCGCGGATCGCCCCATCCCCGACGACGAGCGCGCCAAGATCTCCCTGTTCTCGAACGTCCCGCTCGACTGCGTGATCTCGGTGTGGGATGCCGACAGCATCTACAAGATCCCCCGCATGCTGCACGAGCAGCGGGTGGACGACCTCCTCTGCGAGATCCTGCGGCTCGATGTCCCGCCCGCGGACCTCGACGTGTGGGATCGCCTCGTGGAGGCGCAGGCCAACCCGAAGCGCAGCGTGCGCATCGCGATGGTCGGCAAGTACGTCGAGCTCACCGAGTCCTACAAGTCGCTCACCGAGGCGCTCACGCACGCCGGCATCCACACCAACTGCCGGGTCGAGATCGACTACATCGACTCCGAGCGGCTCGAGGCCGAAGGGGTCGAGGAGCTCGCCCGCTACGACGCGATCCTCGTGCCCGGCGGCTTCGGCCGGCGCGGCGTGGAGGGCAAGATCCGCGCCATCCAGTTCGCCCGCGAATCCGGGATTCCCTTCCTCGGCATCTGCCTCGGCATGCAGCTCGCGGTGGTGGAGTTCGCCCGCAACGTCTGCGGCCTCGAGAACGCCAACAGCACCGAGTTCGATCCCCTCACGCCGCACCCGGTCGTGGGCCTGATCACCGAATGGACCGATCGCGAGGGCAAGGTCGAGCGCCGCACCGAGTCCTCGGACCTCGGCGGCACCATGCGGCTCGGCGCGCAGCGCTGCGCGGTGGTGCCCGGCAGCCTAGCGGCGTCCATCTACGGCGAGTCGGTCAACGAACGGCATCGGCATCGCTACGAGGTCAACAACCACTACGTCGAGCGCCTGGAGGCGGCCGGCCTGCGCATCGTCGCGCGCACGCCGTCCGAACGCCTGACCGAGATCGTCGAGCTGCCGCGCGAGGGCGCGGGTGCCCACCCCTGGTTCCTCGGGGTGCAGTTCCACCCGGAGTTCACCTCGACCCCGCGCGCCGGGCATCCCCTTTTCATCAGCTACATTCGCGCCGCGATCGAGCGCGCGGAGAAGGCGGCGGAGCGCAAGGTCGCCTAGGCCCGGCCCTCCGCTCGTCACCGCGCGGCGTCGCTGCGTCCGGAGTCCAGACATGAAGCTCTGCCATTTCGATGCCGGCCTGGATCGACCGCTGTTCCTGATCGC
>CAZDYQ010000036.1:0-32003 GCA_964509685.1 uncultured Burkholderiaceae bacterium
TTGTAGTCGTCGGCGTGGCTCGTCGTCGCGAATGCGAGCGCCGCGCCGATGGCGATGGCCGCCCCAAGGGCTCGTCGGCGGTTCCTGCGTTCCATGTCTCCTCCTTCGGACTATGCCTTTGTACTTCCGGATCTCGCCGGGCGTGGCGGCCGCGGGTGGTCGCGAGCCGCCCACGATGGGCTGACGGATGTCAGGCTAAGCGAGCCGTCCGCGCGCGGTCAAGCATCATGCGGGATTCCGATCCATCGAACGCGCGATCGCGACGCCGGCGCTCGCGATCTGGCGCGCGCGTTCGCCCATGCTCGCCGGATCGGCGCTGGTCGTGCTGACATTGCCCTGCGCCGCCCGCGCGGCGACGCCCTGCGCGATCGCCGCATTCCGGAAGCATGCGAACGCGAGGAAGACCGGCCATTCTGGAATGCCGTCGCGGCCCGTCTTCTCGCAATAGCGTTCGACGACGGCCTCCTCGGTCGGCAATCCCTGCGCGACGAGATCGACGGCCCCCGGCATGTGCGGCGGCAGCCGGTACGGCAGGCAGAGGTATGCCAGGTCCGCCAGCGGATGGCCGATGGTCGCGAGTTCCCAGTCGAGCACCGCGATGATCCGCGGTTCCACGGGGTGGACGATGGTATTGCCGAGGCGGTAGTCGCCATGCGCGATCGCATTCTCGTCGGCGACGTCCACCCGGTCGGCGAGCCAGTCGCGCAGCCAGTCCATCGCGGAGTAGTCGAAGTCGGCGGGGAGATCCTTCTTCGCGGCCTCGTACTGGGAGGCCCACCGCGCGGTCTGGCGCGCGAGATAGCCCTGCGGCCGGCCGAAGTCGTCGAGCCCCACGCCGCGCCAGTCCACGCGGTGCAGCGCGGCCAGCGTATCGACCAGGGAGAACGCGAGCGCCGGTCGCTCGGCGCGCGGCACCGGGCCCATGCCGGGGCTCGCGATGATGCGCCCCTCGACGTGCTCCATCACGAAGAACTCCGCGCCGATGACGGCGGGATCATCGCAGTAGGCGAGCATGCGGGGCGCCGGCACCGGGGTCGAAGCGAGCGCCTGCATGACGCGATACTCGCGATCGACCGCATGGGCGCGCGCCAGCAGCTTCCCCGGCGGCTTCTTGCGCATCACGTAGCGCCGGCCGACGGCGTTCTCGAGCAGGTAGGTTGGATTGGACATGCCGCCCTGGAACTGGCGCACCTTCAGTCCCTCGGCCGCCTCCGGCAACGACTCGCGGAGCCACGCCGCGAGCGCCGGCACATCGATGCGATGCACGCCGCTCGGTTCGATGACGACCGGGGAGTCGTCGGCGACGACCTGGCTTGCGACTGGCTTGCTCATGGCGGCGGCCCTTCCTGACACTTGTCAGGCGCAGCTTACCCATGCCCTCGCGACACGGTCAACGAACCCGTCGATGCGGCATGAGCCGTGAAACCGGGGCTCGCTTGACCGGTTCCGCCAACTGGCCTAGTGTGCTCCCCTGACAAACGTCAGCCACACGGGGCCCGCCCGGCGCGAGCGCGTCGCGGCACGCGGCCCGCCGACGCCACGGCGTCAGTCATCGACAAGGAAACGACAGTGAGACAGCACAATCCGTTCGACACCCTCAACGATCTCGCGATGTCCGAGAAGGCGCGTCCCCTTCTCGATGCAGTGAAGGCGCACATCCGCGACAACGTGGATCCCATCACCGAGGAGTACTACCGCCTCGGCGAGGGCCGTGCCGAACGGTTCAGCTTCGCCCCCGGCCAGCTCGAGCTGCTCGAGGGCGCGAAGGCCAAGGCCAAGAAGGCCGGCCTGTGGAACTTCTTCCTGCCCAACGCCGAAACCGGCGAGGGGCTGTCGAACCTCGACTACGCGTATATCGCCGCCGAGCTCGGCAAGAACCCGCTCGCGTCGCAGACCCTGAACTGCTCGGCGCCCGACACCGGGAACATGGAAGTGCTCGAGCGGGTCGGCACGCCCGAGCAGAAGGAGAAGTGGCTCAAGCCGCTGCTGGCCGGCGAGATCCGCTCGGCCTACGCGATGACCGAGCCCGCGGTGGCGTCCTCCGATGCGCGCAACATCCGCACGCAGGCGGTCCTCGATGGCGACGAATGGGTGATCAACGGGGAGAAGTACTACATCTCCGGCGCCGGCGATCCGCGCTGCAAGATCATGATCGTCATGTGCGTCACCAGCCCCGAGGCCGAGCCCTTCCGCCAGCAGTCGCAGATCCTGGTGCCGATGGACACCCCGGGCGTGAAGATCCTCGGGCCCATGCGCGTCTTCGGCCATGACCATGCGCCCCATGGCCACATGCACCTGCGCTTCGAGAACGTGCGCGTGCCGAAGGAGAACATCCTCTGGGGCGAGGGCAAGGGCTTCGAGATCTCGCAGATCCGGCTCGGTCCGGGCCGCATCCACCACTGCATGCGCTCGATCGGCGCCGCCGAGAAGGCGCTCGACCTGATGATCCAGCGGGCGACGACCCGCGAGGCCTTCGGCCGCAGGATCATCGACCTCGGCAAGAACATGGAGGTCGTGTCGCGCGCCCGCATCGACATCGAGGCGATGCGGATGATCGTCCTGAAGGCCGCCAAGGCGATGGACGTCCTCGGCAACAAGGAGGCGCGGGTCTGGATCTCCATGGCCAAGGCCCTGGTGCCGGAGAAGTGCTGCCAGATCATCGACCAGGCGATCCAGATGCACGGCGCGACCGGGGTCAGCCAGTGGACCCCGCTCGCCGAGATGTACATGCAGCAGCGCACGCTGCGGCTCGCCGACGGTCCGGACGAGGTGCACCACAATGTGGTCGCGCGCGCCGAGCTGCGGTCCTTCGAGCAGAACGTCCTGCGCCAGCAGGCCGGCTGAGCTGAAGGGGAGCGCCGGCATGGACATCAGGAACCGCATCGCCGTAGTGACGGGAGCGGCCGGCGGCATCGGCCGCGCCCTCGCCCTGCGCCTCGCCTCCGCCGGCGCGAAGCGCGTCGTCTGCGTCGACCTCGACGGGGACGGCGCCGCCGAGACCGCGGGCCGGATCGACGGGATCTCGCGCAAGGTCGACGTGTCGTCGGAGGACGACATCCGCTCGCTCGTCGAGGACATCGAGTCCGGCGAGGGCCCGATCGACCTCTTCTGCTCGAATGCGGGCATCTCGATCCGGGGCGGCCCGGAGGTGGCCAACGACGACTGGCAGCGGATCTGGGACATCAACGTGATGGCCCATGTCTTCGCCGCCCGTCATGTCGTCCCGCGCATGATCACGCGCGGCGGCGGCTACCTGCTGAACACCGCATCGGCCGCCGGCCTGCTCTCGCAGGTCGGCTCCGCGCCGTACGCGGTGACCAAGCATGCCGCGGTGGGGCTGGCCGAATGGCTGGCCCTCACCTACGGCGACCAGGGCATCAAGGTGTCCGTGCTCTGCCCGCAGGCCGTGCGCACCGCGATGACCCGCGGTAAGGAGGATGGCGTCGCCAGCATCGACGGCATGCTGGAGCCCGAGGCCGTCGCCGACTGCTGCCTCAAGGCGATCGAGGAGGAGACATTCCTGGTGCTGCCGCACCCGGAGGTGCTCGACTACATGCGGCGCAAGACCGAGAACTACGATCGCTGGATCGGCGGGATGCGCAAGCTGAACCGCCGCTACAACCCGAACTGAGCCGGTCCCGGGCGCCACGCCCGGGACCCGCGCACCGGTTCAGCCTGCGGGCGCGGCCGAGGCCGGAATCGCGCCGAGCGAGCGCAGGGCGTCCAGGAACATCTGGACCGAGATGATCACGAGCACCAGGCCCATGAGGCGCTCCATGGCCAGGATGCCCTCGTCGCGCAGCATGCGCTGGAGCCAGGCCGCCGCCGAGAGGATGACGGCGCTCACCATCCAGGCGACGCTCACCGCCCCGAAGAGCACGAGGCTCGCCTCCGGATTGGCCTCGCGCAACAGCAGCACGATGCCCAGGGCGCCCGGACCGGCCACCGCGGGCACCGCAAGCGGGACGATAAAGGGCTCGCCCGCATGGACCGACGCGCCGAACGGACCGTCGGCGGTGGGAAACACCATCCGGATCGCGATGAGGAAGAGGACCACCGCGCCGGCGATGTGCACCGCATCGATGTCGAGCGCGAGCAGCCGCATGAAGCCCGCGCCCGCGAAGAAGAAAAACATCAGCACCCCGTAGGCCACGAGGAGCTCGCGCAGCACGACCCGGCGTCGCCGGTGCTCCGGTACGCTGCGCAACTGCGACAGGAACAGCGGAATGTTCCCGAGGGGATCGAGCACCAGGAACAGGAGAAAGGTGGCGGCGGCGAAGCCGATGTCGTTCATGGATGGACGGGAAGTGGCGGGTGCGTCGCGCGGGAACTGGGAACGGAAATTGCGAGGGCACTCGCGGCTAAGCCCGACCGCCACGACACGGACAGCCGGGAACCACCATGTTCAGCCTCACCGCCCTGGAACTCGCGCGCCTCCAGTTCGGTTTCACCATTTCGTTCCATATCGTCTTTCCGGCGATCACGATCGGGCTGGCCGCCTACCTGGTCGTGCTGGAAGGCCTGTGGCTGCTCCGCAGGGAAGCAGTCTACCGGGACCTCTATCATTTCTGGTCGAAGGTCTTTGCGGTCAATTTCGCCATGGGCGTGGTATCCGGGCTGGTCATGGCCTACCAGTTCGGCACGAACTGGAGCTACTTCTCGGAATTCTCCGGCGCCATCACGGGACCGCTTCTCACCTACGAGGTCCTGACCGCCTTCTTCCTGGAGGCCGGCTTCCTCGGGGTGATGCTGTTCGGCTGGAACAAGGTGGGGCCCGGGCTGCACTTCCTTTCGACCATCATGGTGTCGGCGGGCACCCTCATCTCGGCGACCTGGATCCTCGCCTCCAACAGCTGGATGCACACGCCCCAGGGCCACGAGATCATCGACGGCGTGGCGGTGCCGGTGGACTGGTGGGCCGTGATCTTCAACCCCTCCTTTCCCTACCGCCTCGCCCACATGACGATGGCAGCCTTCCTCGCGACCGCCCTCTTCGTGGGGGCGGCCGGGGCCTGGCACCTGTTGCGCGGCAATCGCACGCCCGCCGTGCGGACCATGTACGCCATGGCGCTCGGCATGGTGCTGGTATCGGCGCCGCTGCAGGTGCTCGTCGGTGACCTCCACGGCCTCAACACGCTGGAGCACCAGCCCGCCAAGATCGCGGCGATCGAGGCGCACTGGGAGAACCGGCCCGGCGAGGGCGTGCCGCTCGTGCTCTTCGGTTTCCCCGACATGGAACGGGAGACCACTCGCCATGCAATCGAAGTGCCGCGGCTCGGCAGCCTGATCCTTACCCATCAGTGGGATGGGAGCATTCCCGCCCTCAAGGACTTCCCGCCCGAGGACCGGCCGAATTCGCTGGTGGTGTTCTGGACGTTCCGGGTGATGGCCGGGCTCGGCTTCCTCATGGTGCTCCTCGGCCTCTGCGCTGCCTGGAGCTGGCGGCGCGGCCGCCTGTTCGAGTCGCGCGCGCTTGCGCGCTTCGCCCTGTGGATGGGCCCCAGCGGCATCGTCGCGATCCTCGCGGGCTGGTTCACCACGGAGATCGGGCGCCAGCCGTGGGTCGTGCAGGGGCTCATGCGCACGAAGGACGCCGTGTCGGACCATTCGGCGCTGACGATGTCCGTGACCCTCGCGCTGCTGGTCGTCGTGTACTTCGCGGTATTCGGCATCGGCACGCGATACATGCTGCGGCTCGTCGGCCGGGTTCCCGAGGACGTGGCCGAAGTTGCCGAACCCGGGCCCGATCCCGGGCGGCGCCCGGCCCGGCCGCTCTCGGCGGCAACCGAGCGCTTCGACGGCCCGTCGGCCGGCCGGCGCCGATCTTCCCGGGAGACGCCATGACGATCGATCTTCCGCTCGCCTGGATGCTGGTGATCGGCTTCGCCGTGATGATGTACGTCATCACCGACGGCTTCGATCTCGGCATCGGCATCCTCTTTCCCTTCGTGAAGGAAGAAGCCGACCGCGACGCCATGGTCAATACCGTCGCACCCGTGTGGGACGGCAACGAGACCTGGCTGGTGCTCGGCGGCGCGGGGCTGTTCGCCGCCTTCCCCAGGGCGTACGCGCTGCTGCTCTCGAGCCTCTACGTGCCACTGCTCCTCATGCTCGTCGGCCTCGTCTGGCGCGGCGTGTCGTTCGAGTTCCGCTTCAAGTCGGATGAGTCGCACAAGCCGTTCTGGGACAAGGCCTTCATCAGCGGCTCGGTCGTCGCGGCGTTCTTCCAGGGCGTCGCCCTCGGCGCGTTCATCCAGGGCATCGAGCCCGCCGAGGGGCGGGCGATCGGCGGGGTGTTCGACTGGCTCAGTCCGTTCAGCCTGTTCACCGGCGTCGGCGTCGTGGTGGCATATTCCCTGCTGGGCGCGACCTGGCTCGTCCTCAAGACGGAAGGCGAGCTGCAGGGGACGATGCGCCGGGTGACCCGGCCGATCACGTTCGCGCTGCTGCTGATGATCGCGGCCGTGAGCCTCTGGAGCCCCCTCGCCCATCCGGCCATCGCCGATCGCTGGTTCGGCTTTCCCGGGAACCTCTGGTTCGCGCCCGTGCCCGTGCTGGTGCTCGCGTCGGCCTGGGTGATCCTGCGCGCCATCGAGCGCCCGGGAGAGCCGGGCGCGACGCCCTTCCTCGGGGCGCTGATGCTGATGTTCCTCGGCTACTCCGGGTTCGTGATCAGCATCTGGCCGAACATCGTGCCGCCCTCGCTGACGGTCTGGCAGGCGGCGGCGCCCGACCGGAGCCTCGGCTTCACGCTGGTGGGCGCGCTCCTGATCATCCCGGTCATCCTCGCCTACAGCGCCTGGTCCTACTACGTGTTCCGCGGCAAGGTGAGGGCCGGCGAGGGCTACCACTGATGCACCGGCGTGACGAGGACCGGGACGGGCCGTCGTGGCCCAGGCGGATCGCCTGGCTCGTCGCGCTCTGGGTGCTGGGCGTACTGGCGCTCGGCCTGGTCGCCGGCCTGGTCCGGCTGGCGATGACGGCCGCGGGGCTGACGGCCTAGCCGCGCGGCGCCGCCTGGCCGTGCGCCCCGAGCAGGCTCCGGTAGATCTGCAGGTCGCCGTCGGAGAAACAGCAGAACACGACCTCGCGAAGCCGCGGGGCGTCGGCCAGCGCCGAACGGACCGTGGCAACGGCCACCCGGGCGGCCTCCTCGACCGGGTATCCATAGACCCCGGTACTGATGCCGGGGAACGCGAGGGAGGCCAGGTCGTGCTCCGCGGCGAGCTCGATCGAGCGGCGGTAGCAGGAGGCGAGCAGCTCCGGCTCGCCGGCGCGGCCGCCGCGCCAGACCGGACCGACGGTATGGATGACGTATTTCGCGGGCAGGCGATGACCGCCCGTGATCCTGGCGTCGCCGGTGGGGCAGCCACCCAGCCGGCGGCATTCCTCGAGCAGGCCCGGACCGGCGGCGCGATGGATCGCCCCGTCGACGCCACCCCCGCCCAGCAACGAGGTGTTGGCGGCATTGACGATCGCGTCCACGGACAGGGTCGTGATGTCCGCCCTGACGGTGACGAGCCTGGCCGACATGGCACTCCTCCTCAGGGGAAGCGGTCCTCCGAGACGAGCGCGGCCGAGATCTCGGCCGCGACGGCGGCGAGCTCCTCGTCCGGCATCCGGGGCGCAGGGCCGAAGGTGAGGTTCTCCTCGGCGATGTAGCGCCGGGACGTGACATCGGTCGGCTCGACCATCGGCACCACGTGCGCATGGGCGTGCGCGACGTCCGTGCCGGTGAACATGAAGCCGACGCGCTTCGCCTCGTAGCGGCGCCGCAGGATGGGCGCCAGCTCGCGCGCGACGCCGAGTATCTCGGCCGCGAGATCCGGCGGCAGGTCGTCGAAGTACGCGTAGTGCTCCTTCGGGATGACGATCACGTGGCCGCGCCGGATCGGGTGGATGTCGAGGAACCCGAGGACGCGGTCCGACTCGTGGACGACGTGCGAGGGCAACGCCTTCGAGCCGATACGGCAGAAGAGGCAGTTCGCGTCGTGCCGCTGCGCGTGCGCGGTGGCTTCCTTCGTCATGTGGCCGTTCTCCTCGTCACGATTCCTGCGGTTGGCAGCGAGCGCCGGGCGGTCGCCCCCATCAGCGCTGCGGCTCGTCGTCGAGGAACAGCGCCGGGTCCACCATCCGGCGATTGAGGCTCACCGACCAGTGCAGGTGCGGGCCGGTGACCCGCCCGGTGGCGCCCACCGCGCCGATCCGCTCGCCCGCCGACACCATATCACCGGGGCGCACATCGATGGCACTCAGGTGGCAGTACATGGTCAGCAGCCCGCTGCCATGGTCCAGCCAGATCGTCTTGCCGTTGAAGAAGTAGTCGCCGGCATCGATGACGCGGCCGTCGGCGGCCGCGACCACCGGGGTGCCGACGGGCGCCGCGATGTCCATCCCGCTGTGCGGCCGGCGGGGCTTGTCGTTGAACACGCGGCGCAGCCCGAAGGAGCTCGAGCGGCGCCCGGGCGTCGGCTGGACGAGGCGCAGCGACCGCGGCGCCTCGTCGCTGTGCACGGCCATCACCCCGGCGAGATGCTCGCGCTCCCGTTCGTAGCGCGCGAGGTCCTCCGGCGAAAGATCCACCTTGCCGGGATCGACTTTCAGCCGCTGTTCCGCATACCGGACCGGCGCGACCTCGAACGCGATCCGTTCCGCCGGCGCCTTCCCGCGGCGGACCTCCAGTCGGTGCGTGCCCGGCCGCGCGTCGAGCCCGATGCCCACCACCGCCGTCCAGCCCGACGCGTCGCCGATGACCAGCACCGGCGTGCCCTCGTAGCGGGCGCTCGGCGCCTGGGGCGCCGGGCCGAGCTCGACCAGGGCGACTCCGCCGGGCACGCTGCGCGCGACGGGCAGCCCCGCGGCGAACGCCGCGCCGGACAGGAACACGGCGGCAAGGAGGGCCGCCACGCAGGCGAGGAAGTCGCAAATGTGGCCTGGGTGCCTGCCGAAGGCCATGTGCGAGTATCTCCGGATCGAAGCGATGCGCCCGATGAATGCACCGCGGGCAGCGCCCGATCTTACTATTCGAGCGACGCGGTCGGCATCCGCCAGCGGAGGGCGGCACGCGCGCAGCGCGACTTCTGACAGAATCGGCTCTTTCGGGCGAAACGACGGAGCGACTCTTCCTCATGGGCACACCGATTCGCATCGGCATCGCGGGCTACGGCAATCTCGGCAGGGGCGTGGAGACGGCGCTGGCGCGCAATCCCGACATGAAACTGGTCGGCGTGTTCAGCCGGCGCGATCCGTCGGCGATCGCGCTGCGAGACCCCGCCGTGCCGGTTCATGCGCTCGCGCGCGCGGCGGACTTCGCCGACGCGATCGATGTCATGATCCTGTGCGGTGGCTCGAAGAGCGACCTGCCCGAGCAGGGACCGGCGCTCGCCGCCCTGTTCAACACGGTCGACAGCTTCGACACGCATGCGCGCATCCCCGAATACTTCGATGCCGTCGATGCGGCCGCGCGGGGCGGCGGGCACGTCGCGCTCATCTCGGTGGGCTGGGACCCGGGCCTGTTCTCGGTCGAGCGGCTCCTGGGCGAGGCGATCCTGCCAGAGGGCGCGACCTACACGTTCTGGGGCAAGGGGCTGAGCCAGGGCCATTCCGACGCCGTGCGGCGGCTGCCCGGCGTGGCGGGCGCGGTGCAGTACACCATCCCCTCCCCGGAGGCCATGGCCCGGGCGCGCAGCGGGGAGCAGCCCGTGCTCGCCACCCGCGAGAAGCACACGCGCGAATGCTACGTCGTGCTCGCCGAGGGCGCGGATGCCGCGAGCGTGGAGCGCGCGATCGTCACCATGCCCGACTACTTCGCCGACTACGATACGAAGGTGCACTTCATCGATGCCGAGGAACTCGCGCGCGAGCACTCCGCGATGCCGCATGGCGGCATCGTGATCCGCAGCGGCCGCACCAGCGACTCGGCGACGCAGACCATGGAGTTCTCGCTGAAGCTCGAGAGCAATCCCGAGTTCACCGCCAGCGTCCTGGTCGCGTATGCCCGCGCGGCCCATCGGCTGGCCCTGCGCGGCGAGACCGGCGCGCGCTCCGTGTTCGACATCGCGCCGGGACTGCTGTCGCCGAAGGATCCCGCCCAGCTCCGAAAGGAACTGCTCTGAAAAGGAGCCGCCCATGATCGCCAGCGTCGTCGTGGCAGCCATCGCCGTCCTCGTGCTCGCCTATGGCATCGTCCTCTACAACCGGCTCGTGCGCAGCAGGCAGATGGCCGCCGAAGGCTGGAGCGGCATCGACGTGCAGCTCAAGCGCCGCGGCGACCTGGTGCCGAACCTGGTGGAAGCCGTGCGGGGCTACGCCGCGCACGAGCGGGCGACGCTCGAGGAAGTGACCGAGCTGCGCAACCGGGCGCGGGCAACGCCGCCGGACGACGTCGCCGGCCGCGCCCATGTCGAGGGCCTGCTCTCGGGCGCGATCGGCCGCCTGCTCGCCGTGGTCGAGAACTACCCGGAACTCAAGGCGAGCCACAACTTCCTGCAGCTGCAGGCCTCGCTCGCCGGTGTCGAGGACGAGATCCAGATGGCGCGGCGCTACTACAACGGCGCCACGCGCGACCTCAACATCCTAGTGGAATCCTTCCCGAGCAACCTGGTCGCCGGCCTGTGCGGCTTCTCGAAGCGGGCGTTCTTCGAGACCGACGAGGCGAGCCGGGCGGTCCCCGAGGTCTCCTTCCGGTCCTGAAGGAGGATCGCCGTGGACCGCGCGCCGGCCCTTGCCGCGCGGCGCTCGCCGTCGGCCGGCACGCGCGTCCTGCTTGTCGCGCTGCTCCGCGCGCTCTCGCTCGTCGTCCCTGCGACGGGCGGCACGGCGCTCGCCGCCGAAGTCATCGAGCGCTTCGACGTGGCCGTGGACGTCGGGGCCGACGGCACGCTGTCGGTGCGGGAAACCATCGTCGTGCATGCCGAGGGTCGGGAGATCCGGCGCGGGATCTATCGCGACTTCCCCCTTCGCTTCGAGGATGCCGAGGGGCGGCTGCGCCGCGTCGGCTTCGAGCTCACGGAGGTCAGGCGCAACGGGGTGGCCGAGCCCCACTTCGTCCGGCGCAACGACCGTGGCGTGCGCATCTACATCGGCGATGCGAACCGCCCGCTGCCCCCCGGCCGCCACGGCTACGAGCTGCGCTACTCGACCTGGCGGCAGGTTCGCCACCTGGCGGGGCACACGGAGCTCTTCTGGAACGTGACCGGCAATGAATGGGCCTTCCCGATCGAGTCGGCCACCGCCGCGATCCGGCTGCCGGCCGGCGCGACGCCGGTGCGCTGGACCGCCTACACCGGTCGCGTCGGCGCACGGGGCGAGGACTGGCGCGCGAGCCTCGCGGCCGACGGCATCCTGGACGTCGCCGCCACACGCACCCTGGCGCCCGGCGAGGGCCTGAGCGTCGTCGTCGGGATTCCCGCGGGGGTGGTGTCGCAGCCCCGCGGCCTGCAGGCGCTGCGCCATGCGGCGATCGATCATCGACGCTACCTGCTCGCGGGGCTGGGGCTCGCCGGGGTGCTGGCCTTCTACCTCGTCGCCTGGCACCTGGTCGGGCGGGATCCCCCGAAGGGCGTGACCATACCGCGCTTCCATCCGCCCGAAGGCGTCTCGCCGGGTCTCGCGGCCTACGTGCACCAGTGGGGATGGCGCGGCGGCTGGCGCGAGCTGACCGCCGCCGCGGTGTCGCTCGCCGTCAAGGGCCTGGTCGCGTTCGAGGGCGATGCCGACAGGCCGACCCTCGTGCGGACCGCCTTGCGGGCGCCCACCGGCGCCGCACCGGCCTCCGGGCCGGCGGCCGGGACCGGGGCATCGCCGCCCGGCCCCGACCTGCCCGCGGGCGAGCGCGCCCTGCTTTCCTGGCTCGAGCGCAACGCCGGACGCGTGACCGTCGATCGCGCCAGCGGGCCCGCCGTGGCGAGCGCCCTCGCGTCGTTCAAGGACGCGATCGAGAAGGAGAACCGCCATCGATTCTTCAGATCCAACCGGGGACACTTCTTCGCGGGGCTCGCGCTGACCGTCGCCACGGCCGCGGGCGTCCTCTCGTATGGCGACCTCTCCGAGGCGGAGATCGCCCTGCTGGTCGCCACCTGCGTGGTCGGCGCAGTGGCCGGCTCGGTCATCGTGCGGATGGTGCGGGCCTTCCTCGCCGGACGACGCGCGGGCACAATCGTCGTGGCGGCCATCCATGTGGCGGCGCTCGGGTGGTTCGTGTTCCTCTTCCTCACGGTGCGCGGCTCCTTTTCCGACGATGCGCTGCCCCCGGGATTCGGCCGCGGCCTGCTGGACGCCCTGCTGGAGAACGGATTCCCGTTCGCCCTGGTCGGCGGCTTCGCCCTGCTGAACGGGCTCTTCTACTACCTGCTGCGCGCCCCGACCGTCGCGGGCCAGCGCGTGATGGAACATCTCGACGGCCTGCGCCTGTACATGGAAAAGGCCGAGGGCGGGCGGCTCAGCCTCGTCGATGCGCCCGAGATCACGACCGAGCGTTTCGAGCGCCTGCTGCCCTACGCCATCGCGCTCGGCGTCGAGAAGCCATGGGCCGAAGCCTTCGAGTCGGCATTCGCCCGGGCGCATCCGGGGCAGGATGCCGCGAGCGCCTGGCGGCCGGCCTGGCGGGCCGGCGACGACTGGCCGGGCCGCGGCTTCGCCCGGTCCGTGGCGGGCATGGTGAGCGCCACGCAGGGCTCGTTCGCCAGCGCCGTCCCACCGCCCCGGTCCTCCTCGTCGGGGTTCTCCGGTGGGGGCGGGTCCGGCGGCGGTGGAGGCGGGGGCGGGGGCGGCGGCTGGTAGGCCGGGTCTGGCGCGACGGCGCACAGGGCGGTAGGGTGTGGACATTCCACAGGGAGATTGCAGCATGTCGTGTTCGCCCGAATCCGGTGCCGCCCGAGCGCGGACCGGATCGCATTCCCGCAGGTCGCTCCTCCTCGCCGGCGCGATGCTCTGCATCGCCGGGCCGGCGCTCGCCCATCATGGCTGGAACTGGGCGGTAGACGAGCAGTCCACGCTGGAGGGCACCATCGAGTCCATCTCCATGTCCCCGCCGCACCCGACCCTGCGGGTCAAGGCGCCCGACGGGGTGGTCTGGCAGGTCGATCTCGGCAATCCGCGGCAGACCGAGAGGTCCGGCTTCACCGGCGACACCGCGAAGGTCGGCGACGCCATCCGGGTACTCGGCAACCGTTCGAAGGATGCGTCGAAGGCCCACATGAAGGCGGTACGCATCACGATCGACGGCCGGAACTACGACATGTATCCGGAGCGGATCCAGGCGGACTGACGCGCGCCGGCATGGAGCTGCTGATCGCCGCCTTCGACGGCCTGCCGGGGGTCGGGCTGCTGCGCGACTCGGGCACCGCCTATCTCTTCGTCAACGCGGCGCACATCCTCGGGATCGGCCTCCTCGTGGGCGCGATCCTGCCGCTCGACCTGCGGCTGCTCGGCCTGTTGCGGGCACCGCCCCTTCCGTTGCTCGGCCCCTTCCTGTCGCGCGCGGCCGCCGCCGGTCTTTCCACTGCCGTTGTCACGGGCGCCTGGCTCTTCGCGGTGAACGCGGCCGACTATGTCGGCAATCCGGCGTTCCTCGCGAAGATGGCACTGCTCTCGCTGGCCATCCTCAATGTCGCGCTCCAGCATTCGCTGGGAGGCTTCCGGGCCGCGGTCGCGGGCGACCGGGCGCCCGCCGGGACAAAGGCCTTCGCGGCCGCCTCGCTCGTCCTCTGGCCGACGGTGCTGCTCGCCGGGCGCTGGATCGCCTTCGCCTGAAGGACGGCGGATGACAGCCTCGCGCCGCGCTCAGCGCGTCGAGCCCATCACCGCGGGCAGGTTCAGCTCGCCGCTCGAGCGAAAGCGCATGCCGCCGAAGCCCTCGCCCTCGAGCTTGCCGGTGAGCTCGTAGCCGAGACGGTCGCGCGGACGGCCGCCGCCGAATGCGCCCATCGCGTGGCGCGCGAGGTCGAACATCGACACGCTCATGGGGATGCCGATCACCGCCTCGCCGTAGCGCGGCACCGTGCCGGACTCGCCGCTCACGCCGGTGGCGAAGCGCCGGCCATCGACGTCGAGTCGCACGAAGACCCCGTTGTAGCCGATCGGCTGGTCGTTCGGGTTCTGCACACGCAGCTTGACGAGCATGCGCGCCTCCATGCCCTGTCCCTCGATCGGCTCGATGCCGGCGACGATGACCTCCACCGGCTCGCGGCCGACCAGGCCGGCGCAGCCGGCGAGCAGGGCCACGAGGACGACCGTGGCCGCGGCGGCGATCCTGGGATTCAGCATGGCGATACTCCTGGGTGGGGATGGGGCGGCGGTGGTGTCGCGGCGATCCGCTCGCGCAGTGTCGCGGCGACCGCCTCGGCCCAGCGACGATAGCCCGCCGCCGACGGATGGAAGCCATCCTCGCACATCCACCGCGGGTCGGGCTCGAACTCGAAGGGGACCAGGCAGGCGCGCGATGCGCCGGCGAGCTCGGCCCGGGTCGCGCCGTTGAGCCGCGCCGCCGCCAGGCCGAGCCATCCCGCGAGCGGCCGCGGCAGCGCCGGGAAGGCCTGCATCGGGGGAATCGCGCACACCAGCACGAGCGGCTGGCCGCAACGCGCGTCGAGAATCGCGAGCAGCCGGCGCAGGCCACGACGCCAGGCCGCCGTGGACGTCCGGCCGGTGGCATCGTTCACGCCGACGGCGACGACGACCGCGTCGAAGGCCTCGGGCGGGAGCTCCTGCGCCCGCCGCAACACGTCCTCGAGGCGGTCGCCGGTGGCCGCCTCGAGGCGCCAGTGGACGCGATGGTCCGCGCCGAGGAGCTCGACGAGGCGACCGGCGAGCGCATCGGACTGGTCCGCCACGCCGACACCCGCGGCGGAGGAATCGCCCAGCAACAGCAATCGCAAGGGGCGACCCTGCCCCGCCACGCCGGCGCGCGGCCCCGCCGCCTCGGGCAGGCGCAGGGCCTCGCGGCGAACGCGACGACCCTGCCACCACAGCAGGGGCGCGAGTGCGAGGGTCGCGAGGACGAAGCGCAAGGGACCGCCGGGCGGCCGCCCGTCCCTCAGCCGCGCAGCGGGAAGCCGACGAGCGCCTCGAGCTCGTCGAGCGCCTGCCCGGGCGACATGACCTTGATGGTGTGCATGCCCATCGCGCGCGCGGGCTTGAGGTTGATGCCGAGGTCGTCGAGATAGATGCAGGCCCGCGGCTCCACCTCGAGCGCCTCGGTCATCATGCGGTAGATGCGGGGATCGGGCTTGCGGACCCCGGCCCTGGCGCTCTCGATGACGTGGTGGAACAGCCCCATGATCTCCGCCTTGTCGGTCATCGGCGGTGCATCGGGATCGGCGCGCAGGAAGTTGTTGGTAATGCAGCCGATCTTCAGGCGCTCGCGCAGCCGACGCAATGCCTCGACCATCTCGGGGCGGATGGCACCGTCGAGCAGCGCGAGGACCTCGGCGCCGCGCACCTCGTGGCCCAGGGCCGCGCTCTCGGCAGCGAACAGCTCGTCGAACTCCGCGGCGGTGCAGGCACTGCGCTCGATCAGCGCCCAGGCATTGTCGTCCGGGTTGCGCGCATTGACCGAACGCAGGAAGCCCTCGGGCAGCCCGCGCTCGCGCTCGAACCGCAGGAAGGCATCGAAGGGGCTGTCACTGATGACGCCGCCGAAGTCCCAGATCACCGCCTCGATCGCCATGCCCTCCGCCCGCTCCTATCGCACCGAATCGAAAAATCCCCGCGCCTGCGCATGGCAGAGCGGGGGCTCGTAGGTGCCATGGTAACTGCCGTAGTAGGTGGCGAACTCCGGCGTCGCGGGATCGGTCGGCGCGACGCCCCCCGGACCGTAGATCGCCTGGACCTGCGGATCGACATCCACCGAGACGACGTTGGCGACCCCGCGCGCCCCGAAGTCGGCCATCAGCACGGCCTGGTGCATCGAAGGCGGCACCGTCGGGTCGCCCGCACCGCCACAGAGCAGGACCGGTGCCACGGGCGTCCAGCCGAGCAGGTCGTTGCGCAGGGCGGCCACGAACAGCGGGTTCTCGGGATTGGTCTTCACGTCCTGCAGGTAGTCGAGATGGAAGAGCGCGTCCTGCGCCTCCTTGGGCGTGCCGCCCGGCAGCGCGCCGGTCGACACCAGCGTGGTGTAGGTCAGGGTCGGGCTCGGCAGGAGGTCGTGGATGGATCCGGCGTACGGCGCCTTGAAGATCTCGGAGGGGTCGTCGTAGATGCCGCCGTACGTCTTCTGCCAGGCCGTGACGATGAACGGCACGAAGAACTGGTAGCCGGCGATCGGGTTGTCGAGGTCGGCATCCTTGAAGGAGCCCGACATGTTGTAGGGCCCGGCCAGGTGGGCGCCTGCGACCACGCCGATCTCGCCGGCGAAGTCGCGCTCGATCGCGCGATGCGCCGCCATGGAGGCATGCCCGCCCTGCGAATAGCCGCTCAGCATGACCTCGCCGGTCAGCGGGACGCCGAGCTCCTCGGCCGCGTTGCGCGCCGCGCGGATCGAATCGATCACGCTGCTCGCCTCGGAATCCGCATGCAGGTAGGGATGGAACGGATAGTTCGACCGGTTGTAGCCGAGGTAGTCGGTGGCGACCACCGCGTAGCCCTGCGCGGCGTACATCGCCGCCAGCAGGAAGGCCTCGGCATCCTGCGGATTGGCCATGGCGCGAGGCCGCGAGACATCGGTGCCGCGCGTATAGGCCAGCAGCGGGGCGGGCTCCCCGTCGCAGGCGCCGGCCGGCAGCAGCAGCGCGCCCGACGCCTGGACGGGTTCGCCGGTCGGCAGCCGCTCCTCGCCCCGGGCGCCGGGCGTACGGTAGGTCAGGCTCACGAACTCCACGTCGCATCTCGCGGGACCCGTGAGCGCCTGCAGGCCGTTCGACGAGGTCGCGGCATCGATCTGCGCGGCCGACAGCGTGGCCACGTATCCGGCGGCCGCCGGCTCGACGAGCGAGCCACGCTCCGGTCCGGAGCTGCCGCCGCAGGCCGCGAGCCATGCCGCGACGATCGCTACCCAGCCGAGCCTGATGAATCGGGTCATTGTCGTCTCCTCCGTAGTTGCCGGCCCGGCCGCGACGGCGCGCCGTCCGGTCCGGCTTGTTCGAGCGGCTATCGTAGGCGGAGTCGGCCGTCGCCGCTATGCCCAGCGCATGGCCGCCGGCCGCGCGGGCGGTTCGTAGTCCGCCCAGAAGGCACGCAGCTCCCCGCGCGGATCGTCCCGAGCCGCGATCGCGTCGGCGCCGAAGACCATGGTCGCCCTGCGCGGCAGCGTGAACGGCGGCCATTGCGGGAGGCGTTCGTTGTTCGGGTCGCCCGTCTCGGCGAAGGCGCACCAGGCCGAGGCGATCGCGTCGGCGAGGATCCGGTTCTCGTCGCTCGGCCCGTTGAGCGCATGGCGGATGTCGTACATGCTGGGGCCCAGGTCCACGCTGTGGGTGGCGCCGTATCGCCCCCCGTAGGAGGGGCTGGGGGCGGTCCAGAGGTATTGCCAGACCGGGGCTCCGCCCTGCGCGACCTTGCGCTCGGCGATCCGCTGGATACCGCGGCGAAACAGGCAGTCGCTCTCGATCCTCGCCTGGAGCAGGTAGGGGCTCGCGTGCGGATCCTCCTCCCGGTAGCGCTCGACGAGCCAGCCGGCCCGGTCGCCTACCAGCGCGGCGACCTCGTGCTCGAGCCCCTGCCAGTCGAGCCGCAGGTTGCCGAGGCGATAGCTGCGCTCGTCCAGGGTCGAGCCGATGATCATCGGCACCTCGAGGGACGTGGGCGGCGCGTCGGGCTCGAACGGATGCCGCGGGATGGCGCCCTTCTTCAGGATGACCGGCAGGAAGACGCGCGGCCCCTGGCCCGGCGTCCTGAAGTCCCGCTCCACCGCGGCCTGCGCGAGCAGGATCTCCTCCATGGAGAACCCGGCCAGCGCATCGAGCCGGTCGGGGCGGACCTGCAGGTGCCGCAGGAAGGCCTCGGCATAGCCGGCGGACTCCTCCGGCTCGATCAGGCGGGTCGACGGAGCGCTCATGATCCCGGCGCGATGGAACAGGCCCTGCGCGGACGGCATGGCCAGGAGCGTCGATGTCTTGATGCCGCCGCCCGACTGTCCCCAGACGAGCACGCGGGAAGGATCGCCGCCGAAGACGGCGATGTTCTCGCGCACCCACTCGAGCGCGGCGACGATGTCCATCATGCCGGCCGTGCCGGAATCGGCGTAGCGCTCGTCGCCGAAGGCGCCAAGGTCGAGATAGCCGAAGGCGCCGAGCCGGTGGTTCAGGGTGACCACGACGACATCGCCGAAGCGCGAGAGCAGCGAACCGTCGAACATCGGCAGGCTGCCCGATCCGGAGTGCCAGCCGCCGCCATGCAGGTGCACCATGACCGGGCGGTTTGCCAGCGGATCGAGCGACGAGGTCCAGACATTGAGCACGAGGCAGTCCTCGCCCATGCGCCCCGGCTGCAGGTCGTAGAGCGTCATGTCCGGGTAGGCACCCTTGCGGGTCGAGGGGAACTGCGGCGCCCACGGACCATGGCCGGTGGCATCGCGCACGCCGGACCATGGCGCGGGCGGCTTCGGCGGCAGGAAGCGGTTGGCGCCGCCCGTGTCGTCGCCGTAGGGTATGCCCTTGAAGGAGAAGGTGCCGTCGACGGAAAGGCCGCGCAGGCGGCCGCAGGCCGTCTCGACGACGGGGAACAGGCTGGATCGGCGCATCCGGGCAAGGCTAGCGGCAAACGCCCCCGCCCTCAAGCGCGGGCGCCGCATGCGCCGCTCGGGACCGCGGCTTGCACCGGCCAGTGCCGCCACAGGAGGAAGGCATGAAGTTCATATTCGAGGTCCGCATGAAGCCGGGCTACACCGTGGAGCAGTACGCGCAGGCCTGGATCGAGGCGAGCCGCATCATCCAGCAGGCGCCGGGCGCCCGCGGCACCTTCCTCCATCGCAAGATTGGCGAGCCGGACACCCTGCTCGCGATCGCGACCTGGGAATCCAAGGCGCATCGTGATGCGAAGGACGACAGCCGCAGCGAGACCGTGCGCAGGATCCTCGCCGAACATGCGCAAAAGGTGGAGATCCGGGTGGTCGGCGAGTTCGAGGAGCCGGAGTGGCAGGTGCTGCCGGAGGATGCGCGCGCCGCCGGCCCCGGCCGCTAGTGCGAGGGGGTACGGCGCTTGCAGTAAACGGGCATGTCAGCCGAGGAGAGCACCATGCCCGGATCCAGCACGCAAGGCGCGCAGCCCAGGCGCATCGACGTGAACGAGGAACGCGAGGTCGATTGCTGGGCGCACAAGCTCGACGCGACGCCCCAGCAGGTGAAGGACGCTGTCGAGGCCGTGGGCGACCGGCCCGAGGATGTCGAAGTGCACCTCAAGGGCGTACGGAGCACGACGAACAGCCATACCACGGACCGCGCGGACGGCTGAGGCGCGCGCGGGCCGGCCACGCAATGCCTCAGAACGGGATGTCGTCGTCGATGTCCTCGAGATCGGGCGCCGGGCGGCCCGCGCCCCCGCCCGCGCCGCCTCGACCGCCGCCCGCGCCGGCACCGGCCGGCGCGCCGGCGCGGCTGCCGTAGCCCCCGCCGCCGCCACCCTCGCCCCCGCCGTCGCGCCCGCCGAGCATCTGCATCTGCTCGGCGATGATCTCGGTGGTCCAGCGATCCTGGCCGTCCTTGTCCTGCCACTTGCGCGTCTGCAGCCGGCCCTCGATGTACACCGAGCGGCCCTTGCGGAGGTATTCGTTGGCGATTTCGCCCAGGCGATCGAAGAGCACGACCCGGTGCCATTCGGTGTCCTCCCGGCGCTCGCCGGTGTCCTTGTCCTTGCGCACCCGCGAGGTGGCGACCGTGATGTTGCAGATCGCGCCGCCGTTGGGCGAATAACGCATCTCGGGGTCGCGACCGAGGTTGCCGATGAGGATCACCTTGTTGACCGATGCCATGTTGCCTCCGTTGAATTCAGTTCAGCCTGCCGACGCCTGGGCGACCGGCACGCGTCCGCCCCGTTGCGGCCAGCGCCGATGGCCTATGGCGATGAGGAGCCATGCGCCCAGGATGCCCGCGCAGGCCATGAACACCGCGGCGCCGTCCGCGCGCGAGAGTATCCAGCCACCGATGGCGCCCCCCGCGAACAGGCCCAGCGATTGCGCCGTGTTGTAGACCCCCAGGGCGGCGCCCTTGGCCGTGGCGGGCGCCAGCCGGGAGACCATCGAAGGCAAGCTGGCTTCGAGGACATTGAAGCCCCAGAAGAAGGCGAAGAGCAAGCCCGCGATCGCGCCTAGGCCCGTCGGACCGGCCGAAAGTCCGGCAGCGGCCACGAGCTGGACCAGGATCGCCAGCAGGAAGAGGCCGCGCACCCGTCCTCGCCGCTCGGCCCAGACCATGACCGGCACCATCAGGGCGAAGGATCCGACCATGGCGGGCAGGTAAACCTTCCAGTGGTCGGCGAGCGGCATGCCCGCCCGGGCCACGAGCCAGCCGGGAATGACCACGAACAGGGCCACCTGCACCGCATGCTGCGCGAAGATGCCGAAGTCGAGCCGCAACAGGTCCGCCTCGCGCAGCACTGCGGCGAAACCTGCGCCGCCGGCGTCCACGCCCGGACGCGAGCCGGGATCCGGTACCGCGAAGCGAACGAGCGCGATCGCAAGCAGCGCGAATGCGGCGGTCAGGAGGAACAGGCCCCCCATCCCGACCAGGCCGTAGAGCCATGGCGCGACGACCAGCGAGACGGCGAAGCTCGTCCCGATCGAGGCGCCCACCATGGCCATCGCCTTCGTGCGCTGGGAGTCGCGCGTCAGGTCGGCCAGCAGCGCGCCGACGGCCGCCGATACGGCGCCGGCCCCCTGCAGGGCGCGGGCGGCCACCAGGGCGGGCAAGGTCTCGGCGACGGCCGCCAGCACGCTGCCGGCGGCGAACACCACCAGGCCCGCGTAGATCACGGGCTTGCGCCCGAAGCGGTCCGAGGCCATGCCGAACGGAAGCTGCAGCAGGGCCTGCGTCAGCCCGAACACGCCCAGCGCCCAGCCGACGAGGCGGGCATCTTCGCCGCCGGGCATGCCCGCGGCATGCACCGCGAGCACCGGCATGACGAGGAACAGGCCCAGCATGCGCGAGGCATAGACGGCCGCCAGCGCGACGCTCGCGCGGCGCTCCGGCGCGGTCATCGCGAAGCTCGCGGCCGGGGGCGGCCCGGCCGTATCGGCGTGATCGGTGCGATTCATCGAGACGGCATGAGTGACCCGGCTGGCCGGGACGGATGTCGACCGGGCCAGCCGGTTATAGTAGCCGATTGGCCATGGCTCCCCTGGTCCGGCGGGACGCGTCGCCGGACCGCCGCAACCCCGCAGGCAGATGGAAGAGATCCGAATCCGCGGCGCACGTACGCACAACCTCAAGAACATCAGCCTCGACATCCCTCGCGAACGCCTCGTCGTGGTCACCGGGCTGTCGGGCTCGGGCAAGTCCTCGCTCGCGTTCGACACCCTGTACGCCGAGGGGCAGCGTCGCTACGTCGAGTCCCTGTCGGCCTATGCGCGCCAGTTCCTGCAGCTCATGGAGAAGCCCGACGTCGACCTGATCGAGGGCCTCTCGCCGGCGATTTCCATCGAGCAGAAGGCCACGAGCCACAACCCGCGCTCGACGGTCGGCACGGTCACCGAGATCCACGACTACCTGCGGCTGCTCTTCGCGCGCGCGGGCACGCCCTACTGCCCGAACCACCCGGAACACCCGCTCGAGGCGCAGACGGTGTCCCAGATGGTGGACACGGTGAAGGCGCTGCCGGCCGGCTCCCGGCTGATGATCCTCGCGCCGGTGGTCACGGCCCGCCGCGGCGAGCATACCGAGCTGCTCGAGGATCTCGCCGCGCAGGGCTTCGTCCGGGTACGGGTGCAGACGGAGGGCGAGAGCGAGGCGCGCATCGTCGAACTGGGCGTCGAGCCCGTCGCGCTCGCCAGGACGCGCAAGCATACCGTCGAGGCGGTGGTCGACCGGATCAAGGTGGCCGAGGGCATCGGCCAGCGCCTGGCGGAATCCTTCGAGACCGCCCTGCGGCTCGGCGAGGGCCGCGCCATCGCGATGGACATGGACAGCGGCGAGCGGCACCTATTCTCCTCGCGCTTCGCCTGCCCGGTGTGCAACCATGCGCTCGCCGAGCTCGAGCCACGCCTGTTCTCCTTCAACAACCCGGCCGGGGCCTGCCCGGAATGCGACGGACTGGGCGTGGTCCAGTTCTTCGATCCGCGCCGGGTCGTCCAGTTTCCCAACCTCAGCCTCGCCTCGGGCGCCATCCGGGGCTGGGACAGGCGCAACCAGTTCTATTTCCAGATGCTCGCGAGCCTCGCGGCGCACTACGGCTTCGACATCGAGACGCCGTTCGAGGAGCTGCCCGAGACGGTCCAGCACCGCATCCTGCACGGCTCGGGCACGGAGAAGATCGCCTTCCACTACCTGTCGGATCGCGGCCGCAGCGTGCGCAAGGAGCACGTCTTCGAGGGCGTGATCCCGAACCTCCAGCGACGCTACCGCGAGACCGACTCGGCCAATGTGCGCGAGGAGCTCTCCAAGTACATCGCGACGCGGACCTGCCCAACGTGCGAGGGCACGCGACTGCGGGTAGACGCCCGCTTCGTGCGGGTGGGACCGCGGGGCGCCGACCGCCCGATCTGGGAGATCTCCCGCTGGACGCTGCGCGAGGCGCTCGACTGGTTCGAGGACCTCCGGCTGGAGGGCTCGCGCCACGTGGTCGGCGAGCGCATCACCCGCGAGATCGTCAACCGGCTGCGCTTCCTGAACAACGTCGGGCTCGACTACCTGTCGCTCGACCGGGCCGCCGAGACCCTGTCGGGGGGCGAGGCGCAGCGCATCCGGCTCGCCTCGCAGATCGGCTCCGGGCTGACCGGGGTCCTGTACGTGCTGGACGAGCCCTCCATCGGCCTGCACCAGCGCGACAACGATCGCCTGATCGGCACCCTCCAGCACCTGCGCGACCTGGGCAACTCGGTGATCGTGGTCGAGCACGACGAGGACGCGATCCGCGCGGCCGACCACGTGATCGACATGGGGCCGGGCGCCGGCGAGCACGGCGGCGAGGTGATCGTGAGCGGCACGCCCGAGGATGTCATCGCCTGCGAGGCCTCGCTCACGGGCCAATACCTGGCGGGCCGGCGGCGCATCGAGGTGCCGCAGCATCGCACGCCGCCCGGCGAGCGCATGCTGAAGGTGACCGGCGCGAGCGGCAACAATCTCGCGGGCATCGATGTCGAGTTCCCGGTCGGGCTGATGATCTGCGTCACAGGCGTGTCGGGCTCGGGGAAGTCCACCCTGGTGAACGACACGCTGCACCTCGCCGCCGCGCGGCGGATCAACCGGGCCCAGGCCGAACCGGCAGCGCACGAGTCGATCGAAGGCCTGGAGCACTTCGACAAGGTGATCAGCGTGGACCAGAGCCCGATCGGGCGCACGCCGCGGTCGAACCCCGCCACCTACACGGGCCTGTTCACCCCGATCCGCGAGCTCTTCGCGGAAACCCCGATCGCGCGCGAGCGCGGCTACGGCGCGGGCCGCTTCTCCTTCAACGTGAAGGGCGGTCGCTGCGAGGCCTGCCAGGGCGACGGCATGATCAAGGTCGAGATGCACTTCCTGCCGGACGTGTACGTGCCCTGCGACGTCTGCGGCGGCCGCCGGTACAACCGCGAGACGCTCGAGGTGCAGTACAAGGGCCGCTCGATCGCCGACGTGCTCGACATGACGGTCGAGTCCGCCTTCGAGTTCTTCTCCGCGGTGCCCGCCATCGCCCGCAAGCTGCAGACCCTGCTGGACGTGGGGCTCGGCTATGTCCGCCTCGGCCAGAGCGCCACCACGCTCTCGGGCGGCGAGGCGCAGCGGGTCAAGCTCTCGCAGGAGCTGTCCAAGCGCGACACGGGCCGCACCCTGTACATCCTCGACGAGCCCACCACCGGGCTCCACTTCCACGACATCGAGATGCTGCTGCGCGTGCTCCACCAGCTGCGCGACAACGGCAACACCGTGATCGTGATCGAGCACAACCTCGACGTCATCAAGACCGCCGACTGGATCATCGACATGGGACCCGAGGGCGGCGCCGGCGGCGGGCGCGTGGTGGCCACGGGCACGCCGGAGTCGGTCGCAGCCGATCCCGCGAGCCATACCGGCCGCTATCTCGCGCGCGCGCTCGCGCGCCACCGCGCGCCCGAACGCATGGCGCGGGGCGCCGCCGCCTAGCGGGACGACGCCCGCTCGCGGCTCCCGACCGCGTCCGCTTTCGGGCCACCGCGCCGCGCTCCCCTGCGCGCCGGACGCCCGCCGGCCGCACGCTGGGCACGCGACTTGCGCCCGCCAGCGAATGCCGCGCCCCGATGCCGCATCGATCGGACGGCGCGTGCACGTCCGGCGCCGGCCTCATGCGGGCGCCGCTGGCCTTTCGGAGGAACGCGTTGGCCCGGTCACCGACCCGGCAGGGAGCCGCGATGCGATCACCGGGGCGTCGGATCCGGCCGGCGTCCCTCGTGGTGGCGGTGCTCGCGGGCTGCGATGGCACGCAGTCCGCACTGAACGTGGCCGGCGCGGAATCGCGCCTCGTCCTCGACCTTCTCGTCGTGATGGCCGCCGGCACACTGGTCGTCTGGGCCGCCGTCCTCCTGCTCGCCTGCTGGTCCTCGCGTGCGACGCGTCACCGCGAGTTCGCGCATCGCATCGTGTTCGTTGGCGGCCTGGTCGTGACGCCCCTCGTGGTCCTCGGCCTGCTCGTGTACGGCCTGCGCCTGATGCCGGCGCTGCGCGAGGCGCCCGCGCAGTGGACGATCCGGATCGATGGCGAGCAGTACTGGTGGCGGATCGGCTACGCCGAGGGCGAAGGCGAGCCCACGAGGAGCGACAACGAGCTCGTGCTCCCGCGCGGGGAGGCAGCCGAGCTGCTCCTCGCGAGCGAGGGGGTGATCCATTCGCTCTGGGTCCCGGCGATCGCGGGGAAGATGGACCTGATACCGGGTCGCACCAACCGCCTTGTGGTCAGGCCCGAGCGGGCCGGCGTCTTCCGCGGCCAGTGCGCCGAGTTCTGCGGGACCGGGCATGCGCACATGGGGCTCGCCGTGCGGGTACTCGAGCCGGACGACTTCCGGGACTGGCTGCGCGCGCAACGCAAGCCCGCCCGGTCGCCGGAGCATCCCGAGGCACGCGACGGCGCGCGGCTGTTCCTCGCGACCGGCTGCGGCGCGTGCCACACGATCCGTGGCACGGCCGCCGACGGCAGCCTGGGCCCCGACCTCACGCACTACGGCAGTCGCACCACCGTCGCGGCGGGCCTCTATCCGATGAACATCGGGACCACCGCGGGCTGGGTCGCCGGCGCGCAGGAGCTCAAACCGGGCAGCCACATGCCCTCTTTCGGACGGGCGCTCGACGGGGCCGACCTGCGCGCGATCGCCGCCTACCTGGTGAGCCTCGAATGACGCGGCCGACGGTGGAACCCGGTTTACGGAGCGAGCCGGCGCGCGACGAAGGCGCCAGCCAGCTCCAGCAGGCCTGGGCGGTGCCGCGGGGCATCCGCTACTGGACGGAAGTCAACAACACGCAGATCGGCGTCTGGTATGCCGCCACCGCATTCTTCTTCTTCCTGTTCGCCGGGGTACTCGCGCTGCTGATGCGCACGCAGCTCGCGGTGCCGGGCAACGAGCTGCTCGAGCCCGGGACCTACAACCAGTTCATGACCATGCACGGCTCCGCGATGATGTTCCTGTTCGCGGTGCCGATCCTGGAGGCCGTCGCGATCATCCTGCTGCCGGACATGCTCGGCGCCCGCGACCTGCCCTTCCCCCGGCTGTCGGCCTTCGGCTTCTGGTCCTTCCTGTTCGGCGGACTGTTCGTCGCGGGCTCGGTACTCTTCGGCGCCGGCCCCGAGGCGGGGTGGTTCATGTACCCGCCACTCACCAGTGACACGAGCCAGTCGGGCATCGGTGCCGACATCTGGCTGCTGGGCCTCAGCTTCATCGAGATCGCGTCGATCGCCGCGGCTGTCGAGCTGATCACCGGCGTGCTGAAGTGCCGCGCGCCGGGCATGCGGCTCGACCTGATGCCGCCCTACGCCTGGTACCTGCTGGTCGTGGGCGCGATGATCCTGCTCGCGTTCCCGCCGCTGATCGTGGGCGACCTGATGCTCGAGATGCATCGCGCCTTCGACTGGCCCTTCTTCGACGCGGCCCGCGGGGGCGACCCGCTCCTGTGGCAGCACCTCTTCTGGGTCTTCGGCCATCCCGAGGTGTACATCATCTTCCTGCCGGCGGTCGCCCTGCTGACGATGATCGTGCCGACCTTCAGCCGGACGCCGCTCGTCGGCTACCCGTGGGTCGTGCTCGCCGCGATCTCCACCGGCTTCCTGAGCTTCGGGCTGTGGGTGCACCACATGTTCGCCACCGGCCTGCCCTCGCTCTCCCTCGGCCTCGTGTCGGCCGCCTCGGAGGCCGTCACCATCCCCGCGGCGATCCAGGTGTTCGCGCTGATCGGCACGGTGCTGGTCGGGCGCAAGCTGCGATCCGTGCCGATGCTGTTCGCCGGTGGCGCGCTCGCGATCTTCGTCCTCGGCGGGCTGACCGGCGTGATGGTCGCGATCGCGCCGTTCAACTGGCAGGCGCACGACACCTACTTCGTGGTCGCGCACCTGCACTACGTGCTGTTCGGCGGCATGGTGTTCCCGCTTTTCGCCGGCATCTACTACTACTACCCGAAGATCACCTCGCGCCTGATGAGCGAACGCGCCGGCCGCGTCGCCTTCTGGCTGATGTTCGCGGGCTTCAACATCGCGTTCCTGCCCATGCACGTCACCGGGCTCGCCGGGATGCCGCGCCGGGTGTTCACCTACTCGTCCGACCTCGGCGTCGACGGACTGAACCTCGTATCCACCATCGGCGCCTTCGTGCTCGCGGCCGGCGTCGCCCTCGTCGCCGTCGATGCGCTGCGATCGCTCGTGCGGGGACGGCCCGCCGGGGCCAATCCATGGGAGGCGGGAACCCTCGAATGGATGCAGTCGCTACCCGGCACCAGCAAGGTGATCCGCTGCGTGCCGGTCATCGAGACGCGGTACCCCCTGTGGGACCAGCCGGGTCTCGAACAGCGGGTCGCCCGCGGAGGCTATTACCTGCCCGATGCGCCGGGCCGGTTGCGCGAGACGCTCGTGACCACGGTCGTCGGCGCGGAACCCCTGCAATGCCTGCGGGTGCCGGGGCCCACGCCGCTCACGATCCTCGCCGCCGCGGCGCTCGCCACCACATTCATCGCCGCGACCTTCCACTGGACCTGGGTCGCGGGCGTTGCGGCGCTCGTCACGCTGGCCCTGATCCTCGCCTGGCTCTGGACGGGTACCGGCCGCATCCCCGCCGAACCGATGCGCGACGTCGGCATGGGACTGTCGCTGCCAACCTACCTGTCGGGCCCCGTGTCGATCGGCTGGTGGGCGATGCTGATCACGCTGCTCGCGGACCAGGCCGCGTTCGTCACCCTGGTATTCAGCGAGTTCTACTTCTGGACGGTCTCCATCCCGTACCCCCCGCCGGGAACTCCGGCGCCCTCGACGGTGCTGCTGGTCACGGCACTGCTGCTCGGCGCCGCCGCCTGGTCGCTGGTCGCGACGGCGCGACGCCTGCTCGCGCGCGAACGGCCCGGCCCGGCGCGGCTCGCGCTGCTCACGGGCGCGGCGCTCTCCCTCGCCTGCGCCGCCGCGCTGGCCGCGAGCGTGCGCGACCCGGGAATCGATCCGACCTCGAGCGCGGGCGCCGCGATGGCGGCCACCTTCGTGCTCTGGTGCGCAATCCACCTCGCGGTCGGGTTCGTGATGCTGGTGTTCTGCGCGTTCGCAAGCCTGCGCGGCCGGCTGGACGCGATCCACGACGGCGACATCCGGATCGTGCAGCTCTTCTGGCACTTCCTCGCCTTCACCCTGCTCGTCTCGGTGCTGGTGCTGCTGGCGAGGACGACGACATGAACCGGCGCGGCGACATCCACGGGGGCTTCAGTACCGACGAGCCCTCGCAGGACCGGCACCGCCGGGGCGGGCGGCCGCGACACCTCCTGGTGGCGCCGCTCGTCTGGGGGCTGCACTTCGGCTTCGTGTACGGCGCGAGCGCGCTCGCCTGCAGCGAACGCGCCCTCGGCCTGGGCACCGCCAGGGTCCTCGTCGCCCTGGCGAGCGCGATCGCCCTCGCGCTGCTCGCCTGGGCCAGCGCGAACGCCTGGCGGCTGCGCCGCGGCCTCGCCGCGGAACCGGAGACCCCGGCCCGCCGGCAACGACGCTTCCTCGCGACGACCACCTTGTCCACCAGCGCGCTCGCGGCGGTCGCGGTCGTTTTCGACACGCTGCCGGTGCTCGTCTCGGCGAGCTGCTCATGAACGCGACGTCCGTCCCGGAGATCCCCCCGTCCCGCGCCTCGCGGCCGGGGCGCAGGCGAAAGCTCCTGCTCGCCGCGGCGGCCCTCGCCTGGCTCGTCGCCATGGCGGCGGCCTTCCGGTATTCGGCCGCCGGCGGCTTCACCTGGCACATGGCGCTGCACCTGCTCAACGTGACGGCGATCGCGCCGCTGGCCGCGTTCGCCGTGCGGCACGGCATCCCCTTGCGCGCGCCGATCCCGCTCCTGGCCGCCTTTGCCGAGTTCGTCGTGGTCTGGGCCTGGCATGCGCCCGCGGCCCATGCCTTCGCGCGGGACGGGACGGCCGGCTTCCTGCTCGAGCAGGCGAGTTTCGTCGCCGGCGCCTGGCTTCTCTGGGCATCCGTGGCGGACGCGGTCGAACGGCAGGACCGTGGAGCCATCGCGCAGTCGGTACTCGCGCTGCTGCTCACCTCCATGCACATGACGCTGCTCGGCGCAGTGCTGGCGCTCGCCGCCCGCAATCCCTACCGCGCCGACCTGTGCGGCAGCGCCGCAACCGGGCTGGCGCCGCTCGCCGACCTGCAGCTCGGCGGCGCGCTGATGCTCGGTGTCGCGGCGACGGTGTATCTCGTTGCGGCATTGCGCATCGCGCGGCGCCTGCTCGGGAGGCATCAGGCATGACGATTGCCGACGGTGGGGAATACGCAGTGCGCACCAGGGAGCCCCGAACCATGGACGCGAGCCGACGCGCCTTCCTCGCCGGCCTTGCCGCCACCGGCATTGCCGCCGCCGTTCCCGCGCTGGCCGCGGACAATCGGCGCCGGGTCGCCACCGGAGAGGCGCCGCACTACTTCTGGCTCACGCTCGCCGAGGCCGCGTTCCTGACGGCCTTCGTGGACGAGCTGATCCCGGCCGACGACTTCCCGTCGGCGAGCGAAGCCGGCGTCGTGGAGTTCATCGACCTGCAACTGGCCACGGGCTACGGCGCGGGCGAGCGCATGTACATGGACGGACCGCACGAGCGTGGCACCGAGAGCCAGGGATACCAGCTCGGCCTGACCCCCGCGCAGCTCTATCGCGAGGCGATCCGCGGCATCGAGGCATCCCTCGAGGGCGCGAGCTTCGCGACCCTGGCGCCCGCCGCGCGCCAGGAACTGCTCCGGGCGCTCGAGGCGGGCGAACGCGACGCCGGCGCGGTGCCGGGCAAGCGCTTCTTCACCGAGATCCGGCAGAACACGATCGAAGGCTACTTCGCCGACCCCGTCTACGGTGGCAATCGCGACGCGGTCGGCTGGGAGATGGTCGGATTCCCTGGCGCCCATGCCTACTACCTCACCGAGGTCGACCGTCACAACATGGCCTACGAGCGCAAGCCCACCGGAATCGCGTATCGACCCGGCAGCGGCTCGCCGGTTCCCGTCTCGGTGACGCTTGCCCGCAGTCGTGCAAGGGAGGAATGAGCGGATGGCGAAACGATTGCCGAAGACCGATGTCGTCATCGTCGGCGGCGGCGCGACGGGGCTCGTGTCCGCCTACGAGCTCGCGCACGCGGGGCGCCGCTGCGTCGTGCTCGAACGCGGCCCCATGCGGCGCACCGCGCCGTCGCTGCAGAGCCCCCAGCAGCACGACGAGCTGCTCTATGGCGTCAGGCACAGGAACAAGGTCGATGTCAGCCGCAATACGCTGACCTTCCGCAACAACCGCCACCAGCGCGCCCTGCCGATGCGCCGCCTCGGCTCGTTCCTGCCGGGCGAAGGGGTGGGCGGCGCGATGATGCACTGGAACGGCCAGTTCTGGCGCCCGCTGCCCTCCGACCTGCGGCTGCGATCGCACTACGAAGAGCGCTACGGCAAGGATTTCCTCGACGAGGAACTGACGATCCAGGACCACGGCGTGAGTTACGAGCAGCTCGAGCCGCACTTCGACAAGTCGGAGCGGGTGTTCGGGGCGTCGGGCAGGGCGGGCAACGTTCGCGGCGAGATCCGCGAGGGCGGCAATCCCTTCGAGGGCCCGCGCTCGCACGACTACCCGAACCCGCCGCTCAAGCAGCATTTCGCGGGCGCGGTGTTCGAGAAGGCCGCGCGCGCGATCGGGCTTCATCCCTTCCCCTATCCGGCCGGGAACAGCTCGAGGGAGTACGTCAATCCCTACGGCGCGACCCTGCATCCCTGCGTGTACTGCGGATACTGCGAGCGCTTCGGCTGCGGCTACTACGCCAAGGGCGAGCCGCTCGCGGCCGTGCTCAGCCAGCTCGCGGGCCACGAGAATTTCGATCTACGGCCGGAATGCGAAGTGCTTCGCGTGGACCAGAGCGCGGACGGCAAGACGGCAACCGGCGTCACCTACGTCGATCGCGACGGCAACGCGTTCTTCCAGCCGGCCGACCTCGTGCTGCTGTGCGCCTACGGCCTGTGGAACACCCACCTGATGCTCGTCTCGGGCCTGGGCCGTCCCTACGATCCCGCCACTGGCGAGGGCGTGGTCGGCCGCAACTACGCGTACCAGACGATGGCCTCCTGCAACGTGTTCTTCGAGGAGGGCGTGCGCACCAACCCCTTCATGGGCGCCGGCGCGCTCGGCACCGCCATCGACGACTTCAACGGCGACAACTTCGACCACGGCGGGCTCGGCTTCGTGGGGGGAGGCTACATCGGCTGCTCCCAGACGAACGGGCGGCCCATCGAATACAACCCGGTGCCGGAGGGCACGCCGGAATGGGGGCCCCGATGGAAGCGCGCGGTCCGCGACTACTACCTCCGGCATGCGGGCATCTCGATCCATGCCTCGTCCGTCGCGACCCGCCACAACTACCTCGATCTCGATCCCACGTACCGCGACCATCTCGGCCGGCCGCTGCTGCGAATGACGTTCGACTTCCCCGACAACGACCGGCGCATGGCCGCATGGCTCGTCGAACGCGCGTCCGAGATCTGCCGGGCCATGGAACGGGTCGAGCGCTTCGACACCGAGAACCGGGCCGCCCAGGGCAAGCCGTATTCGATCGTTCCGTACCAGACCACCCACAACACCGGCGGCACGATCATGGGCGCCGATCCGGCCACGTCGGTGGTCAATCCCTTCTGCCAGTCCTGGGAGCAGCACAACGTGTTCGTGTTCGGCGCATCGCTCTTTCCGCAGAACCTCGGCTACAACCCCACCGGGCCGCTGATGGGGCTCGCCTACTGGGCACTCGCCGCGATCCGCGACGACTACCTGGGGAATCCACGCCATCTGGTGGACGCATGACGAATCGACAAGCCATCGCACTGGGACTGGCCGGCGGCATCGCCTCGGTCGCACTCGTGGCCGGGCCCGCGGGCGCGCAGCAGGCGGGGCCCGCGCATCCCGTCCCCGAGCGCCTTTTCAATGCCACCGTCAAGGAGAAGGCGCCCGGCGAGGATCTCGTCGCGGCGGGCCGGCTCGTCGCGTCCGGCGGGGCGCGCCAGGGTGGCGCCGCGATGGCCTGCTTCACCTGCCACGGCGCCGACGGCGCGGGCGATGCGGCCGGCGCCGTGCCCCGCATTGCGGGGATGCCGGCCTGGTACACGTACAAGCAGCTCAACGACTATGCCTCGGGCAGCCGCAACAATGCGGCGATGACCGGCATCGCGCGCCAGCTCACCGAGAGCGAGCGCGAGGCGGTCGCCGCCTACTACGCGCT
>CAZDYQ010000037.1:0-31732 GCA_964509685.1 uncultured Burkholderiaceae bacterium
GGCCCCGGCGACCCTGGCCCCGGCGACCCCGGCCCCGGCGACCCCGGCCCCGGCGACCCCGGCCCCGGCGACCCCGGACCTGGCGATCCGGGCGATGGCGAGATTCCACCCGGCGGGGACACGCCCACCGCGCTGTGGCGGGTCGACGTGCGCCAGGCCAACGGCGTCGCGAACCTCGCCGAGGTGCTCGGCGCCGGCGGGCGCCTGCACTTCGACGCCGGTCGCAGGCTCACGGGACTCGGGCTCTGTCCCTTCCTGGCCTGCCTGTCGTCGGGCACCACCCGCATCGCCGAGGCGGGCTCCGACCCGTGGGTGAGCTGGGGCCGCTGGACCGACGGGAATGCGGTGATGCAGCTGGGCTTCCTGCGCTTCAACATCCCGTTCGGGCCCAACACCGGCCTGCACTACCTCGTGGGCAGCCCGGCGCTCACGGTCCCGACCAGCGGCGAGTTCACCTACACGCTGGCGGGCGCCACCGCGCCCACGATGTCCGGGGGCCAGTGGGCGCCGGGCAGCTTCACGGGCACCGCCGCGGTGCGTTTCGACCCCGGCCAGGCCGCCAGGCTCGGCCTCGACGCGACCGTGTCCTTCGAGCAGGCGAGCTTCCGGATCGCCACCGAGGGCGGCGCGACCAACCCGGGCGCGAGCAGCGTGCGCTTCGATGCCAACCATGCCTTCGCCGCGGACATTGCCGCCACCCAGACGAGCGGCAACTTCTGCCGGGGTTCCAGCTGCCGGGCCCACATCAGCGGCGGCCTGTTCGGTCCCAATGGCGAACGTCTGGGCGTCGGGTACACGATCAACGGGACGAACGGCTCGACTACAATCGACGGTGTCGGCGTCTTCACACGCCAGTAGACCCGCCGCGTCTCCCCATGGACGCGGCGCCACCTCGACCTGAATGCCCGCTTGAAATCCCGTCAGATCGAATTCACCGCCGAGCCGGCGGACAATGAACGGCTAGCCAACCTCTGTGGCCCGGTCGAGCGCAACATCCGGACCATCGCCGAATACTTCGACACGCGCGTCTCGCGCCGTGGCCAGCGCTTCCGCATCGAGGGCGACCCGGCGGCGGCGGAGCAGGCGCGCGACATGCTCGCGCGCTTCTGGCAGGCGGCGGCGCGTCCGCTGTCGATCGAGGACATCCAGCTCGGCCTCGCCGAGCAGCGCCCCTCGTCCGCGCGGGGCGAGGACGACGACGAAGGGCCGATCCTGCACACTCGCCGCAGCGACCTCCGCGGACGTACGCCCCGGCAGCGCGACTACCTTCGCAACATCCTGACGCACGACATCACCTTCGGCATCGGCCCGGCCGGAACGGGCAAGACCTATCTCGCCGTCGCCTGCGCGGTGGACGCGCTCGAGCGCGACGCGATCAAGCGCATCGTGCTGACGCGGCCCGCGGTGGAAGCCGGCGAGCGCCTTGGCTTCCTGCCCGGCGACCTCGCGCAGAAGGTCGATCCCTACCTGCGGCCGCTCTACGACGCGCTCTACGACCTTCTCGGCTTCGAGCGTACCGCGCGGATGTTCGAGAAGCAGGCGATCGAGATCGCGCCGCTCGCCTACATGCGCGGGCGCACGCTCAACCACTCCTTCATCATCCTCGACGAGGCGCAGAACACCACGCCCGAGCAGATGAAGATGTTCCTGACGCGAATCGGGTTCGGGTCGCGGGCGGTCGTCACCGGCGACTCGACCCAGGTCGACCTGCCCCGGGGCCAGCCGTCCGGCCTGATGCAGTCGGTCAACATCCTGCGCGGCGTGCGCGGGATCGCGTTCTCCACATTCGATTCCGCCGACGTCATGCGCCATCCGCTGGTTGCCCGCATCGTCGATGCCTACGAGAAGCACCAGCGCGAACTCGATGCCGCCGAGCCGCCCGAGACGTCCTAGCCTCTGGCTCGACATCCAGTGCGGCCCGGGTGTGCGGTCGATGCCGATGACGCGCGACCGCCTGCGTCGGCTCGCGCTCGCCGCCCTGGAACGCGACGCCAGCCTCACCGTGCGCTTCGTGGGCGAGGCGGAAGGCCGCGAACTCAACCGCCAGTACCGTGGGCGCGACTACGCGACCAACGTGCTGACCTTCCCGTACGACACGCCGGGCCGCCTCGAGGCGGACATCGTCATCTGCGTCCCGGTGGTGCGCGCCGAGGCGCGCGCGCAACGCAAGCGCCTCGACGACCATCTCGCCCACCTGCTCGTCCACGGCGTGCTCCATGCGCAGGGCCACGACCACGAGGACGAGGAACAGGCGCGACGCATGGAGGCGGCGGAGGTGGCGATCCTGCGCCGCTTCCGTATTGCCGACCCGTACGGCGACGCCGGCCGATGAAGCCCCACCCGGGTTTGCCGCCCCGGGCGGATCGGTTAACCTGCCAGACGACAGAGGCCTCCAGCCAAGCAGATGCCTGAACCATCGCATCAGGGGGAAGACGGGCGACCGTTGTTCGCCCGCCTGAAATCCCTGCTCAACCGGATGCCGGACGACCGGGCCCAGCTCCTGGATCTCCTTCGCAAGGCCCACGATCGCGACCTGATCGACGCCGATGCGGTATCCATGATCGAAGGGGTGCTCCAGGTCGGCGATCTCGCCGTTCGCGACATCATGGTCCCGCGCTCACAGATGGACGTCGTGGACATCACGCAGCCCTTCGACAGGATCCTCGAGCACGTGATCGAGACCGCGCATTCGCGCTTCCCGGTCGTCGAGGGCGACCGCGACAACGTCCTCGGCATCCTGCACGCGAAGGAGCTCCTGCGCGTGGTCGCCGATCCCGACACGGACATTCGAGACCTGCTCCGCCCGCCGGTCTTCGTGCCCGAGAGCAAGCCGCTCAACGTGCTGCTGCGCGACTTCCGCGGGAACCACAATCACCTCGCCATCGTCGTGGACGAATACGGCGGCGTCGCCGGCCTCGTGACGATCGAGGACGTGCTGGAACAGATCGTCGGCGACATCGAGGACGAGTTCGACTTCGACGAGGAGAGCGACCACATCCTGGCGGTCGAACGCATGCCCGGCGAGCAACGCTGGCGCGTGCGCGCGATCACCGAGATCGCCCAGTTCAACCACGTCTTCGGCACACAGCTGCCCGACGACGACTACGACACCATCGGCGGGCTCGTCACCGGCACGCTCGGCCGGGTGCCCCGTCGCGGCGAGGCGGTCGAGCTCGGCGGCCTGCGCTTCGAGGTCCTGCGTGCCGACGCCCGCCAGGTTCAGCTGCTGCTGGTGACCCGCGTGGGCAACGGCGAAGCGACGTCGGCGGGCGAGTCGTCCTGATCCCCGCGCCGCCCCCAGCGCCCGCCTGCCCGATGCCGCCCACCGCCGCCGCCCGATCGACGGCCATCGGGCCGGTTCCGCTCGGCACGGCCGCCCTGGCGCTCGGGCTGGCGCATGCGGCATGCTTCTCCACGCGCCACGGCTGGTGGCTCCAGCTCCTGGTGCTGGCGACGCTGTTCGCGCTTGTCCGCGCGCCGCATCCGCGTCCGGTCGCGCGGGCGGCCATGGCGGGATTCATGTTCGGCCTCGGCAGCTTCTGCGCCGGCATCGGCTGGCTCTACATCAGCATGCATCGCTACGGCGGGCTCGCCGCTCCCCTGGCGGCCGCCGCGGTCGTGCTGCTGTCGGCCTACCTTTCGCTCTATGGCGCCGCGGCGCTCGCGCTCGCGCAGCGATTCGCGCCCGCGGGCCGGGGCGTCGCCGCGGAGCTCGCGTCGATCGGCGCGCTCGCCGCATGCTGGACGCTCGGGGAACTGGCCCGCGGCTGGGTCTTCACCGGGTTTCCCTGGCTGTCCCTCGCCTACGCGCAGCCGGACGGCCCCCTGGCGATCATCGCCGCCGGGATCGGCGCCTACGGCCTCGGCGGCGTCGTGGTCGCGGTCGCCGCGGCGCTGGCATCGATCGCGAGCTGGCGCGCGCGGGGCGGCGCGTCCGTCGCCATTGCCTGCGGTGTCGTCGCCGCGATCGTGCTGGCGCTCGCCGGCGTCGGCATCGCCGGGGCGTCGGCGATCGGGGCGACGGGGCCCGTCGTCAGCGTGCGCCTGCTGCAGGGCAATGTCGAGCAGGGCATGAAGTTCGATCCGCAGCGCGCGCTGAAGGCGATGAACGACTACACGGACGACATCCTCGCGGGCGAGGCGCAGCTCACCGTCCTGCCCGAGACCGCATGGACCACCACCTGGCGTGGCACACCGCCGGCGATTCGCGACCGGATGTTCTCGCACCTGGCGCGGACCGGGGGATGGGTCGCGATCGGCCTGCCGGAGCACGCGTCCGGTCCCCGGCAGGCATCTGCCGGCATGCTCGCCAACTCGGTGGTGGTGCGCGGGCCGGATGGCGAGGTCCGTGGCCGCTACGACAAGCGCCACCTCGTGCCCTTCGGCGAGTACGTGCCGCCCGCCTTCGGCTGGTTCGTGCGGATGATGGACATCCCGCTCGGCGAGTTCGCGCGCGGCGAACCGCACCAGCCGCCGGTGGAAGTGGGCGGGCAGGCCTTTGCCTTCGACATCTGCTACGAGGACCTGTTCCCGGGGCTGCTGCGCGAGCAGGTGCGCGACGGCGCCACTGTACTGGTCAACATCAGCAACATCGCCTGGTTCGGCGATTCGCACGCCCTCGGCCAGCACCTGAACATCTCGCGCCTGCGCGCGATCGAGCTCGGCCGGCCGCTGCTGCGCGCGACGAACACGGGCATGACCGCCTCCATCGACCCGTCCGGCCGGGTGCTCGCGGCGCTGCCGCCGCTCACCCGCGGCGCCCTCGACATCGAGGTGCGCGGCGCCACCGGCCTGACGCCCTATGCCCGCTTCGGCCACTGGCCGGCGGGCGGATTCGCCGTCGCGCTCCTGCTCGCGCTGGGCGTGCGGCGCCGGCCGGCGGCGCGAAAAAGCTAGAATTCCGGTTTGCGATCCACGGGGCGCCACGCCCCTGCCGCCATGCTCTCCTTCCAACGAATCATCCTGCGACTCCAGGAGTACTGGGACCGCCAGGGCTGCGCGCTGCTCCAGCCGTACGACATGGAGGTCGGCGCCGGCACCTTCCACACGGCCACCTTCCTGCGCGCGATCGGGCCCGAACCGTGGCGCGCCGCCTACGTCCAGCCCTCGCGCCGACCGAAGGACGGCCGCTATGGCGAGAACCCCAACCGGCTGCAGCACTACTACCAGTACCAGGTAGTGCTGAAGCCCTCGCCGCCCGACATCCTCGACCTCTACATCGGCTCGCTCGAGGCGCTCGGCATCGACCCCAGGTCGAACGACATCCGCTTCGTCGAGGATGACTGGGAGTCGCCGACGCTCGGCGCCTGGGGCCTGGGCTGGGAGGTCTGGCTCAACGGCATGGAGGTGACCCAGTTCACCTACTTCCAGGAGGTCGGCTCGCTTCGCTGCCTGCCGGCGACCGGCGAGATCACCTACGGACTCGAGCGGCTCGCGATGTACCTGCAGAAGGTCGAGAGCGTATTCGACCTGCAGTGGACCGACGCGATCACCTATCGGGACGTGTTCCACCAGAACGAGGTCGAGCAGTCGAAGTACAACTTCGAGGTCGCCGACACGACCATGCTCGCGCGCCACTTCGACGAATACGAGGCGCAGGCCCGCGTCCTGCTCGAGCAGTCCCTCGCGCTGCCCGCGTACGAGATGGTCATGAAGTGCTCCCACACGTTCAACCTGCTCGACGCGCGCGGCGCCATCTCCGTGACCGAACGGGCGGCCTACATCGGCCGGGTTCGCGCCCTGGCACGGGCCGTCGCGCAGGCCTACTACGATTCCCGTGAACGACTCGGCTTCCCCATGCTCGCGCAAGCGACGGACGCCGGCTCCACGCCCTGATCCCGAAGCCCATCCATGACCGCCGCGCCCCTGCTCGTCGAACTGCATACCGAGGAACTGCCGCCCAAGGCGCTGCGCCGGCTCGGCGCGGCCTTCGCCGAGGGCATCGCCGAAGGCCTGCGGTCGCGCGGCCTCGCCGCCACCGCGGGGCACCGTGCCTTCGCCACGCCGCGCCGGCTGGCGGTCCTCGTCGAGGGGGTGCTCGAGCGCGCCCCGGATCGCGATGTCGAGCTCAAGGGCCCGTCGGTGAAGGTCGGGCTCGATGCAGACGGCAGGCCGACGCAGGCCCTGCTCAAGTGGGCCGAGCGCCAGAACGTCGCGCTCGAGTCGCTGGAGCGTCGCGGCGAGGGCAAGCAGGAAAGCTTCCATGCCCGCGTCCGCCTGCCCGGCGAGCGCCTGGACGAAGCGATCCAGGGCATCCTCGAGCAGGCGCTCGACCGCCTGCCCATCCCGAAGCTGATGCAGTACCAGCTCGCCGACGGCCGGACCACCGTCTCCTTCGTGCGCCCCGCGCACCGGCTCGTGGTCCTGCACGGCGAGCGCGTGGTTCCCGCCAGCCTGCTGGGGCTTTCGAGCGGTCGCGAGACCTTCGGCCATCGCTTCATGTCGGAGGGACCGGTTTCGATTCCCGATGCCGGCGCCTACGAAGCGCGGCTCGAAGCGGCATTCGTCGTCGCGAGCTTCGACGCGCGACGTGCGCGCATCGAGGAGGCGCTGCGCGAGGAAGCGGCCCGGTCGGGCGCCTCGCTGGGCGACGAGGCCGACGTCGAGGCGCTGCTCGAGGAGGTGACGGCGCTCGTCGAGTGGCCGCGGGTCTACGCCGGCGAGTTCGAGGCGGAATTCCTCTCCGTGCCGCAGGAGTGCCTCATCCTGACGATGCGCACCAACCAGAAGTACTTCCCGCTGTTCGGTGCGGACGGCAAGCTGCTCAACCGCTTCCTCATCGTCTCGAACATGGCGGTGGACGATCCCGCCCAGATCATCGAGGGCAACCAGCGGGTGATCCGCCCCCGGCTCGCCGACGCCCGCTTCTTCTACGAACAGGATCGGCGACGCAGCCTCGCCGAGCGCGTGCCCGAGCTCTCGTCGGTCGTCTACCACGCAAAGCTCGGCAGCATGGCCGAGCGGGTCGAGCGCATTCGCGCGATCGCGCGCGCGATCGCGGTACGCCTGGGCGCCGACGTGAAGCTCGCCGAGCGCGCCGCGATCCTCGCGAAGTGCGACCTCCTCACCGGCATGGTGGGGGAGTTCCCGGAGCTGCAGGGCGTGATGGGTCGCTACTACGCATGGCACGACGGCGAGCCGGACGGTGTCGTGGCCGCCATGGAGGAGCAGTACCGGCCGCGCTTCGCGGGCGACGAGTTGCCCGCCTCCGAGACCGGCACGGTGCTCGCGCTGGCCGACAAGCTCGAGACGCTGGCCGGCATGTTCTCGATCGGGCAGCTGCCCTCGGGCGACAAGGATCCGTTCGCGCTACGCCGGCATGCGCTGGGCGTGATCCGCATCCTCGTGGAACTTCATCTCGACCTGCCGTTGCCCGAGCTGCTCGGTTTCGCCTTCGAGGCCTTCGGCAAGTCGGGGCAGGACGCCCGCGTCGAACTGGAGAACTTCATCCACGACCGCCTGCTCGGCTACCTGCGCGACCAGGGCTTCGACACCGCCCAGGTGGTGGCCGTACTCGCCCTGCGGCCGGACCAGCTCGCGGCGGTGCCGGCGCGGCTGGCCGCCGTGCGCGAATTCGCAGCGCTACCCGAGGCGCAGGCGCTCGCCGCCGCCAACAAGCGCATCGGCAATATCCTTCGCAAGGCGGGCGGCGTCGTGGGCGCGATCGTCGACCGGTCGCTGCTCGCCGAGCCGGCCGAGCGCGAGCTTGCCGAACTCGTCGAATCGCTCGGACCCGAGATCGACGCGGCGATGGTGCGCCAGGACTACACCAGCGCCATGAAGCTGATGGCCGGCACGCGCGCCGCGGTCGACCGCTTCTTCGACGACGTCATGGTCATGGCCGAGGACGAACGGGTGCGCAACAACCGGCTCGCGCTGCTCGCGCGCCTGCACCGGCTGATGAACAGGGTCGCCGACATCTCGAAGCTCGCCGCCACATGAAGCTGCTCATCCTCGATCGCGACGGCGTCATCAACGAGGACAGCGACGCCTTCATCAAGAACCCGGACGAGTGGCATCCGCTGCCCGGCGCCGCGGCCGCGATCGCGCGGCTCAACAAGGCCGGCTACCGGATCGCGATCGCGACCAACCAGTCGGGGATCGCGCGCGGGCTCTTCGACCTCGACACGCTCGCCGCAATCCACACCAAGCTCCACCAGGCGATCAACGAGGCCGGCGGACGCATCGACGCGATCTTCTTCTGCCCGCATGCGGCGGATGCCAACTGCGACTGCCGCAAGCCGCGCCCCGGGATGATCTTCGACATCCTCCGGCGCTTCGGCGCCGAACCGCAGGAGACCGCCGTCGTCGGCGATTCCCTGCGCGACCTGCAGGCGGCCCATGCCGCCGGCTGCCGCAGCATCCTGGTCCTCACCGGCAAGGGCACCCGCACGCTGCAGGCGGGCAACCTGCCGCCGGGCACGGCGATCCGCGTCGACCTCGGCGCGATCGCGGCCGAGCTCGCCGCCTGATGCTGGTCCTTCGCTCCGCCCTGCTGCTTGTATTCGAGATCGTCACCGTGGTGCCGATGGCGCTGCTGGTGCTCCTCTCCGCGCCGCTGCCGCTGCATTGGCGCTATCGCATCGCCGTCCAGTGGCCACGCATGGTGATCTGGGCCTGCGAGGCCATCTGCGGGATCCGCTGGCGCGCCCTGGGCATGGAGAACCTGCCGGACGGCCCGGCGATCCTGCTCTCGAAGCACCAGTCCACATGGGAGACATTCTTCTATCCCGTCCGGATGCCGCGCGAGCTGTGCTACGTGTTCAAGCGCGAGCTGCTGTACATTCCCTTCTTCGGATGGGGTATCGCGCTGCTCGACATGATCCACATCGACCGCCGCAAGGGTGCCGACGCCTTCGAGCAAGTCGTGCGACAAGGCAGCCGCAAGCTCGCGGAAGGACGCTGGATCATCATGTTCCCCGAAGGCACGCGCACCCGCGTCGGCTCGCAGGGCCGCTACAAGTCCGGCGGCGCGAGGCTCGCGACGCGCACCGGCGTGCCGGTGGTGCCGATCGCCGTCAACAGCGGCGAGCTATGGCCCCGCAAGGCGTTCATCAAGCGGCCCGGGACGATCACGGTGTCGATCGGCGCTCCCATCCATCCGGACAATCTCACTCCCGACGAACTCGGCGCGCGCGTCGAGTCCTGGATCGAATCCGAAATGCGACGTATCAGCCCCCACGCCTACGCCCATGAACGCGAGGCCGTCGACGCATGAAGGGCAGGCGCAGCAAGCCCCTGTCCGGCGCCGGCGCCCTGCAGCTCTCGCTGCCCTTCGAGGCGATCGCGCCGGTCGCGCCTCCGCCGACCGGCGCGGGCCAGCGCAGCGTCATCCTCGAAGGACAGCGGGTGGACTACCTGCTCAGGCGCAGCCGGCGGCGCACGCTCGGCTTCCAGATCGACGAGCGCGGCCTGACCGTCTCCGCTCCCACGTGGTACCCGCTGCGCGAACTCGATGCCGCGCTGCATGAGAAGTCCGGCTGGATCCTCGCGAAGCTGGTGGAATGGCGCGAATACCAGCAGCGCCGCGAACGGCTCGCGATCCGGTGGGCCGACGGCGAGTCGCTGCGCTACCTCGGCAACATCCTGCGCATGCGGCTGTGCTCGCGGACCGACGGCGTCGTCCGCGACGGCGGCGCGCTGCGCATCGGCCTGCCTCCCGGTGCGGGCAGCATCCAGATGCGCGACCGCGTCCAGGCCTGGCTGCAGTCCGAGGCGATGCGCATCTTCGGCGAGCGCCTGCCGGTGTTCTGCGAACGACTCGGCCGCAAGCCGTCCCGCTGGGGGCTGTCGTCCGCGCGCACCCGCTGGGGCAGCTGCACCGCCGACGGCGTCATTCGGCTGAACTGGCGGCTGGTGCACTTCCCGCTGGAACTGATCGACTATGTCATCGCGCACGAAGTCGCCCACCTGAAGGAACTCAACCACAGCGCCGAGTTCTGGTCCACGGTCGGCGAGCTGATGCCGGGGTATCGCGAGGCGCGCGAGCGACTTCGGGCGCTGCACGAGGAAGGTGCCGTGCTGTGAGGCCGGGATCGCATCCGGCCGCGCACGCGGCCATCAACGGAGGGCCAAGGCCATGAGGATCCTGCACACGATGCTGCGAGTGGGCGACATGCAGCGTTCCATCGACTTCTACACCCGGGTGCTCGGCATGAAGGTGCTGCGCACGACGGAACGTCCCGAGCAGGGCTACTCGCTCGCCTTCGTCGGTTACGGCGACGAGCGCGACACCGCGGTGATCGAGCTCACCTACAACCATGGCGTGGACCGCTACGACCTCGGCACCGCCTACGGGCACATCGCGATCGGCGTGGACGACGTCGCGGCGACCTGCGAGCGGATCCGCGCGGCCGGCGGCAAGATCACGCGCGAACCGGGGCCGGTGAAGGGCGGCACGACCGTGATCGCCTTCGTCGAGGATCCGGACGGCTACAAGATCGAGCTCATCGAGACCGACTGAACCGCCCCGGACGGACGCGCCCCGGCGCGACACGCCGGGCAGGACAAGGAGACAGCTTGAGCCCGGCACCGCGCGGCGGAATCTTCTACGGCTGGTGGATGGTCGCCGCCTGCCTGCTGATCGCGACCCTCGCCTGGACGCTCGGCGTGTTCGGGGTGAGCGCGTACCTGTACGCCATCACGCGGCTCCAAGGCTGGTCGATCGGCGTCGTGTCGTCGTCGATCACCATGTTCTACCTCACCAGCGCCTGCCTTTCGATGCCGGTGGGCAGCCTCGTCGGCCGCAAGGGCCCGCGCGGCGTCTTCACCATCGGCGCGCTGGCCATGGGCACCAGCGTGATCCTGCTTGGACGGGTCACGGCGCCCTGGCAGGTGTACGCGATCTTCATGCTCACGGGCGTGGGCTATGCCTGCCTCGGGCCCACGGCGCTGACGACCACCCTGGCGCCCTGGTTCGAACGGCACCAGGGTCGCGCGGTGACCATCGCGCTCCTCGGCGCGAGCTTCGGCGGGATGATCGGGCTGCCCTTGCTCGCGACCGGCATCGAGACGCTGGGCTTCACGCGGGCCACGCTCCTCGCCGGACTGGCGGTGATGGCCGTCGTCCTGCCGCTGGCATGGAAGGTCATGCGACGCCATCCGCAGGAGCTCGGCCTGTGGCCCGACGGCACGCCCCCCGGGGCGCGCGCCCCGGGCGCGGAACCGCGGCAATGGAACCGGTCCGCGGCGATCGCGACGCTGCAGTTCAGGACGTCGATCGCCGCCTTCGGCCTGGCCCTCCTGGTGCAGCTCGGCTTCCTCACGCACCACATCGCGCTTGCCGCGCCGACGCTCGGCGCCTCGGGCGCGGCGGCCCTGGTGTCGGGCACCGCCGTGGCCGCCTTCATCGGCCGGATCGCGCTCGCGCGCTTCTCCGACAGCGTGGACGTGCGGCTCGCCGCCGCCGCGATGTTCTCGGGGGGCGCGGTCGCCCTCGCCCTGCTCGCCTTCGCGGCCTCGCCGCTGGCGCTGGTGGTCGCCAGCGTGGCCTACGGCCTCACGATCGGGAACGTCACCACCCTGTCGCCCATCATCGTGCGGCGCGAGTTCGGCGCGGCCTCCTTCGGCGCCATCTACGGGGTCGGGGCGATGATCATCGGCCTGCTCTCCTGCCTAGGCCCGAGCCTGTACGGCTGGCTGCACGACTGGTCGGGCGGCTACCGGCTGCCGCTGCTCACGGCCGCCGCCATCGAGGTCGTCGCGACGGCCGTGATCCTCTACGGCAGGCCGTCGCCCGAGGCGGGACTCCGGCCGCCGGGCATGGCATGAACCGCTGGAGGCGCGCGTGACATCGGGACGGAGTCCGGTAGCCCTGGTGCGCAGCTACCTCGAGGAGGTCGTCGCGCAGGGACGGCTCGAGCTGGTCGAGGAACTGGCGCTCCCGGACATGGTGGACGAAGCGAACCAGGCGTTCGGCGGCCCGCCCGGACGCGCGGGCCTCGTCGCCCATGTCCGGGGTTTCCGTCGCCACCTCGACGGCCCGCGGATCGAGATCCGCCGTATCGTGGGCGGCCCGCAGTCGGCCATGGCCTGGTGGGCGTTCACGGGCACCCATGCCGGGCCCTGGCTCGGCCGCCCGCCCACCGGCCGGCCGGTGCGGGGCGACGTCTTCAGCTTTTTCGACCTGGCGGACGGGCGCATCGCCCGCTACCGGCTCTTCATGGTCGCCGAGTTCCCCGAGCGCGTGATCCTCGACACTTCCCGCCCGGGCGCGGGCCTCGCCGGCGGCGGCCCCCGCCGGCGCTGAACGGCGCCACGCGGGTGACCCGCCGGTCCGGCCCCGGGCCGACCCTCAGTCGCCCGGCGGCGCGGACCTCGCCGCGAGGCGATCGGCGATCCGGTACCAGGTACGCTGGTCGATCTCCTCGGCGCGACGCGTGGGCTCCAGCCCCTCGTCCTCGATGCCGCGCTCGCGCAGCCAGGGCAGCAGGTGGCCACGCAACATCTTGCGCCGCTGCCCGAAGCCCACGGCCAGCAGCTCGGAGAGCGCCGCCATGCTGCGCACCCTGGGCTCGCGCGGGGTCATCCGCAGCACGGCCGATTCGACGCGCGGCGGGGGGTCGAAGGACCCGGGCGGGACATCGAACAGCCACTCGCAGTCGTAGCGTGCCTGCAGGAGGATCCCGAGCCGGCCGTACTCCGGTCCGCCGGGCCCGGCGACGATGCGCGCGACGACCTCCTTCTGCAGCATGAAGTGCTGGTCGACGACGACATCGGCCTGCTCGAGCAGGGCGAGGAGCAACGGCGTGGAGATGTTGTACGGCAGGTTCCCGACGACCCTCAGGCGCCGGTCGCCGGCCAGGCCGCGCCAGTCGAATGACAGCGCATCGGCCCGGTGGAGCGTCAGTCGAGCGGGACCGTGCCGTGCCGCCAGCGCGCCCGCCAGGTCGCGGTCGATCTCGATGGCGTCGATGTGCCCGACCCGCGCAAGCAGCGCGTCGGTCAGCGCGCCCGGCCCGGGGCCGATCTCCACGATGTGGTCGTCCGGCCGGGGCGCGATGGCTTCCACGATGGCGTGGACCACGCCGGGATCGACAAGGAAGTGCTGGCCGAAGCGACGGCGCGCGACGAGGCCGGAGCGCGTGCGATGCGTGGGCGCCGGCCGCCGCGTGCCCGTTCGGCTCATTCTTCCCGGATCACCACGTAGGCGCTGTCGCGCAGCTGCTCGACCCAGATCTCGTAGGCTTCGCGGGCGCGCTCCTGGCGCACCGCCTCGCGCGCCGCCTGGCGCAGCCGCTCGGGCGAGGCCTGGTCCTGGCGCCGCGCGAGCACCTGGATCAGGTGCAGGCCGAAAGGCGTGCGCACGACCTCGCTGACCTGGCCGGGCTCGAGGGCGTTCATGGCCCGCTCGAACTCGGGCACGGTGTCGCCGGGATAGACCCAGCCGAGGTCCCCGCCCCGGCCCGCGCTGCCGTCGCTCGAATACTGGCGCGCCATGTCCTCGAAGGCGGCGGTGCCCGCGAGCACCCTCTCGCGGATGTCGGCGAGCCGCCGAAGCGCCTCGGCCTCGGGAAGCAGCTCGTTCGGCTGCAGCAGGATGTGCCGGACGTGCGTCTGCACCACCGGCGCGCCCGCGACCGAGCCGCCGCCGATGTCGCGCCGCCCGAGCAGCTTCAGGACATGGAAGCCGTTGGGGCTGCGCACCGGATCGGCGACGCCACCCGGCTCGAGGCCGCGGATCGCGTCGAGGAAAAGGGCGGGAAGGCGGCTGGCGTCGCGCCAGCCCAGCGACACCGACTGGACCTGCCCGGTCTCGGCGGCCACCTGGGCGATGTCCTCCCCGGCGCGCAGGCGACCGGCGATCTCCATCGCCCGGTCGCGCTGGCGGGCGACCTCGTCCGGGGGAGCGTTCTCGGGCACCGGCAGCAGGACCTGGCCGACCTCGTACTCGACCGGGGCCTCGGCGCCCTGCGCCCCGCCCTGGGCGGCGGCGAGCCAGGCGTCGATGTCGGCCTCGCTGACATTGATCTTCGAATCGACCTCGCGTTCGCGAAGCCGGGCGCGCAGGTACTCGGAGCGCAGCTGCTTCCGGAAGGCGTCGAAGCTCATGCCCTCGGCCGCCACGCGGGCGCGCAGCTCGTCGACGCTGAGCCCGTTGTCGGCGGCGAACCGTTCCACCACCCGGTCGAGCTGGGCCTCGCTGATGCGGATCCCCCGCTCCCTCGCCAGCTGGAGCTGGATCTGCTCGTCGATGAGCAGGTCCAGCACCTGCCGCTCGAGGATGCCGGGGGGCGGCAACGGCGTGTCCTGGCGCCGCAGCTGCTTGCGGATCTGGGCGACGCGCGCGTCGAGCTCGACCTGCGTGATGACGTCGTCGTTGACGATCGCCACGACGCGATCGACCAGCGTGGGCTGCTGGGCGGTAGCCGGGGCGGGCGAGAGGAGTGCGGCGATGGCCGACGCGATCGCGAGGATCAGCTTGGGGATGGCGCTCATTCGTATCCGAAGAATCGGCCTGGCTGGGCGGGGCGCTCGGTGGGCGACTGATAGCCCCGGATGTTCCGCCTGAGTATATCGAAGGGGTCCGAGCCGAGATGACCGACGCCGTGGAGTTCGAGCTGCAGGAAGAAGGCGGTGGTCTTCTCGAATGCGGCGGTCGTGAATCGCTGGACGACGAAGCGCGCCGTCCAGCAATCCCGGCGGTACTCGAAGCCGAGCACGCTTTCGACGAAACCCGGCTCGGCCGGCCGGATCTGCAGCGTGATCGGGTCCCTGGCCGTGTCCGCCCAGGAATAGTTCAGCCGTCCCATCGCCGCCCAGCGCGGCGACACCGGCCAGCGCCAGGAGGTGTCGAACTGCCCGATCTCGTCGCGCAGGTAGCGCAGGCCGACGTTCACCACCTTGCCGGGCTCGGGCAGGTAGCGCCAGGTCAGCGTGGCGCGCGGGACGCGCGAATCGCGCACGCTCCATTGCAGGCCGCCGTCGAGCGTCATGCCGTTGCCGAAGTCGCCCGAGGCCGCGAGCAGCACGTCCGAGCGGCGGTCGGTCGGGGCGCTCGTGCCGCGCAGGGTGACGCGCTGCGGATTGAAGTAGAGCCGCTGGCCGAGCGCGACGCGGAAGCGTTCGGCGCCGCTCGCCGGCTCGATGAAGCGCGAGATCACTGCCGCGGTCAGGTGGTTGGCGTCCGCGATCCGGTCGCTGCCCACGAACGTATTGGTCGAGAAGAGCTGGGCGAAGTTGAAGTCGGCCACGCCCGTGTCGAAGACGGGAAACTCCGACTGGTCGCGAAACGGGGTGCGGACGTAGAAGAGCCGTGGCTCGAGTGTCTGCAGCATCGGCCGCTCGAAGACCGTGGTGTCGCGCTCGAACACCAGCCCCGCATCGACCGAGAACGTCGGCACCGCGCGATCGAGCCGATCGTCGCCGCGAGGGTTCTCGTCCAGATGGTAGCTCGACAGGTGCAGGCCGACGCGCGGCACGATGAAGCCGCCCGGCAGCATGATCGGGTAGCTGATCGCGTTGTCCGCGACGAAGCGCGTGCCCTCGACCGCGCCCTCCAGGGGCCGCACGAAGCGGGTCGTGTCGAGCATCGTGGTGAAGTCGAAGCCATGCCATTCGCGCTTGACGTACTTCGCCATCAGTTGCGGCTCGCGCTCGTAGGGCGGCGCACGTCGGGCCTCCAGGATGTTCTGCCACTTGGTCACGCGCCCGAGCACGGTCCAGTCGCCGAAGGCGCGCACGAGATAGCCGTCGCGAGGCAGCGAGCGCTCCGAGCTGTCGATGATCGATCGGGAATAGTCGACGAAGTAGTTGTCGTCGGAAACCCCGTTGAGGTTGAACTGGCCGGCCCAGCCCCCGAGGTCGGTGACGCGGGTCAGCCACGACCACTGGTAGCGCTTGTCGCCGGTGACGTTGTCCTTCGCGATGTAGTCGCCGTTGAAGGTGCCGTAGAAGTTCGGCTCGAGGTAGCGGAACTCGCCGCCCAGCATGAGGCCGCGCTTGGCCATCAGGCGCGGACGCAGGGTCAGGTCGTGGTTCGGCGCCATGTTCCAGTAGTAGGGCACCATGATCTCGGCACCGGTCTTCGAGCTCATCGAGAAGCTCGGGGCCAGCACGCCCGACCGGCGCCGGTCGCCGAGCGGGAATCCGAACCAGGGGACGCCGAGCAGCTGCACGTCCTTGAAATAGAGCCGCGCGCCGCGGCCACGGCCCTCGCCACGCTCCTCGTCGATTTCGAGCTCGTCGGCCCGCAGGTACCAGTCGGGATCCTCCGGCTCGCACGTCGTGTAGGTGGCGTTGGCGAGGCCGACCCGGCGACCGCCGAGGAAGTCGAGCCGGTCGGCCTCGCCGCGACCGTCGTAGAGCGGCAGCTCGTAGGTGGGCGCGCGGAAGCTCCCGGTGCTGGAATCGAGGCGAAGCTGCAGGCCCTCGCCCACGAAGATGCTGCCACCGCGCACGACCCGTACGTTGCCGACCGCGACGAGCTCCTCGTCGTCCTCGTACCAGGTGATGCGGTTGCCGCTCACCACCGTGCCGGCATGCCGGAGCTCGGCGTTGCCCTCGAGGGTGAAGTCCCGGTTGGCACGGCCGCTCGCCTCGTCGCCGCGCGCGAAGATGGGCCTGCCCGATTCGGTCGGGACGGGGTCGCTCGCGCCCAGCGCGGGATCCATGCGCAGGCGCAGGGGGCCCGGCCCGGCGCCTTGCGTCTGCGCGTGCGCGAAGCAGGGAAGCATCGCCGCGACGAACGCCAGGACGAAGCTGCGGGGCGGCGGGTCGGGACGACGACGCGGGGGAAAGCTGGTCACGCGGTTCGGGCGCTGGCCGGTGGCGAGGGTGCCGCAACGATCGATTATTATACGAAGCGCCCGGCGATGCCCGGCCGCCCGCGCGCCCGTCGGCGCTCGCCTGGACCCCACCCCGAATGCGATGAATCCCGACGCCCGCCTCGAGGAACTCCGCGCCTGGCTGGCGCGGCTCGGCAGGGAACATCCCCTGCGCATCGAGACCATCCGGCCGGCCTCGAACGATGCGAGCTTCCGGCGCTACTTCCGCATCGATCGCGAAAGCGGCGGCAGCGTCGTCGCCATGGACGCCCCGCCTCCCGCCGAGGACTGCCGGCCCTTCGTGCATGCCGCCGAGGTGTTCGCGGCCGCGGGCGTGCGGGTTCCTCGCGTGCTCGCCGTGGACCTGGAGCGCGGCTTCATGCTGCTCGAGGACTTCGGCGCGACGACGTATCTCGACCGGCTCTCCGCCCACGGCGATCGCGAGGCCGACCGGCTCTACCGGGAAGCGAGCACGGCGCTCGTGCGGATCCAGTCCTCAGGGCGCCCCGGCAGCTTTCCCCCCTACGACAGGGCCCTGCTCGAGCGGGAACTCGCCCTCTACCCCGAGTGGTATGTCGCGCGCCACCGCGGTATCGTCCTCGACGACGACGAGCGGCGCCGGCTTCGCGCCGCCTTCGACCATCTGCTGGACGCCATCCTCGCGCAGCCCGTCGTCCATGTGCACCGGGACTACCACAGCCGCAACCTGATGGTGCTCGACGCGGACGGTCCCGGCATCCTCGACTTCCAGGACGCGGTCGAAGGCCCCATTACGTACGACGCCGTCTCGCTCTTTCGGGATGCCTACGTGGACTGGCCGGAGGAGCGCGAGATCGACTGGGTGGTTCGCTACTGGGATGCCGCCCGCACCGCGGGGCTGCCGGTGGCGCCCGATTTCGGCGACTTCTACCGCGACTACGAATGGATGGGCGTGCAGCGCCAGCTCAAGGTGCTCGGCATCTTCGCCCGGCTCTCGCATCGCGACGGCAAGCACCGCTACCTCGACGACATGCCGCGTGTGCTGGGCTACCTGCGCCGGACGCTGGCCCGCTACGGCGCGCTCGCGGGGCTCGCGCGCCTCGTCGACCGGATCGAGGGGGATGCGCCGCGTGTCGGCTACACCTTCTGACTCGCCGCGCGCGATGATCCTCGCCGCGGGGCGCGGCGAGCGCATGCGCCCGCTGACCGACACGGTGCCCAAGCCGCTGCTCGAAGTGGGCGGGCGCTCGCTGATCGCGCGCCACGTCGATGCGCTCGTGGCCGCCGGCATCCGCGACATCGTCGTCAACCACGCCTGGCTGGGCGCGAAGATCGAGCGGGCCCTGGGCGACGGCGGCGCCCTCGGCGCCCGCATCCGGTACTCGCCCGAGGCCACGGCCCTCGAGACGGCGGGCGGCATCGCCCAGGCCCTGCCACTGCTGGGCGACGGACCCTTCGTCGTGGTGAACGGCGACATCTTCTGCGACTTCGACTTCCGGCTCGCGGCCGCCATCGCCACGAGGATGCGGGCCGAGGAACTGCTCGCCTGGTGCGTGCTCGTCGCCAACCCGCCCCACAATCCGAAAGGGGACTTCGGCATCGACGGCGATCGACTGCTCGACCGGGCGTCATCGCGCTACACGTTCGCGGGTATCGGCGTCTATGCGCCGGCGCTCTTCGCGGGGATCGAGCCGGGCACGGCGGCGCCGCTCGCCCCCCTGCTGCGCGAGGCAGCGCGCCGGGGCCGCGCCGGCGCGATGGTCCACCACGGGCGCTGGACCGACGTCGGCACCCCGCAGCGGCTCGCCGAGCTGGATGCCGAGCTCGGTGCCCCGACCGTTCCCGGTGCACAATGACCGACACCATGAGCCAGACATCGAACACAACCGCCACCGCCCCGTGCGCGGACGTGCGTGCCGCGCGTCGCCGGTCCGTGATCGAGGCGATGCGCGCCGCCGGGGGCGGGGTGGCGATCCTGCCCACCGCGCCCGAGCGAATGCGCAACCGCGACAGCGACTACCCGTATCGCTGGGACAGCTACTTCCACTACCTCACCGGCTTTCCCGAGCCCGAGGCCGTGCTCGTGATCGTCGCCGATGCCGAGCACGCCGAATCGATCCTCTTCTGCCGCGAGAAGAACGAGGAGCGCGAGATCTGGGACGGCTTTCGCTACGGGCCGCAGGCCGCGGCCGAGCGATTCGGCTTCGACCGGGCGCTGCCGATCGGCAGCCTCGACGAGGAGGTGCCGAAGCTGCTCGCCAACCGTGCCGCGCTGTTCCATGCGCTCGGCGCCGACGAGACGCTCGATGCCCGCGTCCGGCTCTGGCTTGGCCAGGTGCGCGCCCAGGCGCGAGCCGGCGTCGCCTCGCCGACACGGGCCATCGACCTCCTCGCGATCCTCGACGAGATGCGCCTGCGCAAGGACGAGACGGAGCTCGAGACGATGCGCCGCGCCGCGCGCATCTCGGCGGCCGCGCATCGACGGGCGATGCTCGCGACGACGCCCGGGCGATTCGAGTACGAGATCGAGGCCGAGCTCCTCTACGAATTCCGTCGCCAGGGCTCCCAGGCACCGGCCTACGGCTCGATCGTGGCCGCGGGCCGCAACGCCTGCGTCCTGCACTATCGCGCCAACGACGATCGCCTGCGCGACGGCGACCTGCTGCTGATCGACGCGGGCTGCGAGCTCGACGGCTACGCGTCCGACATCACCCGCACGTTTCCCGTGAACGGTCGCTTCAGCGGAGCGCAGCGCGCGCTGTACGACATCGTGCTGGCCGCCCAGCACGCGGCGATCGCGGCGACCCGCCCCGGGGCCCGCTTCGACGATCCGCACAATGCCGCGGTGGAGGTGCTCGCGCAGGGCATGATCGACACGGGACTGCTCGGCGGCAGCCGCGACGGCGTGATCGAGTCGGGGGCCTATCGCCGCTTCTACATGCACCGCACCAGCCACTGGCTCGGCATGGATGTGCACGACTGCGGCGACTACCAGGAACCGGGCGAGCACGGCGCCGACGGCGGCCGTCCCTGGCGCATCCTGCGTCCCGGCATGGTGCTCACCATCGAGCCGGGGATCTACGTCCGGGCGGCGGACGACGTGCCGGCCGCGATGCACGACATCGGCATCCGCATCGAGGATGACGCCGTCGTCACCGAGGACGGCTGCGAGATCATCACGTCCGACGTGCCCACCGATCCGGACGAGATCGAGGCACTGATGCGAGGCTAGGCGAGATGCCGGCCAAGGCCCCGCCCCGCATCCGCATCACCGGCTCGGGCCCCGTGGCGATGGCGTTCGCGCTGTGGCTGCGGCGCCAGGGGATCACGGCGGACCGGGTCGATTGGGCACGCCGGGACGGACCTCCACCCGAGGGCGTCGCGGCCCGCGCGATCGCGCTGTCGGCCGGCTCGATCCAGCTGCTCGAACGGGTGATGCCGATGCCCCGCTCGGCCCCGATCCACGATGTCGACGTGCGGGTCGATGCGCATCCGGGCAGCATGCACATGGCGCATGCCGAGCATGGCGTTCCGGCGCTCGGCCGCGTGGTGCGCTACGGCGAGCTCGTCGCCGCGCTCGGGGCGGCCTGCGACGCCGCGGGCTTCACGGCGACGCGTCCGGAAGACCGGCCCGAAGACGCGGGCGAGGACGTGGCGATCGAGGTCTGCGCCGACGGCAACACCGGCTCCGACGCGCACCGGCGCACGTTCGACCAGTGCGCGCTGCTCGCCGAGGTCGAGGCGGAGCACGAACGCCACGGCGTCGCGTTCGAGCGCTTCCGTGCGAACGGGCCGCTCGCGCTGCTGCCGCTGCCCGAGGCTCGTCGCCATGCGCTCGTGTGGTGCGATCGCCCCGAGGAATGCCGGCGCCGCGCCGAGCTGCCCCAGGCGGAGTTCGACGCGGAGCTGGCACGCGCATTCGGTGGTGCGCTCGGCAAACTCGCGCTCGCATCGCCGCGACATGTCGCGCCGCTCGTCCGCAGCCTGCGACGCGAAACCTTCGACGGGCGTCGCATCATGATCGGCAACGCGGCGCAGGCCCTGCATCCCGTGGCCGGCCAGGGCCTCAACCTCGGGCTTCGCGACGCGTTCGAACTCGCGCAGGCACTGGGCGACGCGGGTAGCAGCGCGCAGGCGATGCGCGAGGCCTGCGCGGCGCATGCGCGCGCCCGGCGGCGCGATCGGCTCGTCACCGTGGGGGTCACGGACCGGCTCGCGGTGATGTTCGCCACGCCACTCGTTCGCGGCGCGGCATCGATCGTGCTCGCGACGCTCGACCTCGTGCCGCCGGCGCGCCGCGGCATCGCGAAGGGCTTCATGTTCGGCTGGCGCGGCTAGGCGAGCGCGACACCGGCACGGCCGTTGCCGCGCGGTCCATCGGCGGCGCGCTGCGCTGCACGTTTCTTGGGCAGGGGGTTTCGGCTAGAATGCCCCATGTGCGGCACGCGCGCTCGCGCAACGGCGCGCCGGCCCGCCGGCAATCGCAACCCACCTGAGTCCGCCCGACCCCCACGATGCAGCTCGGCCCGTTCACGCTGCCGAACCCGGTATTCGTCGCGCCGATGGCGGGCGTCACCGACCGTCCGTTCAGGCAGCTCTGCCGGCGCCTCGGGGCGGGCTACGCGGTCTCCGAGATGGCGGCGTCCAATCCGCGCCTGTGGCACAGCGTCAAGACGTCGCGCCGCATCGATCACGCCGGCGAGATCGAGCCGCGCGCGGTCCAGATCGCCGGGGCCGATCCTGCGATGATGGCCGAGGCCGCGCGCTTCAATGTCGATCGTGGCGCCCAGGTCATCGACATCAACATGGGCTGTCCGGCGAAAAAGGTCTGCAACGTCGCGGCCGGTTCCGCGCTCATGGGCGCTCCCGGCCTCGCCCTGCGCATCATCGAGGCCGTCGTGGCGGCGGTCGATGTTCCCGTCACGGTCAAGATGCGCACGGGCCCCACGCCCGAGTTGCGCAATGCGCCCGTCCTCGCGCAGGCGGCCGAATCGGCGGGCGCGGCGATGGTGGCGGTGCACGGGCGCACGCGCGCCTGCGGCTATCGGGGCCGGGCCGAGTACGACACGATCGCCGAGATCAAGTCGCGCCTGCGCATCCCCGTGGTCGCCAACGGTGACATCGACAGCCCGCAGAAGGCGGCCGAAGTGCTCGCCGCCACCGGCGCCGATGCCGTCATGATCGGCCGCGCCGCCCAGGGCAATCCCTGGATCTTCGCCGACATCGCCGCATGGCTCGCGGATGGCACGCGCCGCCCGCCACCCGGTCCCACGGGCTTCGTGCAGGTCCTGCACGAGCACCTGCTCGACCACTACGCCTTTCATGGCGAGTTCGTCGGCGTGCGCACGGCCAGGAAACACGTCGGCTGGTATCTCGCCGGCCGGCCCGGGGCGAAGGAATTCCTCGCCCGCTTCTTCCGGATCGAGACGGCCGAGGAGCAGCTGGCCGCGATCCTCGAGCTGGCCGAAGCGCCGGCCCCCCTATCCGGCGAAGCGCCGGACTGCGACCGGAGACTCGCGGCATGAGCAGGAACAGCAACAGCATCGACGAAGCCGTCACCCGCAATCTCGAACGCTATTTCCGCGACCTCGAGGGCGCGCGGCCCAGGGCCGTCTACGACATGGTGATCCAGGCCGTGGAGCGCCCCATGCTCGAGGTCGTCATGCGCCAGGCCCAGGGCAACCAGCTGCGGGCGAGCGAGATGCTCGGAATCAACCGCAACACGCTTCGCAAGAAGCTCATCAACCACGGCCTGCTGGGGCAATAGTCCCGGCCGGCCCGCACAGGCAGACCATGCAGAAAATCGAACGGGCGCTGATCAGCGTGTCGGACAAGACCGGCGTCGTCGAGCTCGCGCGCGCGCTGGCCGATGCCGGCGTGTCCATCCTCTCCACGGGGGGCACCGCGAAGCTGCTTTCCGACAACGGCGTCCCGGTGACGGAGGTCTCCGACCACACCGGCTTTCCCGAGATGCTCGACGGCCGGGTCAAGACCCTGCACCCGAAGATCCATGCCGGTCTGCTCGCCCGGCGCGACCTGCCCGAGCACATGTCGGCGCTCGCGCGCCACGGCATCGATCGCATCGACCTGCTGGTGGTGAACCTCTATCCGTTCTCCGCCACCGTCGCGCGGCCCGGCTGCAGCTTCGAGGAGGCGATCGAGAACATCGACATCGGCGGCCCGACCATGCTGCGGGCGGCGGCGAAGAACTTCGGGGGCGTGGCCACGGTCGTCGACCCGGCCGACTACGAATGGGTCGCCGCCGCGGTGCGCACCGACGGCGGCATCGACGCCGCGCGGCGCCTCGCCCTCGCGAAGAAGGTCTTCGCGCACACGGCCGCCTACGATGCCGCGATCACCAACTGGCTCACGGCGCGCGACGACGACGGCGACGGCGCCACGCCAAGGCTCATGCCCGACGTGTTCACGCAGCAATGGCACAAGGTGCAGGACATGCGCTATGGCGAGAACCCGCACCAGTCGGCCGCGTTCTATCGCGATGCCGAGCCCGCGCCCGGCACGCTCGCGCACTACCGGCAGCTGCAGGGCAAGGAGCTCTCGTACAACAACATCGCCGATGCCGACGCGGCCTGGGAGTGCGTCAAGAGCTTCCACGCCCCCGCGTGCGTCATCGTCAAGCATGCCAATCCCTGTGGCGTGGCGATCGGCCGCAGTTGCGGCGAGGCCTATGCCAAGGCCTTCTCGACCGATCCGACGTCGGCCTTCGGCGGGATCATCGCCTTCAATCGCCCGCTCGATGCCGACACCGCGGCGGAGGTCGCCCGCCAGTTCGTGGAGGTCCTCATCGCGCCCGGCTTCGCCGACGGCGCGCGCGCCGTCTTCGCCGCCAAGCAGAACGTCCGCCTCCTCGAGATCCCGCTCGCGGACGGCGGCAACACGTTCGACTTCAAGCGGGTCGGCGGGGGACTGCTCGTGCAGACGCTCGACTCGCGCAATGTCGCGCCCGGCGAGCTTCGCGTGGTCACCGAGATCGCACCCACCGAGGCACAGCTCGCCGACCTGCTTTTCGCGTGGCGCGTGGCGAAGTTCGTGAAATCGAACGCCATCGTCTTCTGCGGCAATGGCCAGACCCTCGGCGTCGGCGCCGGCCAGATGAGCCGGATCGATTCCGCCCGCATCGCGACGATCAAGGCGAGCAATGCCGCCCTGTCGCTCGCGGGCTCCGCCGTCGCCTCGGACGCGTTCTTCCCGTTCCGCGACGGGCTCGACGTGGTGGTCGACGCCGGCGCCGCCTGTGTGATCCAGCCCGGGGGTTCGGTGCGTGACGACGAAGTCATCGCGGCGGCCAACGAGCGCGGCATCGCGATGGTCTTCACCGGCGTTCGCCACTTCCGGCATTGAATCCGGCACCCGCCCGCCCGGCCCCGGACATCGTACTCGGCGTCGACCCGGGGCTGCGGCGCACCGGCTTCGGCCTGGTCCACCGGCAGGCGGGACGCCTCACCTACGTGGCGAGCGGGACCATCCGCACGCCGGATGCCGACCTCGCCACCCGGCTCGGCGTCATCTACGCCGGCCTGAGCGAAATCATCGCCCAGTACCGGCCGACCGAAAGCGCGATCGAGAAGGTGTTCGTCAACGTCAACCCGGCCTCGACGCTGCTGCTCGGCCAGGCCCGGGGAGCCGCGATCACCGCGATGGTCGCCGCCGGCCTGCCCGTACACGAATACACCGCCCTGCAGCTCAAGCAGTCGGTCGTCGGTCACGGGCACGCCGCCAAGAGCCAGATCGTCGCCATGGTCCAGCGCCTGCTCCTGCTCCCTGGGCCGCCGGCCACCGACGCGGCGGACGCGCTCGCCTGCGCGATCTGCCACATCCATGCGGCCCGCTTCGCGACGGGCGCCACCGCCGCGGCGGGCGTGGCCGGGGCCGCGATCCGGCGCCGCGGCACCCGGATCCGCCGGGGCCGGGTAGTGTAAGCTCGCGCCATGATCGGACGACTCTCAGGCAAGCTCGTCGCCAAGCGGCCGCCGACCCTGCTCGTGGACGTCGGCGGCGTGGGCTACGAGGTCGAGGCGCCCATGAGCACGATCTTCGAGCTGCCGCCGGTCGGGGAGCCGGTCAGCCTGCTCACCCACCTCGTCGTGCGCGAGGATGCCCACCTGCTCTTCGGGTTCCGGACCGAGGACGAGCGCGACGCGTTCCGCCAGCTCATCCGCGTGTCCGGCGTCGGCGCCCGCATCGCCCTGTCGCTGCTGTCGGGCATGACCGTGGAGGAGCTCGGCCGGGCGATCGCCACCCAGGACGCGACCCGGCTGACCCGGGTGCCCGGCATCGGCAAGAAGACGGCCGAGCGCCTGCTGCTGGAGCTCAAGGGCCGGATCGCCGCGCCCCGCGACGCCACCGAGGCCGGCGCGGGCGCGCCGCCCGACGGCTCGCTGGCCGACATCGCCCATGCGCTCGTCGCGCTCGGCTATTCCGAGCGCGAGGCCGACGCCGCGAGCCGCAGGCTCCCGGCGGGCATCGACGTCTCCGACGGGATCCGGCAGGCGCTCAAGTCGCTGGTCAAGGCATGATCGAGCACGACCGCCTCATCGCCCCGTCCCCCGCCTCGCCGAGCGAGGAGGTCGTCGAGCGGGCCCTGCGGCCACGCAAGCTCGCCGACTACATCGGCCAGCCCCGGATCCGCGAACAGCTCGACATCTTCATGTCGGCGGCCCGTCATCGCTCCGAGCCCCTGGACCACCTGCTGCTCTTCGGCCCGCCCGGCCTCGGCAAGACGACGCTCGCGCACATCGTGGCCGCGGAGATGGGGGTGAACCTGCGCCAGACCTCCGGGCCGGTGCTGGAGAAACCGGGCGACCTCGCCGCCATCCTGACCAGCCTCGAGCGCAACGACGTGCTCTTCATCGACGAGATCCACCGCCTGTCGCCGGTCGTCGAGGAGATCCTCTATCCCGCGCTCGAGGACTACCAGATCGACATCATGATCGGCGAGGGCCCGGCCGCCCGCTCGATCAAGCTCGAGGTCGCGCCCTTCACCCTGGTCGGCGCCACGACCCGGGCCGGGATGCTCACCAATCCGCTGCGCGACCGCTTCGGCATCGTCGCGCGGCTCGAGTTCTACAACGAGGAGGATCTCGCGCGCATCGTGACGCGCTCGGCGAGCCTGCTCGAGGCCGAGATCTCGCCCGAGGGCGCGCGCGAGATCGCCCGCCGGTCGCGCGGCACGCCCCGGATCGCGAACCGGCTCCTGCGCCGGGTACGCGACTATGCCCAGGTGCGCACGAGCGGCCGGATCGACGATGCCGTGGCCGATGCCGCCCTGCGCATGCTGGATGTCGATTCCGCCGGGCTCGACCTGATGGACCGGGCGCTGCTCACCGCGATCCTCGAGAAATTCGGCGGCGGGCCCGTCGGGCTCGACAACCTCGCCGCCGCGATCAGCGAGGAGCGCGAGACCATCGAGGACGTCATCGAACCGTACCTGATCCAGCAAGGCTTCCTGCAGCGCACGCCGCGGGGCCGGGTCGCGCTTCCGGGCGCCTGGCGGCACTTCGGCCTGGCGGCGCCGCGCAAGTCGCCGACGGGCGACCTGTGGGACGACAGCGACGCGGCCGCGTCCACCTGATGCAGGACTTCGTCCAGCGCCTGTTCCAGGCGACGCCACGAACCTACGTGACCACGACCGTGGTGGCGGCTAACGTCATCGTCTGGCTGCTGACCGTGCTGCTGGGCGTGCACTGGCTGGCGCCGAGCCCCCAGGCGCTCCTCCTGCTGGGCGGCAACTTCCTGCCGCTGACCCTGGAGCAGCCCTGGCGGCTGCTGAGCTCGACCGTCCTGCACGCGGGCGTCATCCACCTCGCCTTCAACATGTGGGCGATGCTCAACATGGGACGGATCGCCGAGCGCTTCTACGGCAATACCCAGTTCGCGATCATCTACGTGCTCGCCGGACTGTTCGGTTCGCTGGCGAGCCTGTTTTCCTCGGCCCGGATCGCCGTGTCGGTGGGCGCGTCGGGGGCCATCTTCGGCGTTGCCGGCGCCCTGCTCGCCGCGCTGTTCACCAAGCCGCACAAGCTGCCCCGGGGCCTGGTTGCCTCGATGCGGCCGTCGCTGGTCCTGTTCGTGGGCTACTCGCTCTTCATGGGCTTCACCGCCTCCATGATCGACAATGCCGCGCACATCGGCGGGCTGGTCGCCGGCTTCGTGCTCGCGACGGTCATGGTCGAGCGCTTCGACTGGGAGGCGTACCGCGTCCACGGCCCGCGCCGGGCCATCGCCGCGACTGCCGGCGCGCTGCTGGTCGCCGGCCTGGTCTGGCAGGTGGTCCCGGAGCCCGCGGGCATGATGCGCTAGGCGGGCGCGATTGCCGCCTCGGCCGCGCCCGGTTTTTCCCCGGACGATGCGATTGCTAGAATCACCGCTCGACGAATTCGTTCCTCCCACGGCGTGCCATCCGAATCCTCGAACGCCGTCGCCCGGTCGGTCTTCCGCTGGCCAGTCCGCGTGTACTACGAGGACACCGATGCGGGCGGCATCGTCTACCACGCGAACTACCTGCGCTTCTTCGAACGGGCCCGGTCCGAGTGGCTGCGCTCGCTGGGCGGGCCCTCGCACTCGGAGATCGCGGCCGCCCGCGACGAAGTCTTCGTGGTCCGCGACCTGCGCATCGAGTACCTGCGGCCTGCCCGGCTCGACGACATGCTCGAGCTGGAGCTCGCGGTGGCCGGGGGGCGCCGCGCTTCGCTCACCCTGCGCCAGTGGGCCCACCGGCAGGGCGATGACGAAACGCTCGTGGACGCGCAGGTCCGCATCGCCATGATCCGGCGCAGCGACGGACGCCCGGTCGGACTGCCCGACTGGCTCACCCCATCCATCCAACCGGGAACCGCCCGATGAACCAAGACCTGTCGATCGTCTCGCTCGTGGTCGATGCGAGCCTGCTGGTGCAGGCCGTGATGCTGCTGCTGGTGCTGATCTCGATCGCCTCCTGGACCGTCATCTTCCGCAAGTTCTTCACGATCCAGGCGGCCAACCGCGCGGCCGACCGCTTCGAGGACGAGTTCTGGCGCGACCGCGAGCTGGGCCAGCTCTACCAGCAGATCCGGGACTCCCGCAAGGACCCCGGCTCGATGGCCCGCATCTTCGATGCCGGGATGAGCGAGTTCCTCAAGGCGCGCCAGCAGACGCCCGGCGACACCCAGACCATCGTGGACGGCGCGCGGCGGGCGATGCGCGCGGCCTACCAGCGGGAGATGGACATGCTCGAATCCGGGCTCGCCCTGCTCGCCACGGCGGGCTCCGTGAGCCCCTACATCGGCCTGTTCGGCACGGTCTGGGGCATCATGAACGCCTTCCGCGGACTGGCCAATGTCCACCAGGCGACGCTCGCGGCCGTTGCACCCGGTATCGCCGAGGCCCTGGTCGCCACTGCGATCGGCCTGTTCGCCGCCATCCCGGCAGTCATCGCCTACAACCGCTATGCCCATGACATCGACCGCCTGTCGAGTCGGTTCGACAGCTTCATGGAAGAGTTCTCCAACATCCTGCAGCGGCAGGCGCGCTAGCGCCCGGCCGGCAGGGACACGGAGGTTCCCGCGATGCCCGCGATGAATCCGCGCAACGGCAGCCGGCGCTCGCGCCGGATGGTCAGCGACATCAACGTCGTGCCCTACATCGACGTGATGCTGGTGCTGCTGGTGATCTTCATGGTCACCGCGCCGCTCCTGCCGCCCGGCCAGATCGAGCTGCCGACCGTGGGCCGGTCGAACGTGCTCGCGGAGCCGTACATCGCCGTCGAGATCGACGCCCAGCAGCAGATGACGGTGAAGCTGCGCAACTCGGACGACCCCTTCGAGGCGCAGGCGACCCGCGAGGACATCATCGGGATCATCTCCAATCTCAACCTTCGCCAGGAAAAGCCGATGCCGGTCGGCATCGCCGCCGACAAGTCGGTGCCCTACGAGGCGGTGATGTTCGTGCTCGACGGACTCAAGCGGGCCAACGTCGACCGGGTCGGACTGCTCGGCGAACCGGAGGGCCGGTGAGCAACCAGCCCCCGCTCGCGGACCGCTTCCCGAACCGGCCGCGCCCGTCGCGCGCGGGGCGGCTGAAGGCGCTCGGACTCGCGATCCTCGTCCACCTGGGCCTGCTGGCCATGCTGGTGGTCGGCGTGTCCTGGAAGTCGAGCGAGCCGCCGCCGGTGATCGCCGAGCTCTGGACGCCGGCGCCTGCGGTCGATGCGCCCCAGCCCGTGCCGCAGCCGCAACCCGAGCCCGCGCCGCCGCCCCCGCCGAAGCCCGAGCCGCAACCGGAGCCCCCGCCCCCGCAGCCCGATCCGCAGATCGCGATCGAGAAGGCCAGGCGGGAAGCCGAGGAGAAGCGCAAGGCCGAGGAGGCGCGCCGCGCGGAGGAAGAGCGCAAGCGCAAGCTCGCCGAGGAAGAGAAGCGCAAGGCCGAGGAGGAACGCCAGCGCAGGCTCGCCGAGGAGCGCAGGCGCAAGGCCGAGGAAGAACGGCAGATGAAGCTCGCGGAGGAGCGGAAGCGCAAGGCCGACGAGGAGCGCAAGCGCAAGCTCGCCGAGGAGCAGAAGCGCAAGGCGGCCGAGCAGGCCCGTCGCGAGCGGGAGGAGGCCGAACGCCAGCGCGCGGCCTACCTCGAGAGCCTGCGGCAGGCGGCCGCCGGCAGCGAGACCGGGGCCCCGGGCGGCGCGCCCGCCGGCGGTGCCAGCGGCGCGCGCGCCTCCGCCGGCGGCACCGGCATGGACGCCGGCTACCAGGCCAGGGTGGCGGCCGCGATCCGCAACGCGACGCACTACGTCATCCCTGCGGGACTGACCGGCAATCCCAAGGCGGAGTTCGCGGTGCGCCTGAACGCCGACTGCACGGTCGCATCGGTGACGCTGCGCCAGTCGAGCGGCCATCCCGACTGGGACGCGGCGGCCGAGCGGGGCATCCAGCGCGCCAGCCCCCTCCCGCGCCAGGCCGACGGCACCTGTCCCTCGAGCCTCGTGATCCTCCGTGGCCCGCGGGACAACTGAGCGCGTGCGACGTCGCGACGGACGGGGCGGCCCGTCGGGGCCCGGGGCGTCCGCTATAATCCCCGCAACTCTCTCTCCCTCCGTCCGTCGCGCGTCGTGGCGGGCGCGTCGTTCCCGTTCCGACGACCCGAGCAATGACCGATCGCCGAATCATGAACCGCACCCGTGTTCTTTCCCGATGCGCCGCGGCGTTCATCCTGGCCGGCGCAACCGCATGGGCGCAGGCGCAGGAGATGCGGCTCGACGTCTCCGGCGTCGGCGCTACCCAATACCCGATCGCGATCGGCAGCTTCGCGGGCGAGGGCCAGCTGCCCGAGGACATCGCGGCGGTGATCCGCAACGACCTGGCCGCCAGCGGCCTGTTCCGCATCATCGAGACGAACGCCGTCATCTCGGACAGCGCCACGCCGGACTTCGCCACGCTGCGCTCGCAGGGCGCCGACTCCGTCGTCGGCGGCTCGTACAGCCGGCTCGCGGACGGCCGCTACGACGTGCGCTACCGCCTCTCGGACACCGTGCGCCAGCGCAGCCTCGGCGGCGAGTCGATCGTCGCCGGCGCGAACGACCTGCGCTATGCGGGACACCGGGCCGCGGACTTCATCTTCGAGAAGCTCACCGGCCAGAAGGGCATCTTCTCCACGCGCATCGCGTTCATCACGCGGCAGGGCGGGCGCTACCGGCTCAAGATCGCCGACTGGGACGGGCGCAACGAGCAGACCTCGCTCACCTCGCCCGAGCCCATCATCTCACCGTCCTGGGCACCGGACGGCAGTCGGCTCGCCTACGTCTCCTTCGAATCGAAGAAGCCGGTGGTGTACGTGCACACCCTTAGCACCGGCCAGCGCAAGGCGGTCGCGAACTTCAAGGGCAGCAACAGCGCGCCCGCATGGTCGCCCGACGGCAAGACACTCGCGGTGGCGCTGACCCGCGACGGGCTCTCACAGATCTACCTGATTCCCTCGGACGGCGGCGGCGAGCCCCGTCGCCTGGTCTCGTCGAGCGGCATCGACACCGAGCCCTTCTATTCGCCCGACGGCAAGTACATCTACTTCACGTCCGACCGCGGGGGCTCGCCGCAGATCTATCGCGTGGCGGTCGATGGCGGCCAGGTCAGCCGGGTGACGTTCGAGGGCAACTACAACGTCAGCCCGCGCGTGTCGCCGGACGGCCGCAAGCTCGCCTTCGTCACTCGTCGCGACGGCGGGTTCTACATCATGATCAAGGACCTCGCCAGCGGGGCCGAGACCCGCCTGTCCGACGGTGGCCAGGAAGAATCCCCGAGCTTCGCGCCCAACGGCCTGTGGGTCATGTACGCCACGCGCGCGAACGGGCGCGACATGCTGATGGCCGCGTCCGTCGACGGCCGCGTGAAGCAGCGGATGAGCTCCGACACCGGGGACATCCGCGAACCGACCTGGGGCCCGTTCGGCCCCTGACGTCCTTCCTCCCGACCACATCCGGCTAGCAACCGCAACTGGATCCCGATTGGAGAATCCCTCAATGAACCGTACACGGACCCTCTGGACCCTTCTCCTGTGCGCCGCCCTGGCCGGCTGCGGCTCCAGCGTCGAGCTCGACGAAAGCCAGGATGCCACCATCGAATCGCGCGAGACCGGCGCCGGCGCCGGCGCGGGCGGGATCGGCGACTCCAGCCGTGCCGTCCAGCAGATCGATGCCGGCGACCAGGCGCAGGACCCGCTCAACGATCCCCAGGGCATCCTCGCCAAGCGGAGCATCTACTTCGCGTTCGACAGCTTCGTGGTCGAGGACGAGTACCGCCCGATCATCGAGGCGCACGCCCGCTACCTGACGACGAACCGCAATCGCCGCATCGTCATCCAGGGCAATACCGACGAGCGCGGCAGCCGCGAGTACAACCTCGCGCTCGGCCAGAAGCGGGCCGAGGCCGTGCGCCGGGCCCTCGCGGTGCTGGGCGTGAGCGACCAGCAGATGGAAGCGGTAAGCTTCGGTGAGGAACGCCCGCGCG
>CAZDYQ010000038.1:0-31387 GCA_964509685.1 uncultured Burkholderiaceae bacterium
TCGCTCGCGCAGCGCAGCGCCACGGCCTTCCTCGACGCCTGGCGCGATCTCGGCGGCGAGAGCTACGACCTGCTCGCGCTCGACCTGCGCATGCTCTACGACCTGCCCCGCATCCTCGACGGCGTGCGCGTCGATGCCGCCTTCGTCGCGCTGCCGCCCGAGGCCGTGCCGGCCGTGCGCGATGCGCTCGGCGAACAGACGCCGCTCTACGGGACCTCACGGCTCGACGTCGGCGCCATTCCGGGCACGAAGGCGGGCGAGCTGCTCGCGAACCCGGCGCTCGACGGCCTGCACATCGTCGAGATGCCCTGGCAGGTCGAGCGCGATCATGCCGTCGTCGCCGCCTATCCGCGCTCCGAGCGCATTCCCCATCTCGAGCTGCAGCGGCTCTACGCGCTCGGCATCGATGCCTACCGCATCGCGCGCGAGCTCGTGCGCGGACGCCAGCAGATCGAGATCGACGGCGTCACCGGCTGGCTGACCGTCGACGTGCCCGTCGATCCTCGCGTCCGGCGCCTGTCCACCGTCTCGGTCTACCAGGGCGGCCTGCTGGTCCCGGCGCCCATGCCGGTACCGGTGCCGGCCGAGCCGGCGCCCGCCGTGCCGGGCGATCCTTCGCAGCCGGCCTTCCCGGCCGACCCCACGGCCCCGCCGCAACCCTGGTCGCCCGGCGCGCCGCCGGCGCCCACGCCCGCGCCCTCGCCGGGCTTCGTGCCGGTCCCGGCGCCTGCGCCGGCCCCGGGCGGCCTTGCCCCGATGCCCGCGCCCCCGGGCCTGGCTCCCGCGCCGGCATCCTCGTCGGGCTTCGTCCCGGTTCCGGCGCAGCCGCCCGCGCCCTCGGGCTTCACGCCGGCGCCGTCGTCGGGCAGCGGCGGATTCGTCCCGGTGCCGCCGGCGCCTCCCGCGCCGGGCTTCGTTCCGGTGCCCGCCGCCCCTTCCGGTCCGGCGCGGTGAGCGGCGCGCAGCCGGGGCCGCGACGCTCGCCCGCGCAGCGGAGCGGCGACGAGGCGGAGTCGCTCGCCCTGCGTCATCTCGAGCGCGCGGGTCTTCGTCTCCTCGCCCGCAACGATGCGAGCCCCCTCGGCGAGATCGACCTCGTCATGCTCGACGGCGCGCAGTGGGTGTTCGTCGAGGTGCGCCGGCGTGCGAGCGCCGCGTTCGGCGGCGCCGCCGCGAGCGTGACGCCGGCCAAGCAGCGCCGCATCCGCCTGCAGGCGCAACACCTGCTCAAGCGCCGCTTCGGCGACGGGCCGTGGCCCGCCTGCCGTTTCGACGTATGCGCGATCGAGGACGGTCGCATCCACTGGTTTCGCGATGCGTTCCACTGAGCGCGGGCCGTATAATCCGGGGCGATGACGCCAGCCTCCCGCATCGACGCGCATTTCGCCGAAAGCCTGGACGCCAAGGCGGCGGCTCGCGCCGTGCTGGTCGAGCCGGCGGAGAGGGCTGCGCGGCTGCTCGATACGTGCCTCGCGGGCGGCAGCAAGATCCTCGTCTGCGGCAACGGCGGCTCCGCCGCGGACAGCCAGCATCTGGCCGCCGAGCTCGTCGGGCGCTTCGAGCGCGAACGCGAGCCGCTGGCGGCCATCGCACTCACCACCGACACGTCCATCCTCACCGCGGTCGCCAACGACTACGCATACGACGAAGTCTTCGCGCGCCAGGTGAGCGGCCTCGGACGCGAGGGCGACGTGCTCGTCGCGATCAGCACCAGCGGGAATTCCCCCAGCATCCTGCGCGCCGTCGAGGCCGCCCATCGCCGCTGCATGCGCGTGCTCGCGTTCACGGGGCGCGACGGCGGCCGCCTCGCCGCGGCGCTCGCTCCCGACGATGTCGAGCTGCGGGTCCCGCACGAGCGTACCTGCCGGATCCAGGAAGTCCACCTGTTGCTCATCCATTGCCTGTGCGACGCGATCGAGGCGATACGCGGTCTCGCGCCTGGCCCAGACCCCCGGGAGTGAAATGAAGAACCAAGCGTTCGTACGGGCCGCCCTGGCGGCGGCCATGATCGGCATGAGCGCCGGGCTCGCCGGCTGCTTCACGGCGGCGGCAACCGGCATCGTCGTGGGTGGCCTCGCCGCGGTCGACCGGCGCACCATCGGCGCCCAGACGGAAGACCAGGCCATCGAGCTCAAGACCTACGAGGCGCTTCGGGCCAACAAGCTCCAGGGAGGCGGCATCTCGGTGACGAGCTACAACCGTCGCGTCCTGCTGACCGGCCAGGTCGAGAACGAGAGCATCAAGCAACGCGCCGCCGAGGTCGCCCGCGGCATCGAGAACGTCGTCGAGGTGCACAACGAACTGGTCGTGGCGGGCCGGGCTTCCCTCGGTTCGGCCGTCACCGATACCTCGGTCACCACGCGCGTGAAGACCGCGCTCCTGAGGAGCCCGGATGTCCCGGGCAACTCCATCAAGGTCGTGACCGAGAAGACGACCGTCTACCTCATGGGCCTCGTCACCGCGGCCGAGGCGGAGGAAGCGGCGCGCATCGCGAGTCGCGTGCCAGGCGTGGCGCGCGTGGTCACCGTGTTCGAGGTGATTTCGCCCGAGGAAGCGCGCCGGCTCGACGGCCGCGATCGCTCCGGCAGCTGAGGCGCAAGCGGGCGCCCGCTTGCGCTCGCTCGTCGTGCGGCGGGGCCAGCCGGGCGGCCGCTTCCGGCCGCCGTCCGGTGCATGCCGGAACCATGCCGGACGGATGCGCCCTGGTGCCCGACGGGCGGTGAGCGAGTCGCCACTAAAGGCGGGCGTTTCACCCGACAATTCGACATCCCTCGGCAATTCTGGCGGTGTCGACGATGTCCTCGGTGAACGGCCTCGCGATTCTTGCTGTACTGCTCGCGGTCGTGCTCATCTGGGCCGTAGTGAAGTACAACGAGTTCATCGCGTCGCGTAACCGCTTCCACAACGCGTTCGCGCAGATCGACGTGCAGCTGCGGCGTCGGTACGACCTGATTCCCAACCTCGTCAAGGCCACGCGCGCCTATCTCGCGCACGAGCGCGAGACGCTCGAGGCGGTGGTGCGTGCGCGCCAGCAGGCCGTGGCCGCGCACCTGGCCGCGCAGAAGCAGCCGGGCGACGCGGACACGCTCGCGGCCATCGAGATGGCCGAGGCCGCCCTCGCGGGCCCGCTCGGCAGGCTCTTCGCGCTCGTGGAGTCGTATCCGGAGCTGCAGGCCGACCAGACGGTCGCCCGGCTCGTCGAGGAGCTTTCCTCGACCGAGAACCGGATCGCCTTCGCCCGCCAGGCATTCAACGACGAGGTGATGCGCTACAACACCGCCATCGAGTCCTTCCCGGCGTCCATCGTCGCCGGCGCCTTCGGGTTTCGCAGCGCCAGCCTCCTGCGGGCCACCCGCTCCTCGCGCGAGCGCGAAGCGGTTGCCGTCGAGTTCTGAGTTGCGGACACGGACGCGCTGAGCATGGATTTCTACGAGCGTCAGGCACGCGCGCGCACGGCCTCGCGTCGGCTTGTTCTTCTGTTCGCACTTGCGGTCGTCCTGGTGCTGCTGGCCGTCAACCTCGTGGGCGAGCTGGCCTGGAAGCTGGCGACCGCGGGCGCTCCCACGCCGCCTTACTTCGTCCTGACCAACAGTTTCGTCGTGCTGCTGTTCGTCGTGGGCGGCGCCTGGCTGGAGTCCCTTCGCCTGGCCGACGGCGGGGGCGCCATCGCGCACCGGCTCGGCGCCCGCTCGCTCGACGAATACGACCTGCGCCACCGGCGCCTCGCCAATGTCGTGGACGAGATGGCGATCGCCGCCGGGATCGCCGTGCCCGAGGTGTTCGTCCTCGACGATCCCACGATCAATGCGCTCACCGCCGGCGACGAGCCGACGCGTTGCGCGATCATCGTCACCCGCGGGGCAGTCGAGCGGCTCGACCGTGCGGAACTGCAGGGCGTCGTCGCGCACGAGATCGCGCACGTCGTTCACGGCGACGTGGCCCTCAACACGCGCGCCGCGGGGGCGCTGTACGGCCTCATGTCCCTGTCGGTGATGGGCCGCGGCATGATGGCCGCGGCCTGGCCGCGGGCGACCGGGCCGGCCGTGCCGGGCCGCCGCCGCGTCGCGGGCCTGCCCTGGCCCGGCCTGTGGCTGGGCGGCGCCGTGCTGGCCGGCGTGGGCTGGGTCGGCCACCTGGCCGGCCGGCTCATCCAGGCCGGCCTCAGCCGCCAGCGCGAGCTGCTGGCCGACGCGCGCGCGATCGAGCTCACGCGCGATCCCCACGGCCTGGGCCGTGCCCTTCGAAAGGTGGCCGGGCAGAGGGGGCGCCGCCTGGAATCGGAATACGCCGATGTGGTCGCCCACCTCCTGCTCGCCGGCCAGACCCGGGAGCATGGATGGTTCGATTCGCATCCCTCGCTCGCCCTGCGGATCAGGCGCATCTACGGCCGGTACATGCCGCCGATCGAGTCGGTGGTCGAGGCGCGGGTCGATGTCGCGCCCGCGCCGCTCCCCGCGCTGGCGCCGCTCGAGTTCCCGGCCGGCGACACCTGCCCGGTGCCGATCGTCATCCCGATCGACGAGCCGGCGGGCGGCATCGGCGCCGCGCTCTCGGTGGAGGCTCTGGTCGGCGCCTCGATGTCGGCCGCCGACCATGCGAACGTCCTGCTCTCGGCCGTCCGCGCGCTTTCGCCGTCGTTCGAGCAGGCGAGCCGGCTGCTGCGCGGGCTCGTCGCCACGCCGACCGGCACGGCCGAGGACGTGCCCGAACACGAGGGCGACGATCCGCTTGCGGCGGCGCTGGCGTGGGTGGCCCGGCCCGAGGCGCTCTGGCTGCGCCTGCCGTTGCTGGAGGTGCTGACCGCCCGCCTGCGCCCCTGGCCGCGCGAGCTGCACGAGCGCCTGCTCGTCGCCTGCCGCGAGGCGGTGGAGGCCGACGGGCGCATCGACAAGACCGAGTGGGTGTACTACACGCTGGTCCGGCACCGGCTGCTGCCGCCGGAAGCGGGGCGCGAGCCCACGCCCGACGAGCTTCGCCGCGCGCTCGCCGAGCTCTTCGGGCTGGCCGCCGCGATCGGCGAACAGTCGGCCCGCGGCACGCGCGAGGCGGTCTCGCGCGCCGCCGACGGTCTCGGCATCGCCCAGCCGGTGTCGACGTCCGAGCGTCCCGACGCCGCCTCGCTCGCGCGCGCGCTCGAGATCCTGGCGGCGATCCCGCCCCTGCAGAAGCCCGCCTTGCTGAAATCGCTCGGCTCCCTCGCGCGCGATGCCGACGAGCCGCGTTTCCAGGCCTTCCTCGCGGCGGTCGCCGCCGCGATCGACTGCCCGCCGCTGCGGGTCCGTGGCGGCGATCGCTGGCAGTTCCCGGACGAGGCCCTGGACGAAGCGCCCGACTCGGTCCCGGTAAACTAGGGGCCATGACAGGCTCCAGACTCGCGTCGCGCAACCGCTTGCGCGGGGCCATTGCCGTCATCGCGCTGGCGGGCATCCTCCTCGTCGGCTGGGCCGGCTGGCAGCGGTTCATGGTCCCGCGGCCCGCGCCCGACGTCGCCTTCCAGTCCATCGACGGACGCCGCATCGAGCTCGCGAACCTCCGCGGCCAGGTGGTGATGGTGGAGTTCTGGGCCACCACCTGCGTGATCTGCATGCGCGAAATGCCGGAGGTCGCCGCCATGGCGCGCGAGCTCGGCCCCCGGGGCCTGGCGACGATCGCCGTGGCCATGCCGTACGACCGGCCCGACCATGTCGTCGCCTACGCGAAGCGTCACCGTTTGCCGTTCGTGGTCGCGCTCGATCCGATGGGCCGGGTGGTCGAGGCCTTCGGCCCCATTCCCGGCACCCCGACCCGGGTCATCGTGGCTCGCGACGGCACCATCGCCGCGACGCTGGTCGGGGCCGGCGCCGAGCGCCTGCGGGCGCGCCTCGACAGGGAGCTGGCGCGGCCCGCGCCGACCGGCTGAACTTCGGCCGGCGCAGTCGCGTCAGCCGCGCCCGATGAAGGGCATCTTCGTGGCCATGATGGTCATGAACTGGATGTTCGATTCGAGCGGCAGCGCCGCCATCTGGGCCACGGCGCGCCCCACGTGCTCCACATCCATCAGCGGCTCCGGGACGATGCGGCCGTCGGCCTGCGGAACGCCCTTGGCCATGCGTGCCGTCATGGGGCTGGCCGCGTTGCCGATGTCGATCTGCCCCACGGCGATGTCGTGCTGGCGCCCGTCCAGCGCGGCGGACTTGGTCAGCCCGGTGACGGCATGTTTCGTGGCGGTGTAGGGCGCCGAGTTCGGGCGTGGCGCATGGGCCGAGATCGAACCGTTGTTGATGATCCGTCCGCCGCGGGGATCCTGGGCCTTCATCACGCGGAAGGCTTCCTGGATGCAGTAGAACATGCCGGAGAGGTTGACATCGACGACCTCTCGCCACTGCTCGGGGCTGAGATCCTCGAGCGGAATGGGCGGCGCGCCGAGACCGGCATTGTTGAACAGGAGGTCCACGCGTCCGAAGGCATCGCGCGCGCTGGCGAACAGGCGCGCGACCTGCTTCGGGTCCGACACGTCGGTCGGGACGGCAAGCGCGCGCTCGGGCCCCGCCTGTTGCACGATCTCCTCGAGGGGGCCCGGCCGTCGCCCGGCGAGCGTCACTCGCCAGCCATCGTCGAGCAGCGCGAGCGCCGCCGCGCGACCGATGCCTGTCCCGGCGCCGGTCACGATCGCGACCTTCCCGTGTGCCTTGTTTCCTTCCGTCATCCTGGATCCTCCGGCTTGCGGGCGCGTCAGTCGGCCGCTTCGAGTTCGCGCAGGTCGAGGCCGCTGACCACGTTGGTCACGTCCTCCAGGCTCATGTGCCGTCCGCGGGCCTCGATCACGATGCCGTTGGGCAGCAGCAGCTTGTAGTCGGCCCGCGTGCCGTCCTTGTCGGCGCGGACATTGATGACCCGGTCGCCGCTGCGCCAGGTCTTCTCGGTGGTGGTGTCGGTCTCGCGGTCGACCATCACGTTGGCCCATCCGGCGACGCCCGAGAGCAGGCCGGCGGCGCTGCCGGTGTCGATGATCTCGAGCCTGAGCGAGCGCTTCTTGTCCTCGTAGCTCGCCTTTGCGGTGGACATGTTCAGGCCCATCATGCTGCTGGTCTCCGCTTCGTAGCCGCGCCGCTTCATGCCCGCGACCGTCTCGGGCAGCACCGCCTTGAGCGTCGCCGCGTCGAGCGGCTTGCGGCCGCCGGAGCCACGGGCCATCTCGCCCACCGCCTCGCGGCTCGCGCGGGCGAGCTGCTCCGTATTGCCGCCCTGGCTGGCCGCTTCCATGCGGCGGCTCATCTCCTCGATGCGCCGCACGAGCTCGTCGACCTTGGCCGCCGTCACGGCTTCGCTGTCCTGGCGTGGCGCGGCGCCGATGTCGGTATGGCCGGGGACCGCCGGCGACGGCAGGAACCAGCCCACGATGGCCGCCGCCAGCAGGTTCACGATGAAGGCACACACCACGACCGCGATCGTGTAGAGCAGCGTGCGGTCGGGCGGGTTCTTCATCAGGACCGGCAGGCCGAGGTGAAGCAGGTAGATGGAGTAGATCGCGGCAAGCAGCCCGAGCAGGCCGAGGGGCGGGACGATCGCGAAGATCCCCCCGAGCAGGGCGGCGGTGGACGAATAGGCGACGAGCTTGAAGGCGGCGAGCCGGTTCGACGTGCCACCGAAGCGGGGCGCGAGCCAGTCGACGACGAGGCTCACCACGTACGCCGCGACGAGGGTGAGGACGAAGCCGACGACAAGCTGGACGAGGCCCGCGCCGACGCCCAGCCGGCCGCCGAACCCGAGGCTCCGGTACCCGATGATCGAGGCGCCGATGAAACCGGCGACCGCGGGCACCAGGGCCAGCCAGGCGAGGTACTGTCGGTAGATGCCCCCGATCGTCGCCGGCTCGCGCTCGATCTCGGGCCATTCCAGGGTGGGCGAGAACAGGATCCGCCGCACGCGCGCGACCAGACGCCTGCCGTCCTCGTTGCGAATCATCGGGTCTCCGTCATGCGGGCCGTCTCGTGGACGGCTCCGCGTCATCTCGTTCTCGGATGCGCTAGTTTAGCCGCCCGCCGCGCGGCGGGCAGGGGGATTCGTGGCAGACTTCGGCGATGACCACCGCGGCCGCCACGGACGGCATCTACCTGTTCTCGCCCGCGGGCGCCATTCCGGAGGGCGATCCCCGCGTCGAACGAGGCCTCGCGAACCTGCGTCGGCTCGGTTTCGCGCCGCGCCTTGACCGGGCGGCCCTGGCACGCCACATGCGCTTCGCGGGCACCGACCGCACGCGCGTGGCGGCCTTCGGGCGGGCCGCCGCGGCCCGCGAGCCCATCGCGATGATCACGCGCGGCGGCTACGGCATGAGCCGGATCCTGCCGCAGCTCGACTTCGAGCGCCTGGCGGCATCGGGCAAGCGCTGGGTGGGCTACTCCGACTTCACCGCCTTCCAGCTCGCGATGCTGGCGCGCGCCGGCGCGCCCACCTGGTCGGGTCCGTCGCTGCTCGCCGACTTCGGCGGCCGCTTCGAGGATCTCGACGAGAACACCGTCGCGACCTTCGGCGACGCCATGGCGGGGCGGCTCGAGGTGCTGGGCTTCCGCTGCTCCGGGCCCGCGGGCATCGACGAGCGCGGCGTGCTCTGGGGTGGCAACCTCGCGCTCGTGTGCGCCTTGCTGGGCACGCCCTGGTTCCCGCGCGTCGAGCAGGGCATCCTCTTCCTCGAGGATGTCAACGAGCACCCGTACCGCATCGAGCGGATGCTCGTCCAGCTGCTGCACGCCGGCGTGCTCGACTCCCAGCGCGCGATCCTCCTCGGCGAGTTCAACGGCTACCGCACCAGCCCGTCCGACGGCGGCTTCGACATGCCCGCGGTGCTGCGCTGGTTGCGCGCGAACACGCGCACCCCCGTGGTCGCGGGCCTGCCCTTCGGGCACGGGCGCACGCGGCTGTGCCTGCCGCACGGCATGGAGGTCGGCCTCGCGACCGAGGGCAGGACGGCCTGGATCGTGCTGCCGCACGCCCACTGAGCGCCCGGGCGCGAGAGCGTCCCTCGCCCGGACGCGGCGCGAGGACTCAGGCGGCCGGCTTGTAGGAGTCGAGCTTGATCCGCTCGCGCTCCAGGGCCGCGGCCATCGGTGCCAGCTTCATCCGGCCCTCGACATAGGACTTGAGTCCCGGCAGCGAGTCGGGATCGATCCCGGCGAACCCGCCCCAGCGCAGGAGCGTGAAGGCGTAGGCATCGTGCAGGTTCGCGTCGGGCTGGTTCCAGCACGGGCCACCGGCGGCGATCTTCTCCTGCAGCCGTTCCAGCAGCCCGCGATAGACGCCGACCGCATGGCTTCGCACCTTCTCCTGCGTGTCCTTGTCGTCGCTGAACTTGTGCGGCATGAACACGTGGGTGAAGGTGGGATGCACGGTGTTGTTGAACCAGGCGAGCGTGGACAGCGCCTGCGCGCGCTCCCAGATGTCCGTCGGGAGCAGGCCGGCCTGCGGGAAGCCGCGGTCGAGGTAGTCGGCGATTGCAAGAATCTGCGTGAGCGGCTTGCCGTCCACCGTGATGACCGGCACTTGCCCGTTCGGGTTGAGCGCGAGGAACTCCGGCGTCTGGTGCTCGCCCTTGTGCAGCTTGACCAGCCGGGGCTCGAAGCCTTCGCCGGTCTTCTGCCGGACGACCTCGAGCCCGACGTGGGGCACGAACGAGCATGCGCCGGGCGCGAAGTAGAGTTCGATCATTCTGTGTCTCCTTTGATCTTCGGTGATTCGGGGTTCTTCCCGAAGGATATCGCGAGTGGGCGAACCGGGCCGTCGAACGGCGCCGCGACCCCGGCGGCGCCGCGCCCGATGTTCGCTATATTCCGGTTGCACCGGCGCGCGGCGGGGCCGCGCCCGGCGGGCCCGGCGACGACGCCGGCATGGCCCTTCCCCGGAGATCGGATCGAATGAAGCGTGTTGTCCTCGCCTGCGCCGCCACCCTGGCGTTCCTGCTCGCCGCCTGCTCCTCGCGCCCGGTCGCGCCGGACGGGGTCGTGCGCGGATCGTCGTGGAGTCACTCCAACATGTCGGCCAGGGCCGCCGTGGAGCAGGCGTGGGTGGCGATACCGGCGCGCGCGACCGGCGGAACCTCGTATGTCGGGCCCCTCGTCGGCGCGCAGGGGCGCGCGGTCGCTCGGGTGCCGGTCGTCGTCTTCATGCACGGCGCCTCGGGCATCTCGCCGGCGATCAAGGAGTGGCAGCAGTGGCTCGCCGATGCCGTCGGCGTGGGCAGCATCGCCGTCGACAGCATGCAGCTCCAGGGCCGGCTCACCTACACCTCGCCGGTGGACAAGGACACCTACGAGCGCATCCACGAACTGCGCCGCACCGAGATCGTCTTCGCGCTGCAGGCCTTGGGCGTGCTCGAATGGGCCGACACCAGCCGGCTCGCGCTCGGCGGCATCGAGGAGGGGGCGGTGGCCGCGGCGCGCTACGACGGCCCCGAGTTCGGCGCGCGCATCCTCTTTGCCTGGAGCTGCGAGGACAACTTCTTCGTCAAGGAACACGGCACCCGCCTGCCGCCCGGCCGGCCCGTGCTCAACATCGTCAGCGCCCGCGATCCGCTGTTCTCGTCGGCCAACCCGTGGATCGGCGTGCCCGATCCGGTCGGGCATTGCGGCCCGCTGTTGCGCAACAACCCGCGGTCCGAGGTGCTGCTGCTCGGAAACGCGCCGCAGCAGGTGATGAACATGCCGGCGGCGCGCAGCGCCGTCCAGCGCTTCCTGGTCGAGGCGCTGCAGCCCTAGGCGCGCGCCGATCCCGCCCGGCCGCCGCGCTCAGAACTCCAGCAGGAGGGACAGCCGCGCCGTCCTCGGTTCCACCGGATGGACATGGCGGTCGAAGACGGGTCCGGGCTCGCCCGGCAGGCGCGATTCGTAGGCGTACTCGATGTCGTTCGCCTCGCGGTCGAACAGGTTGAAGACATCGAGGTGCAGTCGCGCATGGCGAGCGAGACGCCAGCCCAGCCGCAGGTTCACGAGGCTCGCGGAGCCCGCCCGGACCGTGTTGTCCTCCACCAGCGGGCGGGCGCCGAGGTGGCGCAGCTGCAGGCTTGCGAGCCAGCGATCGCCATCACGCAGCGTCACGGCGACCGAGGCGACGCGTTCGACGGCGCCGGGAATCCTGTTCCCGGCCGGGTCCGCATCGGTGAAGCGCGCCCGCGTCCACGCGAGGTCCGCATCGACGATCAGCCACGGCACCGGCATGTAGCGGTTGCCCAACTCCACGCCCCGCCGACGCGCCGGACGACCCGCCTCCGTGGTGCCCGCATCGCCCACGAAGACGAGCTCGGAGTCGGTCTCGAGCTGCCATAGCGAAAGCGAGCTCTGCAGTCCCGGAATCGCCTCGGTGCGCAGGCCCAGCTCGAAGCCGTTGGCCGGCACCAGGCCGGGCACCGGCTCGGCCGGATCGCCGGTCGCGGGATCGATGCGCGTCACGGTGCCCCGGGCGTCGTTGCTGTGGAACCCGCGGCCCCAGTTGAGGAAGAGCTCCGTGCGCGACCATGGACCCAGGATCGCGGAGAGCTTGGGCGACATCCGGCCGGCATGCGTGCTGCCCGTGTTGGCGGACTGGAGGGCATCGACATCGAACCAGTACCGGTCGAAGCGCAGGCCGGCGACGGTTCGCAGCCAGGGACGCCACGTGACCTCGCTCTCGGCAAAGACGGCGGCGCTCGACTGGCGCACGGAGTCGTCGCGGATCGTGTCGAGGCGCTCGCCCGCGCGGGTCTTGTGCAGGCCGACGTCGATGCGGTCGTGCCGCCACTGCAGTCCTACGGCGTGGCGCAACGGCAGCCCGCCCATGCCCGATTGCCAGGTCCGCCGCAGCTCGCCGCCGGTGGCGCGGCGCCAGTCGGTCTGCTCGAACTGGTCCCCGTTGACCGGATCGTCGAGGAACCAGGTGAAGTTCGACAGCAGGTTCATGCGATAGGCGAGCAGCCAGGCCCGCGCTTCGAAGCTCCCGTCGCCGAGGGAGCGCCGCAGGCGCGCCGACAGGCTCGCCCGCCGGGACCGGCCGCCGTCCGTGGGGTCCAGCGTGCCGAAGCGGTCGATCAATCCGGAATCGATCGCGCGCTGCGGCACCTGGTCGGTCGCCCCCCAGCGCGAGTCGTAGAGCATCGCGGTCACGTCCATGCGGTCGGCACCGCGCCGCTCGCTGTAGCGGAGCAGGGCGTTGTCGCGACGAAGGTCGGCGGGTTCGACCCAGGGGCCGTCGCGGACATGGTGCTCGAACGCGGCGAGCCAGTTGCCGTGGGCGGTTGCCACCGAGCCCGCGCCGAAGAGACGACCGTAGCCGTGCTCGCCGATGCCGATGGATACGAGCGGGCGCTCGAGCCGGTCGCGCAGCACGATGTCGGCCGAGCCGGCCGTCGAGAAGTCGCCGTTGTCCGCGAAGTACGGGCCCTTGCGGTACTCGATGCGCTCGACGAGCTCCGGCATCAGGAAGTTCAGGTCCGTGTAGCCGTGGCCGTGGCCGTGCGTGGGCAGGTTGACCGGAACGCCGTCGACCCGCGTCGCGAAGTCGGTGCCGTGATCGAGGTTGAAGCCGCGCAGGAAGTACTGGTTGGCCTTGCCGTCGCCCGAGTGCTGCGTGACGATCATGCCCGGGACGTACTCGAGGATCTCGCCGGTGCGCAGCGCCGGCCGATTCTCGAGCAGGGAGGCGCCGACGACGCCCTGGGAGGCGGCGTCCGACGACCCCACCGAATTGTCGTAGTGACCGACGACGCGGACCTCGTCGAGCCGGGCCTGCTGGGCGAGCGACGTGGACGCGAAGAGCAGCGCGGCGAGGCCGATCGCCGCGAAACCGCCGCGAGCGGCGGCCATCAGCGGTCGATATCGAGCCCGGCGGCGAGCGCCTGCTCGTCGGCGTGGTAGGAAGAGCGCACGAGGGCGCCCACGGCCGCATGCTCGAAGCCCATCTCCCGCGCCCTGGCGCCGAACATGGCGAACGTGTCGGGATGGACGTAGCGCTGCACGGGCAGGTGCGCATCCGACGGCGCCAGGTACTGGCCGATGGTCAGCATGTCGACATCGTGCTCGCGCAGGTCCGCCATCACCTCGAGGATCTCCTCGTCGGTCTCGCCGAGGCCCACCATCAGGCCGGACTTGGTGGGCACGCCCGGCACGCGGCGCTTGAACTCCTGCAGCAGCTTCAGCGAATGCGCATAGTCGGAGCCGGGCCGAGCCTGGCGATAGAGCCGCGGCACCGTCTCGAGGTTGTGGTTCATCACGTCGGGCGGCGCCGCCTCGAGGATGTCCAGCGCGCGTTCCAGGCGGCCCCGGAAGTCCGGGACGAGTATCTCGATGCGGGTTGCCGGGGCGAGCTCGCGGACCCGTCGTATGCACTCGACGAAATGCGCGGCACCGCCGTCGCGCAGGTCGTCGCGGTCCACGCTGGTGATGACGACGTAGCGCAGCCCCAGGGCGGCGATCGTCCGGGCGAGGTTGAGCGGCTCGTCCGCATCGAGCGGGTCGGGCCTGCCATGGCCGACGTCGCAGAACGGGCAACGGCGGGTGCACTTGTCGCCCATGATCATGAACGTGGCGGTGCCCTTGCCGAAGCACTCGCCGATGTTCGGGCAGGCCGCCTCCTCGCAGACGGTGTGCAGCCGGTGCTCGCGCAGGATCCGCTTGATCTCGTAGAAGCGGCTGTCCACCCGGGCCGGCCTCACGCGGATCCATTCGGGCTTGCGCAGCGGCTCGGTCGCCGGCACCACCTTGATCGGGATGCGGGCCGTCTTGGCCGCCGCCTTCTGCTTGGTGTTCGGGTCCAGCGGCGGGCGGTTCGGTTCGGTGGGCAGGCTCATGGCTCGGTTCGAAGGGGAAGCGGCTCGCCTATTATCGCCGACCCGGGGACCGCATCCGCGCCCAGGCCGCGGAGAAGGAAGCGCGCCAGTTCCTCGCCCGCGGCGGCCACGTTGCGGACGACGCCCTGGCTTCGCATGTCGGTCACGGCGAGTCCCGGCATGCCGCAGGGATCGATGCGCCCGAAGGGGTCGAGGTCCATCGCGACATTCAGGGCGAGCCCGTGGTAGGTGCGCCCGTGGCTGACCTTGAGCCCGATCGAGGCGATCTTGGCGCCGCTGCCGCGGGCATCGCGCACGTAAACGCCGGGCGCGCGATCGCGTCGCGTCGCCGCGATTCCCACCGAAGCGAGGTAGTCGATCACCGCCTGCTCGACGAGGCAGACGAAGTCGCGCACGCCCAGCCGTCGCCGGCGCAGGTCCACCAGGAGGTAGGCGACGAGCTGGCCCGGACCGTGATAGGTCACCTGGCCGCCCCGGTCGGTCGTCACGACGGGAATCGCGCCCGTGTCGTGCACGAAACCGGCATCGCCGGCGAAGCCCTGCGTGAAGACGGGCGGATGCTCGAGGAGCCATACCTCGTCCGGGCTTCCCGGATCGCGATCGCGCGTGTACGCGCGCATCGCCTCGAGCGTGGGCAGGTAGGGGGCGAGGCCGATCCGTCGGACGACGAGCTGGTTCGGTGGCGCGTGCATGGGCGACGAGGTTCGGATGGGGCTTCCGCCACGATCATGGCATGATCGGGAATCCGTTTCCTCCGGAGACCCTTCGATGGCCACATTCGAGTCCCCCTTCCGTGTCGTCCGCCAGGCAGGCTTGCGTCGCATGCTGCTCGTGCTGGGCGTGGCCGCGCTCGCCGGCTGCGCGCAGACCGGGGGTGCCGGCGACGAGGGCCGCTCGCGTGGCGGCGGCTTCCTCGGCGGCCTCTTCTCGAGCGGGCTCCCGGGCAGCCAGTGGAAGTTCGTCGAGGTGCTCGGCAAGCCGGTGCCGGACGAGGTTCGCCCGGAATCGAACCTGCTGAGCTTCGACAAGGACCAGGACGGCCGCGGCACCTTCTCGGCGGGCGTCGGCTGCAACCGCATGAACGGCCGCTATCGCGTGCGCGACGACGAGGTGCAGTTCCGCATCGAGCAATCCACCAAGATGGCCTGCGCCGGCGAGGTCGGGATCGCGGAACGGCGCATGGTCGCCGCGCTGAGCTCCACCAGCAACTACCGGATCTCGCGCGATCGCCTCGAGCTGCTGGCCCAGGGCCAGGTGATGGCCACGCTCAACCGCCGCTGATGCGGCGCGGGGCCGCGTCCTAGAGGACCATCCTCACGAGGGGATGGGCAACCAGCGCGTCGTGCAGCGCCTGCAGCTGGGCGCGCGAGTGCGCCGTGATCGTCACCGTCAGGCTGAGCCAGTTGCCCCGCGACGACACCCGCATCTCCACGCTCGCCGGATCGAAGTCCGGCGCATGCGCGAGGACGATCGCGGTCACCGTGTCGGCGAACTCGTCCACGCGCGCGCCGATGACCTTCAGCGGGAACGCCACCGGGAAGTCCAGCAGCTGCTCGAGCCGGTCGAACGCGCTGTCCGTGCCGGGCCGGTTCGATCCGTTGCCCCTGTCGGTCACAACCAGCCGGCGATCGCCGGGTCCGTCTTGGCGCGCTGGTAGGCGGCATGCAGGCGGCGATGGACCGGCCCCGGCTTGCCGTCGCCCACCGGCCTGCCGTCGAGCCTCGTGGCCGGCAGGATCTCCTGCGTCGCCGAGCTGATCATGAGTTCGTCCGCGCGCACCACCTCGTCGCGATGGATGCGGCGTCGCTCGAACGGGATGCCCTCGGCCTTGCACAGGGCCTCGATGAGCCCCACCCGGATGCCTTCGAGCGCCAGGGGCCCGGCGGGCACCCCGCGCACGACGCCGTCGCGCACGACCCAGACATTGCTGGCGGCGCCCTCGGTGAGGAAGCCGTCGCGGAACATCACGCATTCCTGCGCGCCGGCGTCGATGGCCGCTTGGCGCGCGAGCACGTTGCCCAGCAGCGAGGTGGACTTGATGTCGCAGTGCAGCCAGCGCTCGTCGGGCAGCGAGACGAGCGAGATGCCCTGCTCGAGCACCGCGCCCGCCGGGGGCTTGAGCTCGCTGCTCATGGCGAACACGGTCGGCGTGGCGTCGGCGGGAAAGGGGTGGGCGCGCGGCGCAACGCCCCGGGTCACCTGGATGTAGACGAACTGGTCGGGCCAGGGATGACGGCCCACCAGCTCGCGCACGAGCCCGTCCCAGCCGGCTTCGCCGAGCGGGTCGGCGATCCGGATCGCCGCGAGGCTGCGGCCGAGCCGCGCCCGGTGCTGCGGCCAGCGGAACGGCCGGCCCCCGTACACGGGCACCACCTCGTACACGCCGTCGCCGAAGATGAATCCCCGGTCGAGCACGGGCACCCTGGCCTCGGCCAGCGGCATGTACTGCCCGTCCAGATAGACCGTCTGCCCGTTCATGTCGCGCTTCTCCGATCGGTGTTCACTGGCGCAGGATCAGCATCTTGAGGCTGTCCCAGAGGCGGCCGACGATGCCGGCCGGCGCGACATCCTCCATCGCGACCAGCGGACGCTCGGCGAGCAGCTCGCCGTCGAACCTCACCCTCAGCGTGCCGATGCGCTGGCCCTTGGCGATGGGCGCGACGAGGGGCTGGATGTGCTCGATCTCCGCCTGGACCTTCTGTGCCTGGCCCTTGGGCACGGTGACCCGCACCGCTTCCTCGAAGCCGCCGGGCACGACGTCGGCCTCGCCCTTCCAGACCGTATAGCTGCCCGCGGGCTGGTTGGCCGCATAGACCTCGACGGCATCGAAGTTTTGGTAGCCCCAGTTGAGCAGCTTCTGGGACTCGATCGCCCGCGCCGCCATCGAGGCGGTGCCGAGTACGACGGACAGGAGCCGGCGCTTGAGGTTCGAGCCCGGCTGCGGTCGCAGGGCGGACGTGATGAGGCAGTAGCCGGCCGCCTCGGTGTAGCCCGTCTTCATGCCGTCGACGGTCGGATCGACGTACAGCAGGCGGTTCCGGTTGCCCTGCTTGATGTTGTTGTAGGTGAAGGACTTCTCCGAATAGAGCTTGTAGTGCTCGGGGAAGTCGCGGATCAGGTTCATCGCCGAGATCGCGAGGTCGCGCGCGGTCGAGTAGTGCTCCGGCGCCGGCAGGCCCGTCGCATTGCGGAACTGGGTATTGGTCATGCCCATCCGCTGGGCCTGCTGGTTCATGATCTCGGCGAACGCCTCCTCGGTGCCGGCGACCGCCTCGGCGAGGATGATCGACGCGTCGTTGCCCGACTGCACGATCATGCCGCGCAGCAGGTCCTCGACGCGCGCAGGATCGTTCGGCTCGACGAACATCCGCGACCCGATCGCCTTGTAGGCGCGCTCGGACACCGGGGGGCGCTGGTCGAGGCTGATCCGCTTGTCGGCCAGCGCGCGGAAGACCACATAGGCGGTCATCACCTTGGTGAGCGACGCCGGTTCGTAGCGCTCGTCGGCGTTGTGCTCCGCGAGCACCTGGCCAGTCGTCATGTCGACCAGGATCCACGCCCTGGCGGCGAGTTCGGGCGGGCTCACCTGGGCCCGTGCGGGAGCGCTTCCGAATCCGATCGATAGCGACAGGAAAATCGCTATAGAAGACAAGAGCTTGTGCATCAATGCTCCTCTAAAACCTGACATTATAGGGGGGTCGGTCGCCGATGGCCCGGCGACGGTTCAACGCTCGGACTGCCGGAAGAGCGGCTTGACCAGGGCCACCACGCGGCGAGCCGGCTCGCCGCCCCCGCGGAAGTAGAGGACGTCGATCGCCTCGCGCAGGACCTGCCGCAGCACCTCGATGCTTACGCAGTCCTGTACCCGCGCCTCCCAGACCTCGCCCGCATGCCCGAGCTCGTGTATGAACACGCCGCGCAGTTCGCGCTTGAGCTGCGCGAGCATCGCCCGTTCCGCGGCGATTCGCTGCCGCCGCGCGAGGGCGTCCGGCTGCGCGACCTTGCCCCGGAGCGCGACCAGGCCGCGGCCGCGCAGGATCGAGACGAGGCGGTCGAGCTCGCCCGCGCGCGCAAAACGCGGCAGGTCGGCGAGGCTGCGCTGGCCGTCGATCAGCGTGAGCAGGCGCAGGCTCGCCCGGTCCAGCCCGGGCGGCGGCGTCACCAGCGCCGCGTCCCCCGTCGCGGTGCGCTCGAACACCGCGAGCTCGTCGAAGTCGCGGTCGTCGTCCCCGACGCTCACAGCGGCTCGATCCTGTGGCGCAGCGCCTGCGCCGTGTCGAGGTCGCGCGTCGCCGCGACCGCGGCCATCATGGCCGGCACCAGCCGGCGCAGTTCGGCGCGCGAGCGCGCCCGGCCGATGCGCTCGACGAAGGCCTCCCCGGCTTCGCCGAGCGTGTCGGCGCAGGCCTGCACCAGGCGTCGGCGCAGCGTGCCCAGCGCCGCATCCTCCGGCGCGGTGGCGATGCCCTCGGCCGGCAGGACCGGCGAGGGAACCCGGCGCAGGAAGCCGCGCGCCTCGAGCGCGGCGATCTCCGCGGGAAAGCCGGGCTCGGGGAAGCAGCGGGCCAGCGCCCGCGTCGGGCGCCTGCCGTCGCACAGGATGAGGATCTGGCGCTCGCGCGGGGTAAGTCCCGCGCGGCCGGTGCGCAGCTCGTCCGTGCCGAGCCGGGTGCGCACGGGCCGCTCGTCGCCGGCGCTCATGAGGCGTCCGCGCCGGCGTCGTCCGGGGCGGTGCCCGGGCGCGCGCCCGCGATCGACTCGCTCACCAGGCGCTTGAGCAGGGTGAGCCGGCCATGGAAGAAGTGGCCCGTGCCGGGCACGACCACCACCGGGAGCCCCATCGGCCGCGCCCAGTCGAGCACGGCCGACAGGGGCACGACGTCGTCGGTCTCGCCGTGGATCACGAGGCTGTCGTCGGGCACCGTCTCGACCGTGAAGCGCGAGGCGGCCACGCCGACCAGGACCAGGCGCCACGCCGGCCGGCCTTCCTCGGCGAGCCGGCGCGCGACGCGCGACTGCACGAACGATCCGAAGGAGAAGCCGCCCAGCACCAGGGGAAGATGCTCGCCGGCCGCAGCCCTCGCATGGCGCACGACGGCGAGCAGGTCCTCGGTCTCGCCGTCGCCATCGTCGTGCGTGCCCTCCGTCTCGCCCACGCCGCGGAAGTCCGGGCGCCAGCAGGCGAAGCCCTCGGCGACGAGCGCGCGGGCGATCGTCTGCACCACCTTGTTGTCGCGGGTGCCGCCGTAGAGCGGATGGGGATGCGCGATGACGGCGATGCCGCGCACGGGCCCGGGGGGCGCGTCGTACGCGGTCGAGATGCGGCCGGCGGGGCCGGCGATGGCCACCGTCTCGGTGGCGGCGTTCATTCGAGCCGCAAGCGCGCTACCGGTTCGCCGCCGGCGAGATGGGACTCGACGATCTCGTCGATGTCCTGCCGGTCGAAGACCCGGTACCAGACGCCTTCCGGATAGACCACGGCCACGGGGCCGAGTTCGCAGCGGTCGAGGCAGCCCGACTTGTTCACGCGCAGCTTGCCCGGGCCGAGCAGTCCGAGTTCCTTGCAACGTTGCTTCGCATAGGCCTGGAGGTCCGCCGATCCGGCGGCGGCGCAACAGGGACGAGTCTCATCGTCGCGTTGGTTGACGCAGAAGAAGATGTGACGATGGTAATAGCTCATTGCGCACCGATTATAGTCGCCGCCCGTCGCGGCGCGACGACAGGCGCGCGCCGAGGAACGCGATCGCCGCATACGGCCATGCGAAACCGATCGCCGTGATGAGCGCCGTGAGGTTGGCCCATTCGCGATGGTCCGCCGCCGCGATCATCGTGCGCTGGTAGTCGCTCGCCGGGGTGAGGTTGTGCAGCACCGTGGCCAGAACGAGCGCGACGAGTCCCACCGCCGTCGCCTGGCGACGGTCGAGCCAGCCGCAAGCGAGCAGGGCGGGCAACGAGACCAGCAGGCCGCCCTGCGGGGCAGCGGACAGCCAGCCGAAGGGCGCCTGCGGGTCGGGAAGCCAGTAGGCCCCGGCGGCCCGGACGGCCGCGGCGCACGCGATCGTCGCCACCGTGATCGCGAACCATCGCGCGCCCGGGCGGATGATGGTTCGCACCAGGCCCCCGATGGCAAGGACGGTGAGGAACACGCCCACGCCCTCGGCGAGCCGCGCAACGCTCTCCGGCAGTCGCCATGCATCGACCGCGGCCGGCTCGATGCCGAGCGCCACGAAGGCGGCATCGCCGAGCCGGCCCGTGCCGAAGACGAACACCTGGGGAGCGGCCTGGGCGAGCAGCCACGCGAGCAGCAGCACGAGGCCCGTGCCGGCGCCTTCGTCGAAGGGAAGGCGATGGTGGTGGGTTGCCCTCCAGCGTTGCCAGCGGTGGGCGAGGAAGCGCTCGAAGGCGATCGCCAGCACGATGCCGGCGAACGCCCCGGCGGTGTTCGCCGCCCAGTCCAGGCGCGAAGGCACGCGGCCGGGCAGCAGGGTCTGCAACCATTCGAGCACCAGCGAAAGCCCGCTGGCGGCGACGAGGGCGAGGCCCGCCGCGAGCCACGACGGCGGCCGCCGGCCGTCGATGAGCAGCGGCAGGAGGATGCCGAGCGGCACGTACATCGCGATGTTGAGCGCGACGTCGAAGCGGGTCCAGTAGCGCGGCCACGGTTCGAACACGAAGCCGAAGCCGATCGCGCGCAGCGACGACCATGGACGCCAGCCCGAGAAGGGGTAGAGCGTCGACCAGACGATGGCGGCGACGACCGCCAGCGTGAGGATCGCGAGTCCGGCGGAGCGACGGGGGGTCCGTTGGCGCGAAGGCAAGTCGGGCGGCCCGGTGGGCGACGCCAGTTACGGGAATCGCCCGGTGTTGGACAGGATGCGCCACAGGATATGATTCCGCGGTGAACACCACAATCGACGTCTCGCCCAACGGCGGAACGCAACGAGCGGCGGCGATCGAATGGCGCCACGTGGCCGAGATCGGCTCGACCAACGACGAGCTGCTCGCGGGGGAGTTCGGCGCCGAACCGAAGCGTCCTGTCGTGCTCCGCGCCGATCGCCAGGTGGCGGGTCGTGGCCGGCGCGGTCGCCGCTGGGTCTCCGAGCCGGGTGCCGCCCTCACGTTTTCCGTCGCGCTGGAACGCCGGGTGCGCCCGGGACAGGCGCCGCTCGCCGGCTTTTCGCTCGCCGTGGGCGTGGCGCTCGCCGAAGCGCTCGTCGGCGACGTGCCGGACCTTGGCCTGAAGTGGCCCAACGATCTCGTCCGTGCGGGCGGCAAGGCGGGGGGCATCCTCGTCGAGACCCGGCGCGAGGGTGGCATCGAACGGACGGTGGCCGGCATCGGCCTTAACCTGCTGGCGCCCCGCATCGACGCGGACGCGGCGCATCCCGTCGATGCCCTCGTGCCCACGGGCCTCTTCGAGCGTCCCGGCGCGTTCGACGCCGACGAGCTGGGGCGACGGTGCGCGCTCGCCGTGTGGGTGGCCTTCGACGACTTCGTCGCGCACGGCCTCGGCGCGTTCGTCGAGCGCTGGCGGCATTTCGACGCGGCTGCCGGCCGGCCCGTCGTGCTGCGCGACGCCGAGCGGGTGCTCGCGCGCGGCACCGCGCTCGGCATCGATGCGAATGGCGGGCTGCGCATCCGTGATGCCGCGGGCGTGGAGCGGTCCTGGTCGATCGGCGAGCTGTCGCTGCGCTTCGAGGCGTCGGGCTGAGGAAGGCCGCGATGCGCATCGCCCTCCTGTTGCTGGTCGCGGCCAACCTGCTCGCGTTCGCGTGGGGCCAGGGCTGGCTCGCGCCCGTCATCGGCGACGTCCGGCAACCCGAGCGCCTGGAGCGCCAGGTCGGCCCGGAGCGGCTGCGCGTGCTGCGCAGGGACGACCCCCACCCGAAGGAGCGCGTGGTGGCCGGTCGGGTCGAGTCCGACGAGTCGCGCCGCCCATCCCGGCCGTCGGGCGCCCCCGCGCGCGCGCCGGCTCCCGGGACGGCACGCGCGCCCGCTGCCGCCGCGCCGCCCGCCCGGGAGGCAAGCGCCCCGCGCGAGCCCGACGCACGCATCGATGCCGCCGCGCGCGAGGACGCCCCGACCGTGGCGACAGGGGCTCCGGGCCGGACGGCGCAGGGTCGGGGGAGCGAAGCCGGCCGGCTGGAGGATGCGCCCGGCGCCGCTTCCACCGGCATCGGTCGCGCGGCCGACGGTGCCGCCGACCTCGGCCTGCGCGACATGGCCCGCCCGTCGCCCGCGCGCTCACCGGCCGATGCGGCCATGCCCGCTGCGCAGGAAGAACCCGCCGGTTCGGCCGCCGCGGCCCCGGGCGCCGACCCCGCCGCGTCGAAGCCGCCCGCGACACCGGACGCCGAGACGCCGAGGGCGGCGCCTTCCGTTCCCTTCGGCCTTGCCGAGCCGCCGATCACCGCCGCCCTGACGAGCGATCCCACGCGGCTCGCCCGCGCCGCGGCCGGTGTCGCCCCGCCGTCCGGCGAAGGGCCGGACGACACCGCGGCGGCCGTCCGCTCCGCCCGTTCGCCGGCCGCGGATGCCGGCCTGCCGGGCAACCTCGAGACCGGTGCCTGGCCGGCGCCCGTTGCCGTGGCCCGGGCGGCGCAGGCCTGCTTCGACCTGCGCGGCCTCGACACGGTGCGCGCGGCGGCGGTGCGCGATCAGCTCGAGGACATGGGCGCCACCAGCATCGAGGAGCGCGCGATCGAGAACCGCAGCGGCTTCATCGTCTTCGTGCCCGCCTCGGAAACCGTGGAGCAGGCGCAGGCCCGCATCGAGCAGCTGCGCGCCCAGGGCGTGCGCGACACCTACCTGGTGATGGACGGCACCTACCGCCTCGCGATCTCGCTCGGGGTGTTCAACCGGCGTGACAGCGCCGAGCAGCTGGAACGCGAGGTGCGCGCGCGCGGCGTCGAGGATGCCCGCATCGACTTCCTCAATCCGGCGGCGACGCGCGTGACCCTGCGGGTGCGTGGTCCCGAGGACCTGCTGGGCGAGGCGCAGGTACGCGCCGTGGCGAACCTGCGCGATGGCCAGCTGGCGCGCTGCCCATGAGGCGCGGCAGGGCCGGGGGAAACGCGGGGACGGGGCGCTAGCCCCGGATGCGGCCGAGCAGCTCGGTGGTCGATCGCTCGTAGCGAAACGGGATCGAGTGGACGCTGCCGCCGCGTGCGCGGACCTCGTCCGCCCCGACGATCTGGTCGACCGGCCAGTCGCCGCCCTTCACGAGCACCTCGGGCTGGATGCGCCTGATGAGCGCGAGCGGCGTGTCGTCCTCGAACCATGTCACGCACTGGACCGATTCGAGCGCCGCCACCACCGCCAGCCGGTCCGCGAGCGGGTTGATCGGCCGGTCGGGCGCCTTGCCCAGCCGCCGCACGGATGCGTCGCTGTTGAGCGCCACCACGAGGCAGGCGCCCAGCGCCCGCGCCTCGGCGAGGTAGGTCACGTGGCCCCGGTGGATGATGTCGAACACCCCGTTGGTGAACACCAGGGGCCGGGGCAGGTCCGCCAGCAAGGCGTCGATGTGCTCCGGGTCGATGATCTTGCGCTCGAAGGGAACGAAAGCGTTGCTCATGCGGTGGCCTGGCCGTCGGCTGGCGTGCGCACCAGCAGCGAGAGAACCCCGCTGTGGCCGTGGATCCTGCCGCCCGAGATCTCGCCGTTCGCGAAGAAGCCGAAGATGGGCAGATCGCCGAGATTGTGGCGCAGGACCTCGAGCTCCGCACGGGTCGAGCCGAACAGCGACGGGCGCGACGCGCAGCTCACGTAGTGCGCGCCGATCACCTCGAGCCCCTCGCTCTCGACCTCGTCGCGCAGCTCGGTACAGACGCGGATCAGGTCGGCATGGGCCGAGCGCAGGTCGCGGGTGCAGAAGACCGCATGGTCGCCGCTGCGCGGCGTATCCGCGATCGCGAGGATGCGGTGCGTCGGATCGATGCCGACGAGCTGGCGGACCGTGTACTCGCCGAAGCCGACCCGGCCCCGCTCGGACTGCATGGACAGGCCCACGAGCAGCCCGCGGCGCAATTCGTGCGCCGGCAACGCGCGCAGGATCTCGTCGCCATCGGTGGAGCGGCGCACCTCCTCGGGCACCCCGAGGTCGGACAGCAGCACGTCGAGGGCGGGCTCGCCGTCCAGCATCTGGATGTAGTGCGCCGTGCAGTGCGAGATCACGTGCTCGCGCGCGAGCGGGCGGCAACCCTGGGTCAGCCGCGAGCGCAGACCCACCTCGCCGCTGAAGGCGATGCCGTTGCAGGCGTCCTCGAACAGCGCGTTGGCGGCGTACTGCGCCGAGCGACCGCTGGCGTCGTCGCTCGCCACCAGGCCACCCACCACGCTCTCGAAGCGCGCAGCGAAGCGATCGACGGTGTCGGCGATGCCCTCCAGTCCGGGCGAGACATGGAGCAGCGCGCTGCTCGAAGGCGAGGGTCGCGGGCGGCCGGTCGCGGCCGTCGGCCGCCACTGGCCCGGGGGTACCGGCAGCAGGGCGACCAGGAGGGCCGGGGAATCGGGATCGAGCTCGTCGTCGATGCCGAAGACCGTCGGCACCACGGCACCGTACCAGTCCACCCTGGGCAGCAGCTCCCGGGCATGGGCCAGTGCGAGCCCGGCCTGTCCGGCAAGCGCCTGCGACAGGTAGAGCAGCCCCGGCATGGGGACGTCCGCGGCCGCTGCGCCCGTCTCGCCGAGCATCGCGACGGCGCGATCGAGCCCGTCGCAGGCGTCGGCGTCCTGCGCATGCCCGACGGCGACCCGCAGCATGTTCAGGCGCTCCGGGGCGCGCCCTTGCGCCCGCCCTGCGGGGTCGACGCCTTCCGTCCGCCCCGCTTCCGGCCGCCCTCGGCGGTCGCCGGGTCGGCGGAAGCGGCCGGGGCGGCGCTCGCGGCACCGGTGGGCGCCATGCCGCCGACCGCCGCGGCGGCGAGCTGCTGGAACTGCTCGTTCAGCATGTTCCACCAGGCCTGGGCCAGCTGTGCGGGGTCGGCCGACGCGGGATTCGCCTTCACGGTGCCGGCATCCCGGCCTTCGTCCGACGCGGGTTCCGGCGCCGCCTGCGACCCCGCCGAAGTCGCAGCGGCCTTCCCGGCTTCGCCGGCGCCGGTCGCCGGCGTGCCGGCCCCGCCCTGGCCGGCCGGGGCCGCGCCCGTCGGGCGTTGCGCCGCGGCAAAGAGGGCTGCCAGCCGGGCGGGGTCCCAGGGCATCGCGCCGTCGCGTCCGTCCGCGCCCATCGCCTGGCCGAAGGACTGCAGCGCCGCGAGCGTCCCGCGCTGGACCTCGAGCGCCTGGATGGTGTTGCGCAGCATGTTCTGGTTGAGCGCGAGCCACTGCTCGATCGCCCGCAAGTCGTTGATCCGCTTGTCGAGGTCCTCGATGCTGGCGCCGGGGTCCAGGCCGGCCGGCAGCGCCATGGCCGACCAGGTCTTGCTCATCATGTCCATCGTGTCGAGCAGCTGGCCGACCTGCCCGAACCCGAGCGACGCAAGGTCGCTGATGCCGAAGCCCTTGGCCACGCTGCTGTCCTCGCTTCCGGTACTGGCGGGAGGGGATACGAATACCCACGATAGCAGAAGCCGGATGGCCCGGATCGGTGAATGGCTTCGAGCGTGGCGCGTCCGCAGCGATGTGTGCCCGCTCGCGCCGACACGGGCTATCCTCGGGGGTCGAGCCCGAGCAGGCAGGACCCATGAGCGCCGACATCGAGACCCTGCGCCGCATCCTCTCCGAGTGCCGCACGATCGCCGTGGTCGGCCTGTCCGCCGACTGGTACCGGCCGAGCTACTTCGCCGCGAAGTACATGATGGAGCACGGCTACCGGATCATCCCGGTCAATCCGCGTTACGACGAGATCCTCGGCGAGCCCTGCTATCCGTCGGTGGCGGACGTCCCCGTGCCGATCGACATGGTGGACGTCTTCCGGCGTCCCTCCGATGTCGAGCCGATCGCGCGGCAGGCGATCGATGCCGGCGCCCGCTGCCTCTGGCAGCAGCTGGGCGTGGTCAACGAGCGCGCCCACGCGATGGCGCGCGAGGCGGGCCTCGACTCGGTCATGGACCGCTGCGTGAAGATCGAGCATGCCCGCCTGTTCGGCGGGCTCAACTGGGTGGGCGTGAACACCGGCGTGATCTCGGCCCGCCGTCCGCGCATCCTCCCCTACTAGGCTAGTCCTGCAGCGGCGCCTCGCGCAGGACGTGGGGCTGGTAGTGCCTGCCCGCGCAGTTCTCGTTGTATCGCCGGGCCACCGTCCGCTGCGCCTGGCGGCTCTTCTCGAGCGCCGCCAGCGCCGCATTGTGCCGGCGCACCTGCGCATCGAAGTTCGCCGCGCGCGCGTTGTAGCGCTCGATCGCGCGGGCGTCGCGCGGATCGGTCGCGGCGCGCAACGCTTCCAGCGCCCGGCGCTCGGTGTCGAGCGCATGCGCCGAGGCCGCCACGGCCGCGCGCTCCTCGGCATGGCGCTCCAGCAGCGCGCGCGACTCGCGCTCGTCGGCGATGCAGCGCTGCAGCGCCGCCCGGTCGAGCTCGGGCAGCGTCTGGGCCCCCGGGTTCGCACCGGCGCCGGGCGCCAGCGCAAGCAGCGGCGCCAGCGCGATGGCGGCATGCAGGCGGATCGGTCGCATGCCGCATTCTAGAATCGCCGCGGCCTTGCGCGGAGGCTGTGCTAGCCTCGACCCGGACCGGCCGTCGCGGGTCGTTCCGCGCCTCGGAGGAGCCATGAGCGATCGCCAGTTCGACATCGAGACCCTTTGCCTGCACGCGGGGCAGATTCCCGATCCGGCCACGGGCGCCCGGGCCGTGCCGATCTACCAGACGACCTCGTTCGTCTTCGACTCGGCCGAGCATGCCGCGAGCCTCTTCAACCTGCAGACCTTCGGCAACGTCTATTCGCGGATCTCGAATCCCACCGTCGCCGTCCTCGAGGAGCGGATCGCCGCGCTGGAAGGCGGCCGCGCCGCGCTCGCGTCGGCGAGCGGCATGGCGGCCGAGATGCTCGCGCTGCTTACCCTGCTGCGCAGCGGCGACCACCTGGTCGCCGCCAACACGCTCTACGGCGGCACCTACTCGCAGTTCGCGGTGACCTTCGCCCGCTTCGGGATCGAGTGCACCTTCGTCGAGCCCGACGACCCGGCCAATTTCGCCGCCGCCATGCGGCCCGACACCCGCGCGGTCTTCGCCGAGACGATCGCCAATCCGCGCCTGAACGTCCTCGACATCGAGGCCGTGGCGGCGATCGCCCACGAGCACGGCGTGCCGCTGGTGGTGGACAACACGCTGGCCTCGCCCTACCTGTGCCGCCCCATCGAGTTCGGGGCCGACATCGTCGTCCATTCCGCCACCAAGTACCTCGGCGGGCACGGCACGACCATGGGTGGCGTCCTCGTCGAGTCCGGCCGCTTTCCGTGGGACAACGGCCGCTTCCCGCAGATGACGGAGCCGAGCGAGGGCTACCATGGCGTCCGCTTCTACGAAACCTTCGGCGACTTCGGCTTCACGATGAAGGCGCGCATGGAGACGATGCGCACCCTGGGACCGTCCCTGAGCCCGATCGCGGCCTGGCTGCTGCTGCAGGGCATCGAGACCCTGCCGGTGCGGATGGACCGCCATGTCGCCAACGCCCAGCGGGTGGCCGAGTTCCTCGAGGGGCACCCGCAGGTCGCGTGGGTCAACTATCCGGGCCTGCCGTCGAGCCCCTACCATGAGCTCGCGAAACGCCAGATGCCGCGAGGGGCGGGCGGCATCCTGAGCTTCGGCGTCCGGCCGCCGGCCGGCCGCGGCGGGCCCGAGGCGGCGCGGGCGGCCGGCGAGCGGTTCATCGAGGCGGCCACCTTCATGAGCCATCTCGCCAATGTCGGCGACGCTCGCACGCTCGTGATCCACCCCGCCTCGACCACCCATCGCCAGCTCGACGAGGCGCAGCAGGCCGCCGCGGGGGTGCGCCCCGACATGATCCGGCTGTCGGTCGGCCTGGAGTCGATCGACGACCTGCTGTGGGATCTCGACCGCTCGCTGGCCGCCGCGGCGAAGGACTGAGCGACGTGGCCGGCACGAACGAGGCCGGATGCCGGAACCGTCGCCCCGTCCGTCGGCCGAAGGCGCCCGCAGGGCGACCTCGCGGTCTATGGTGATGCCTCCGCCCGCTCCGGCCGCGGGCCGGGCCGACCCGCCCCACCGATGCCTCCCGGGGCGCGACCATCACAGGGACATGCTGCAGACGACCGGCCTTCCTCGCCCCCTCGCCCTTGTTCACCGCATCCTCCTGGCGCTCGCATGGGCGAGCGTCATCGCCGCCTGCGCCGGGCCGGACCCGCACTGGGTGTCGGACCGGCGGGAGGAGCTGCGGCGGGCGATCGTGGAGGGCCGGATCGACGATGCCGAGCGGCTCGCCGACCGGTACCCGGTCCTCGGGCCGGGACTCGGGCTGGACCTCGCCGTGCGCCATGGGGAAATCGCGGCGATCCGCCGGTTCCTCGCCTCGCACCCGGTGAACGAGCCGATCGACGCCAACGGGACCACGGCCCTGATGCGGGCGGCCACCGACACACCGGCCGAGCGCGGCCCCGAGGTCATCGCGATCCTGCTGGAGGCGGGTGCCGATGCGGAACAGCCGGATCTTTCCGGGCGGAGCGCAATCGACTACGTGCGCGATCGCCGCGACGACGCCATGGTCTCGGCCATGCGCCGTGGCAGCGCGGCGGCCGCCGCGGCGCTGCTCGAGCCGGTGGCGCCGGTTCGCTGGCTGCCCATGCTCGAAGCGACGCCGGTGCGCGCGCCGGGGGCTGGGGCCGGGCGCGCCGAGGATCGGGCCGAGCGCGCGCGCCTTGCGGCCTGGCGGGCGCGCGCGGCCGCGGCCGGCCGATCCGGTACGCCGCACTGGCTGTTCGGGGGCACCTGGCTGCCGATGGGCGAGGAAATGCCGGCGCCCGACGACGTCGAGCGCGTCGACGGCAGCCACGATCCATGGACCTGGGGCGCCCTGCGCTTCCACGCCGACCACACCGGGGAGCTCCTGCGCTACGACATTCGCGACGGCTCGCTCCAGCGCCTGCCGGACACCTACGTCGCATGGGACTTCTACCGCGGCGAGCTCGCCTTCCTGGTGCTGGCGCCGCGCTTCGCGTCGTGGTGCCACTCCGTGGAGCAGGCGCCCGGCCGCCTGGCCGTGCGCTGCCAGGAGTACGGCCTGCGAGGCCCCGCCTGGCGGCCACCGCCCGCCGGCCGCCTGTCGCAGCGCGGCGCGTGGGAGCTTCTCACGCGCGCGGGGGAGCGCGCCCACCTGCCCGGGACCGGCGAGACCCGTGCAGTGCTCCGGCTGGAGGACCAGGCCGGGGCCTGCTCGGCCAGGGCCTCGCAGGCGCGCCAGCGAAAGCGCCCCGGCGCGGTGGCGAGCGGTCCCGGAAGCTGGCACGTCTTCGATTCCCGCGCCCGCATGGCTTTCGGGCCGGGCCTGCCGCAGGCATGCTCGCAGGCCAGGGCCCGTGCCGCGGCCCTGCGCGCCTGCTCGCGCGCCGGGGGACGGTGCACCAGCCTCGGCGGCTGCCCCGCCGGACAGGCCACGGCCGTCGCGGGCCGCAACGACCACGACTGGGGCTGGCTCGCCTGCGGCGACACCGAGGAGGCGGCCCGGGAGCAGGCGCTGGCGGCCTGCCGCGAGGCGGCCGGCTGCGACTGCCAGCTCCTCTCGGCCACCCCGCGGATCGACCCGCAGGCCTGTGCGGCCGTGCGCTAGGACGCGTTCGCGTCGCTCGGCTGCAGGACGCCCCGGCGAACCTGGTCGAGCTCGATCGACTCGAACAGCGCCTTGAAGTTGCCTTCGCCGAAGCCCTGGTTGCCCCTGCGCTGGATGATCTCGAAGAAGATCGGCCCGATCACCGTCTTGGTGAAGATCTGCAGCAGCAGCCCGTTGTCCGGCCCGCCGTCGACGAGGATGCGGTTCCGCGCGAGGCGCCCGGTATCCAGCCCGTGGCCGGGCAGCCGCGACTCGAGTAGCTCGTAGTAGGTGTCCGGGGTATCGAGGAACTCGACGCCGGCTTCGCGCAGGGACTCGACGGTGGCGAAGATGTCCCGCGTCGCCAGGGCGACATGCTGGATGCCCTCGCCCTTGTACAGCTCGAGGTATTCCTGGATCTGGCCGCGGACGTCGGTGCGCTCCTCGTTGATCGGGATGCGGATCTTGCCGCAGGGCGACGTCATCGCCTTGGAACGGACCCCGCTCACCTGCCCCTCGATGTCGAAGTAGCGGATCTCGCGGAAGTTGAACAGGCGCTCGTAGAACCCCGCCCATTCCTCCATCCGGCCCCGGTACACGTTGTGGGTGAGGTGGTCGATCTCGAACAGGCCCGCCCCTTGCGGTTCCAGCTCGGCGCCTGGCAGGGGCTCGAAATCGACGTCGTAGATGGAGATGTCGCCGATGGCGCCGGGCGCCGCGCCGTTCTTGCCCCGCCAGCGATCGACGAAGTAGATGAGGGAGTCGCCGATGCCCTTGATCGCGGGAATGTTCAGCTCCATGGGCCCGCTGCGGCTGTCGTAGCCCCAGGCGCCCAGGTCGATCGCGCGCCGGTAGGCGGCCGCGGCGTCGGCCACCCGGAAGGCGATCGCGCAGATCGAGGGGCCGTGCAGGCGGGCGAAGCGCTGTCCGAAGGATTCCGGCTCGGCGTTCACGATGAAGTTGATCCCGCCCTGGCGATACAGCGTGACCCGCTTGTGGCGGTGGCGGGCGATCGCCCTGAAGCCGAGCCGTTCGAAGAGGGCGCCGAGCGCCTCGGGATCGGGGGCCGCGTACTCCACGAACTCGAATCCGTCGGTTCCCATCGGGTTGTCCCATGGTTCGAAGCTCATAGTCGTCCTCGTGATGGCTTCCATGGCCCATGCTCGCCCAGCGGCGCCGCCCCGGCAAGCCCCGGGGGATCCGGCTGCGCGGTCCCCCGGGCCGGGCTCGCACGAGGCCTTCCGGCCCCGGGGGCAATTGACTTCGTCCCCGATTCCCAACATAATTAGCGGTTCACTGGAGGGGTGCCCGAGTGGTTAAAGGGGGCAGACTGTAAATCTGTTGGCTTACGCCTACGTTGGTTCGAATCCAACCCTCTCCACCAGGAACCCTGAGGCATGTAAGAGGAACGGGCAGAGGACCGGCCCACGTGGTGTGCGGCGCCATGCCTGTGTCCGCGGCTGGTCGCATGGGTCTGGCACGGGCGGGTGTAGCTCAATGGTAGAGCAGAAGCCTTCCAAGCTTACGACGAGGGTTCGATTCCCTTCACCCGCTCCAGGATGTATGCCGCACGGCTGGATCCGGGCGGCGTTTTTTGGTTCTGGCCCATGTGGCTCAGTGGTAGAGCACTCCCTTGGTAAGGGAGAGGTCGCGCGTTCGATCCGCGCCATGGGCACCACGGATCCGCGTGGCGGCTGGCAGCCCGGCCGCCACGCGGCGCGTGGCCCGGCGCGGGCATTGCAGCGGCGGGCCTGACGAAGGGCGGAATTGAACTCGGCCGGCGCGGCCCGGCCCACGGCGCGATCGACAAACCGGACAGGCATCCAGCAAGCAGGAGTCTTCGACAATGGCAAAAGGCAAATTCGAGCGGACGAAGCCGCACGTGAACGTTGGGACGA